>NZ_OY782755.1:3767500-4067500 GCF_963678165.1 uncultured Acetobacteroides sp. | reverse complement strand
GTAAATGTCGTTCTTTCGCTTGCCTTAGCAATTATATTTGTGTCCTTTATGCTATCCTTTGCGCCCTTTGTAGTTAATCATTCGGATACATGTACTTGTTTTGTCCTTTGAGGTTAACCCAAAATCCGTGTTCTAATCTAATTTGCTATCTTCGTAGCACGATTACCATTTACCGATACTCCCGTGAAGCTTTGTATTGCCGAGAAACCCAGCGTTGCCAAGGAATTGGCGGAAATCTTGGGCGCCAAGTCGCGCCACGATGGCTACTACGAGGGCAATGGCTACTGGGTTAGCTGGACCTTCGGTCATCTCTGCACCCTTAAGATGCCGGAGGACTACCATCCCGATTTAAAACGGTGGAGCCTCTTTACCCTGCCCATTATTCCGCAGCGATTCCAGATTAAGGTAGTCGACGATACGGGAATCCAGAAACAGTTCAACACCATCAAGCGCCTCGTTGGCGAATGCGACGAGGTAATTAACTGCGGCGATGCCGGACAGGAGGGAGAGCTCATTCAAAGATGGGTACTCTCGCTTGCGCAGAACACTAAGCCGCTGAAACGGCTATGGATATCGTCGCTTACGGCAGAAGCTATCCGCGAGGGCTTTAACAAGCTTCAGGAGGGCAGCAAGTACGATCTACTTTTCCATGCCGGGCATGCCCGAGCCATAAGCGACTGGCTCTTGGGCATTAATGCCACCCGATTGTACACCACAAAGTACAGCAACGGCAAGGGGGTGCTCTCCATCGGGCGAGTTCAAACGCCCACGCTGGCGCTTATCGTTCGCCGCCACCTCGAGATCGTCAATTTTACCCCCGAAGCCTACTGGGAATTGAAAACGCTCTACCGCGGCGTAATCTTCTCTGCAACCCAGGGACGCTTTGCCGCTGCCGACGAGGCTGCCGACATCCTCGAGAAGATTCGCGAGAGCCTCTTCACCATCACCTCCTTCGAAAAGAAGAAGGGAACCGAAGCGCCGCCACGCTTGTTCGACCTAACGTCGCTTCAGGTGGAGTGCAACAAGAAGTTTGCCTTTACCGCCGAGGAAACGCTCGGCTACATCCAAAGCCTATACGAGAAGAAGCAGGTATCGTACCCCCGCGTGGATACCACCTTCCTTCCCGACGACGTATACCCTAAGATTCCCGGTATTCTCAAGGGACTTAAGCCCTACGAGACCTTTACCGAGCTGCTGCTGAAGTCGAAAATCAAAAAGAGCAAGAAGGTTTTCGACGATAGCAAGGTAACCGACCACCACGCCATCATCCCAACGGGCGAGTTCAACCCCAACCTCACCTACAACGAGAAAAAGGTGTTTGACCTCATCATCCGCCGCTTTATTGCCGCCTTCTACCCCGACTGTATCGTCTCCAACACCACCGTGCTGGGCGAGGCTGCCGAAATTCCGTTTAAGGCAACGGGTAAGCAGATTTTGGAGGATGGATGGCGCATTCTTTTCAAGAAGAAGGAGGACGATAAGGAAAATGATGACGAAAACCCTGCCGATAAGGACGACCAGCTGATGCCCGAGTTCGTAAAGGGCGAAAGTGGTCCACACGAGCCGGGAGTTCAGGAGAAATTTACGCAACCGCCCAAGCCCTACACCGAAGCAACGCTTCTCCGCGCCATGGAAACCGCCGGAAAGCAGGTCGACGACGAGGAATTGCGCGATGCGCTCAAGGAAAACGGAATTGGACGTCCATCAACGCGGGCGAACATCATCGAAACGCTGTTTAAGCGGAAGTACATCCGCCGCGTGCGTAAGAATTTGGAGCCAACAGTTACGGGTATCGAGCTAATTCAGACGATTAACAACGAGCAGCTAAAATCGGTGGAGCTAACCGGTATTTGGGAGCGAAAGCTACGCCAAATTGAGAAGGGCGACTACCAGGCAACCGACTTTTTAGCCGAGATGAAGGAGATGGTAAAGGCGCTTGTGGTAGAGGTGATCACCGAAAGAGAGGTTCATAGCATCACTATCGAGGAAGAGCCTGCCGCAAAGGAGGCAGAGGGCGAATCGGATGGCAAAAAGGCAAAAGCAAAGCGCGAAAAGAAGCCGAAGGACGACAAACCTGCCGAGCTTACCTGCCCTAAGTGCAAGAAGGGAAAGGTGCTGCAGGGGAAAACCGCCTATGGATGCAGCGAATATAAGAATGGATGCGGTTTCCGCCTCTCGTTCGAACAGTTTGGCAAGAAGCTAACCGACAAGCAGGTCGAAAGCCTCATCGCCAACGGAAAAACTTCCAAGATTAAGGGTTTTACCCTTGATGGTACCAAGTGCGAAGGCATCCTTACCCTTAACGCCAATGGCGAAGTGGAACTGCAGCGCGACGAAATCCCTGCAAAGGAGAAAAAGTTTGAATATACAGATGAATTTACCTGTCCTTCCTGCGGACAAGGAAAAATACTGCAGGGCAAAACCGCCTTTGGCTGCAGCCGCTGGAAGGAAGGCTGCACCTTTAAGGTCTCCTTCGACGAGATTGAATTCAAGTACCCTAATAGAGAGTTGAATTTAATGTTACTGGACGAATATTTGAGGAAGGATGATTAAGTTTTATTCTTTCACTTTAAAGATTCCTTCATCTAACTTCATAAAATCATGCTTACCCCCGATCCTCGCCAGTTCCTATTAAAGGTAGCCAACACCCGCATGCCCTTTGGCAAGTACCAAGGTCGATTACTTGTTGAACTTCCCGAACCCTACCTTGTGTGGTATAAGCAGAAGGGCTTTCCAAAGGGAGAGCTGGGACAAATGCTGGAGCAGATGTACGAGATTAAGCTGAATGGCTTAGAAAGTCTCATTTGGCCGCTGGTAAAACGGTAGAAGTTCTTCAAAAAAAGCGAGTAGGCGTAGTTAAAAGAAATACCTCAAGTGTATTCTTTACAGGATATTGCGCTATATTCGCCACGCTAACATCAAAACGTAACATGCAGGACCATCGGAAATACTTGCGCATACTAATCCTAGTTTTGCTGCTTATCCCGCTCTTTTTTATGGTGCGCTATGGCTATAATGCCATGAGCAACAAGAAAACCCTTGCAACTATCAAGGATGGGGTTTGCAGCTTAAAGGGTGAGATGGAGCCTGGAAAGTTTTACGGGATGAACGGCAATGTGGAGTTCTACTGGAATAGGCTAATCTCGCCCAACGAGTTCAAGATATCAGCGCCGCAAAAGGATGGTTACTTAAAAATTCCCGGATTATGGAACGGGAAAGAGGTAAACGGTAAGAAGATTGGAGGACAAGGTTGCGCCACGCTTCGTTTTTGGCTCAACCTAGATAGGAATAAGTCGTACGGGCTTAAAATCCGGGAATTAGATTGTTCCTATCGAATTTTTATTGATGGAATGCTGAAAGCCGAATGCGGTAAGGTCGGTAAATCGGAGGAACATACAGAGCCAAGCTGGCATCGGCGCGAGCTTTACTTTTACACATGTAATAGCTTAACCGAAGTAGTTATACAAATATCCAATTTTCAGCATTGGAAGGGAGGACCCGAAGACACCATGATACTTGGGCAGGCTACTGATGTTGTCGATCTCAAGCAAAAGGTTGTTGGTTCCAACTTCTTTATTTTGGGCGTGTTTTTGGTGATGGCGCTCTACCACTTGGTGCTCTATCTCTACAGGCGAAAGGACAAGTCGTCGCTGGTGTTTAGCATCATGTGCTGCATTATTACAATTCGATTGCTCACTACTGGGGAGAAGCTGATATTTTTATTTTTTCCTCAGCTCGATTGGTTAGTTGCCGTAAAGTTCGAGTACTTTTCCTACATATTGGCAGGACCTGTTTTCCTTCACTTCATCGAGCAAATCTACCCCACGCTTACATCATCAAAAATACTAAAGGTGTGCTATGGGGTGGCCGCTTTTTTTGTGGCGATAGTTTTAATTCTTCCCTCAACTTACTTCACCTACACGCCAATTGCCTATCAGTTCATTCTTCTTGTAGAGGGCGGCTATGTTTTCTACATTTTGTTGATGGCAATCTATTGTAGGTATAGCAATTCGTTAGTGCTGCTATTGGGGTATTGCTTTTTGTTTGCGGTGATGATGAACGATATCCTGTTCTACAATGGCATGGTCGACACTTCGTTTCTAATGCCACTGGGGTTGTTTGTTATGGTTTTCTCGCAAGCATTTGTGTTATCCAAGAAAGCCTCCGTTGCTTTTTACGATGTTGAGATTCTATCGCGAAAGTTGCAGCAGTACAATAAGGAACTGGAGGATGTTGTGGAGGAACGAACGCAATCCATCTCGTTTCAGAAGCAGGAAATCGAAAGTAAGGCAGAAGAGCTTAAGCGCGTCAACGAAAAGCTGGTAAAGGTGGATAGGCTTAAGAATGCGCTTACCGCCATGATTGTGCACGATCTGAAGAATCCCCTAAACATGGTGCTCAACTACTCGAACGATGCCAAAATTACATCGGCAGGCCAGCAGATGCTTAGCTTGGTTCAGAATATACTCGATATTCAGAAGTACGAGAATGATAAGATGATGCTTAATAGGCATAACATTCTTATTGGAACGGTAGTGGAGAAATCGCTCTCAAGTGTAAGCTACTTTGCAGCGCAGCATGGCATTAGCTTGGTAAATAAAATCGCTGCCAACATAGAGCTGGATATTGATGCCGACGTAGTAGAGCGCATTTTTACCAACCTGCTTACCAACGCGCTGAAGTATACCCCCATGAATTCGGAGGTGGTGCTTTCCTGTGCAATTGATGATGGTAACATACGATTCTTCATTACGGATAAGGGACCAGGAATCCCGATGGATAAGGGGGAGTTGATCTTCGAAAAATATGGCAGCTACAACGAGCAAATGTTGGGGCGAGTGAAGCCAACTGGGCTTGGGCTGACCTTTTGCAAGATGGCTGTTGAGGCTCATGGGGGAACAATTGGGTTTGAATCGGAGATGGGGAAGGGGACGCAGATGTGGTTTACGCTGCCATTGTCTTCCAACCAGAAATTGGAGGAATTAGAACCAAACATCAGCGAGGAATCCGTCCCTAATGTATCGTATGAGTTGCCAACATTCCAAAGCGACGAGGAGAAGGTTGCCTTTCAAAAGGTGATATCATCTTTGCTGGAAATAGAGGTTTACAAGGCATCGCGGATTCGCAAGGTGCTTAGCAACGAGATGCCCAAGGGGAATCCTTCCATAATGGAATGGATTGATACCCTTCTTTCGTCGGTGTGGACCGGTAATGAGCAGCGCTATACGCAGCAGCTAAAAGCTACTGCGCAACTTTTACATTAGAAGGGGTTAGCGGCAGCGAAAACCAAATGGAGGTGCCTTTTCCTTGATGGCTTTCGACATTTAGCTGGGTGTTGTGGAGGTCTAGAATTATAGCTGCTAGCTTTAGGCCAATTCCCCAGCCTTTGGTGCGCGACGAGTTTGACTCGTACAAGTTGGCAGGTGGAGTGGTAATGCGCTTAACCTGTTCTTCGCTCATCCCAGCCCCTGTATCGGATACTTTTACCACTACAGCATCTTTTTTTACTGAGGAGGATATGGACACTTCGCCTCCGGCATCGCTAAACTTGATGGCGTTGGAAATTAGGTTGCGGATTACTGATGCTATAAGCTCCTTATCGAAGCTTGCCGTTGCATCTTCGACCGAAAGGGTTAGGCGAACCTTCATCTCGTTGAGCGTTGTGCGGAATAGGTTCGTGCTCTCCTCTATGGTGCATTTTATGCTTTGCGCTTTGGGGTGATAGAAGTTGGTGCTTCCCGGCAGCTTAATCCAAAGCAGAAGGTTGTTCAGGAGATCGCAGGTTGCAGCAGCCTGCTCTTCAATTTGGGCAAGGGCGTCAACTCCCTGTGCGTTGTTGTTGCTGTTCAGCTCGTCTATGGTCACCTTGGCGAGGTACTTAATGCCGTAGAGCGGGCTTCGCAGGTCGTGCGCTATGATGGAAAGCAGCCCCTCCTTCTTCCTGTTGAGGTCGAGAATCTTTTGGGTGCTCTCCGAGAGCTTCATCATGGTGTTGAGGCGGGCGTTGAGCTCAATCTTATCGAACGGCTTGCGGATGTAGTCTACGGCACCTGCCTCCAACGCAGCCTTCAGGTGCGCGGCGCTCACCATTACCCCGGTGCACATGAGGATGGGGATGTGGGAAATCTTTTCATCTTCCTTTACCATCCGTATGAGGTCGACCCCGTCCATGCCCGGCATCTCCCAGTCGGTGATGATGAGGTCGGGGACTTCGTCCTTGATAATGGTGATGGCCTTTACGGCATTGTTCGCCAAAAGGATGTTGTAGGGCTGCTCCATCGCTTCGATTGACTCAACGATGAGCTGAAGGTTGTCGGCTTCATCGTCAACAATCAGGATCTTTTTATAGCTCTCGGTTCCCATTCTTCTCTAGTCTTTAGCAAGGCTGCTCCAAAAGTATACTTTTCGGCAAATAAAGCTACACGAATGCGGCGATTTTGGATAAAATGTTAAAGGGGTGATGTTTTTATTAAGAAAGCATGCAAGTTGAGGGATAATAACTAAATTCGAGCAGCTAATACCATTTTTATGTCTATCCGTATTGCACTTGCCGAAGACAATGAGCTGTTTCGGCGTGGGATGGTTTCCGTCCTTCGTAGGGTTTCGGATTTTGATCTGAACGTTGTTGCCGTCAATGGCAGGGCGCTGCTCGACGAGCTGGCCTTGCAGGAGGTGGATGTTGTTTTGCTGGATATCATGATGCCGGAGATGGATGGGATTGAGGCGGCATCGATAATTAGCAACGAGTACCCCCAGGTACGGATGCTGGCCATCACCATGTTCGATCAGGAGATGTACCTCCAGAAGATGCTGGAGGCCGGGGTTAGCGGATACGTGATCAAGGATATTGGCTCGGAGGAGCTCGAACGGGCGATACGGACGGTATTCGGGGGGAAGTGCTACTACTCGGAGGTGCTTCTGCCGCTATTCGGCAAGATGCTCACGCAGAAAGCGGGCAAAACCAAGCAGAACAAGCTCTCGAAGCGCGAGGAGGAGATTGTCAACCTAATTGCCAAGGGGTATTCGTCCGAGAAGATTGGGGAGGTGCTAAGCATCAGCGTAAAAACGGTATCCAACCATCGGAACAACATTTACTCGAAGCTGGACGTCCAGAATACGGCCGAGCTGATCTCCTACGCCTACAAGAATAGAATCCTTACCGTGGAGTAAGGCCCGGTGGTCGCCATCCGGCAGCAAGGGGTGCCCCTACTTCGGTAGCGGCGCCCCTTGCTGCTGGATGGAGGGGCCCTAAAATCCGAAAAGTTGGCCTCCTGCGGGCATTAACGGCCGCTGGCGATGGCATCAACGGGCAAAAATGCTAATTTTGGAATCCTTTAGCGATATAAACAATGAATGAAGTGATAGGCAAAACCAGCTACGTTTTACAATCTGTTGCAACCGGACATACGTTTGAGGATTCTGGTTGGATGCTCGACCCGCTGGGCGAGGAAAAGCCCAGCCTCGTGAGGGCCATTTACGAGGAGAAGCAGCTTAACGTAAAAGATGACGCCTGGGGCATCTACAAGTTTGCCGACTGGCTCCCCATTGGGCGGACGCTTGCCGGCTCGTCGGCCCCGGTAACCTACAAGAGCGAGCGGCTGGCCAAGGAGCTGGGCCTATCGAACCTATACGTAACCTTTACCGGATGGTGGCCCGAGCGCGGCGCCCACAACCGCACCTGCTCGTTTAAGGAGACGGAGGCCTACTCGGTTTGCGGGAGGCTGATGGACACCTCCCAGACGCTGGTGGTGGCCTCGGCGGGCAACACGGCCCGGGCCTTTGCCAAGGTGTGCTCCGACAACCGCATCCCGCTTATCCTTTGCGTGCCCGAGGACAACCTCGACGCGCTCTGGTTCGACGCCCCGCTCGACAGCTGCGTGCGGCTGATATGCCCCAAGGCGGGGGCCGACTACTTCGACGCCATCAACCTCTCGAACCTGGTGAGCCAGCTCGACGGCTACATCACCGAGGGAGGCGCTAAGAATATCGCCCGCCGCGACGGGATGGGCACCACCATGCTCTCGGCGGCCACCGCCATCGGGCGCATTCCCGACTACTACTTCCAGGCCGTAGGAAGCGGAACGGGCGCCATTGCCGCCTGGGAGGCCAACCTGCGCCTGATTGCCGACGGCCGCTTTGGCGCCGGCAAGGCCCAGCTGATGGTTTCGCAGAATGCCCCCTTCACCCCCATGGCCGACGCCTGGAGGGCCGACTCGCGCGCGCTTCTTCCTATGGATGATGATGACGCCCGCCACAAGGTGGAGGCCATCGTGGCCAAGGTGCTCTCCAACCGCAAGCCGCCCTACGCCGTGGCCGGGGGGCTGTTCGACGCGATGAAGGATGCCGGTGGCGACTTCCTGGTGGCCACCAACGAGGAGGCCTTCGCCGCCGCCGAGCTCTTCGAGCAGCTCGAGGGGATCGACATCCACCTGGCCCCCGCCGTAGCGGTGGCAACGCTCATCAGCGAAGCCAAGGCGGGCAGGATCGACAAGGACGCCACCATCATGCTCAACATCACCGGCGGGGGCGAGAAGCGCTACAAGCGCGAGCACCAGCTCTTCTACCTAAAGCCTTCGGCCGTGTTTGGCTACAACCCAACGCTCGACGAGGTAAAGCAGGCGCTTGCCCGGTAGGCAGCGCTTGCAGATCAGCATAGAGGGGGGAGGTGCCAGAGGCATCTCCCCCCTGTTTTTTTGCCAGCGCTTCAAGTTTTAGGCCGATGATGCCGGCATGCCGCCCAGCCGCCAACCGTACCCATGGAAATATGCATGCATATAACGCCTGCTTCAGCCCGCTTCATCTTTGTATGTATGCATATAAGAAAGTTTTTGATGATGACGGTGCTTGTATGTATGCATATAACGACCGCTTCGGGCTGTTTCGCCTTTGTATGTATACATATAAAGATGATTTTGCCGACGAGTGCTTTTATATGTATGCATATAAAAAAGTTTTCGATGATGATGGTGCTTGTATGTACGCATACAACGCCTGCTCTGGACCGTTTTATCTTTATATGTATGCATACAAGGAAGATTTTACTGGCGAATGCCTTTATATGTATGCATAAAGCTTCTGCAGGGGGCTGCAGTACCTTTTCGTTCATGCATGGAGGAAGGTGGCTGGTGCTGCGCGGCAAGCGATGGGCGCATGCTGGGGCAGCGTGGGGGCGTGGGGAAAAAACAAAGGCGAGTACTGTTTCGTCAACAATCTCGCCCTTTAGTATGTAAGGTTAACATAAAAACTAAAAAAACTCATTCATAAGACCCACTAAAAAACTTCTCTTTTTGGGGCTTGCCGGTTCGTCAAGAAGCAGCAAGCGTTCAACAACCAGGTAGCATCTGTAACGATACCATTTCTGTGAGGACTACGCTGCCGCGCTCGGCGGCTCGCTCATCCTTTTCTGAGGGTAATACACCTAACTTTTGCTTTACCCTACCAGATTTTTAAAAAAAATGCTCCCGACGTACACCACATACCATCGGGAGCTTTAGGGTAATTTGAATGCTGGTTCAAATTATGGGCACAGCTATCGCAGCTCGCCAAGTACCTTCTTGAGGTTCGTCTCGCTTAGCATGGCCTCGTTGCGGGCCTCAATATTTTCGGAGATGGCGCTCTGCCAGAGGGCTTGCGCCTCAAGCACGTCCGATGCCGAGAGGATGCCCTCCTTGAAGCCATCGTTGGCCACCTTTAGGTTCTCCTCCGCGCGGTCGATGCTCTTCTTGGTCATGGCTACGCGGCGGTTGGACTCGTTCACCTTAAACATGGCCTGCCTCACCTGTAGCGTAATCTTTTCCTTGGCCTCCTCGATGTTCAGGTCGGCCACCTTTTGCTCCACCCTGGCGGCACGTAGCGTCTGGTTGCGCTCGCCCCAGTGGAAGATGGGCACGTTTACCACAACGCCCACGTTCCAGTCGAACCCAAATTCGTTGGTAAAGCCCTTGTAGGGGTTGGGGTTCGAGGCCATGTAGTTTGCCGTAAGCACCACGTTGGGCATAAAGCGCGATTTCATGATGTTTACGTTCGATTGGGCTATTTTGGATGCCAGGTCGAGGGCTACTATTTCGTTGCGGTGGGCAAGGGCGCGGTCGGCGTAGCCGGTATCGCTTAGGCTGGTGAGCTGGGGCTTGGGCAGGTCGGATAGCTTAACATCCGATTCGAGCGGAATGCCGATCTCCTGGCAGAGGGCCATCTTGGATAGTTCGAGCCCGTCCTGAGCCTTTGTCAGGTTGAGCTCCACCTCGTTTACCTTTACCTTTACCTTCAGCAGGTCGTTGCGGGTGATCACCCCTTCCTTAAACATATCCTCCACGTCGCTATTGAGGCGGGTAACCAGGTTGGTGTAGTCTTGCGCCAGCTTTACCTTTTCCTGAAGCGATACCACTCGCCAGTAGGCCTCGTCAACGTAGTAGAGAACCTCGGTATCGTCGAGCTTCTTCTTTGTTTCGGCAATATTCTTGGCGTAGCCGGCCATCTTGTTTAGCTCCCGCACCTTACCCCCTAGGTACACGGGTTGCAGAAGGGTTACCGCTCCGAGGTAGTAGTTTTTGTTCTCCACCTTGGTCTGATCGGCTGGGAGGTAGGCGTAGTTCTTCCAGTCCAGCTTCTCGGGGTTGGTCTTGGGGTTAAAGAAGTTCCCGTCTTTGTCTTTGGGGAGGTAGGCAGGCTTCCCATCGGCTCCGGTAGTCATTCCCCACTGGTTGTTTAGCGAGTTGGAGGTTAGCTTACCAGTTGTAGGGCTTGGCAGGTCGAAGCCAAAGCTGCCATTATCCATTCTAGTTCCCACGGGCAGCAGCTTATCCTCGCTGAGGAGCTGGAATGCGTTGTTGGTTCGCAGGTACGATCCGGTAAAGCTGATGTTGGGCAGGTACTGCGTCCTAGCGGCTTTGCTAAGGGCATCGGCAGCCTCTACCTTTGCCCCCGATATTTGCGCCTTTTTGTTGTGCTCCAATGCCATCTTGCGGCATTGCTCTAAGGTTAGTGGTGTGGCTGGTGTCTGCGCCGTAGCAGCCCAGCTGCTTACTGCAAGTACCCAAAAGACTGCGGTCTTCCTCATAGTTGTACCTCTATTTTGATCGTATTCCGTTAAAAATTATCGCAAGTAAATCGTCAATGCGCTTGTCGATGTTCGTTTGGCTCTCGTTGCTCGTAAACAGCGGAATCTCGAGCCCCTTAAGCACGGTGAAAAGGGCCAGCGATGCTAGCTCCACATCCTTGATGCGAAACTCACCGGCCTCCATCCCCTGCCCCAGAATCATCTTGATGTGCCCAACCTCCTTTTCGTCGTACTTCCGGCGCAGCTTATCGGTAAGCGAGGGGTTTATTAGCACCCCATTGCTGATTAGGCTGAAGTAGTTGGCCAGCTGAAAAATGAGCGACATGCGCCTTTTGGCGTACTCCTCCATCTTTTGGCAGGCAGGTGCATCGGAGGTGTGTATCTGCTCAAACCTGCTGCGAAGCTGGTCGACCTCGTTGTCGATAACCGCCTCAAACAGCTCCTCCTTATTCCTGAAGTAGTAGTAAACGAAGCTCTTCACCTTGCCTATCGACTGGCCGATGGATTCGAGCGTTGCCTTCTTGTAGCCGTATTTTGCAAATACATCCGTTGCAGCTTTTATAATGATCTCCCTTTGGTCGTCTTTTGCCGCTGTTGCTACTTCTCTCATCTGATGATTTGAACAAAAATTTAAATCGTTCAAAAGTAGGGTAAATATTGATTCCTAGAATTCTAAATAAGCTTAAATGTTGGAGGTTTATCGAGAGGCTAAGCGCTTTGAGATGGCCTGTGGAAAGATGATAAATGGCATTGCGGCAAAAAGAAAGGCCTCCAAAGGGTTGATCCCTGGAGGCCTTGTTGTTTTATGTGATGCTATTTCCTTAATCCTGAGAAAAGAGCTTTCGCTGAAACAGTAGGATGTAAACTACGCCAATTGAGATTGAGGCATCGGCAAAGTTAAATACAGGGCGGAAGAAGATGAAATCCTCGCCACCCCAAACAGGAATCCAGCTGGGGAAGTGCCCCTCGACGAGCGGGAAGTAAAACATATCTACCACCCTACCGTGAAGGAAGCTGGCGTATCCGCCACCATCGGGGAGGAATTGGGCTACCTGTCCCCACGAGTCGTTGAAGATAAGTCCGTAGAAGGCGCTATCGAGAATATTGCCTAGTGCCCCAGCCATGATAAGCGCCAAGCCAACGATCGATCCGGTGGTTGCCTTACTGGTGCGGATAAGGTGGCGCATGTAGTACCCAATGGCCACTACCGCTGCAATACGGAAAAGGCTAAGGAGAATTTTGCCAAACTTACCCCAGAACTCTAGGCCAAATGCCATTCCGTAGTTTTCGGTAAAGTGGATGTACGACCAATTCCCGAAGATGGAGTACGAGTCGCCCAGCATCATGTGGGTCTTAATCCATATTTTAATAATTTGATCGACAATTAGGATGGCAACAACAATAAGGGCTGCCTTTTGGCCTAAGGTGAGCTTCATTAGCTGGTATCTTATAGTTTGAGGGGCAAAGATATAATTCATTCTCTGAATATGAAACCTGTAGCGGTTACATCTGCTGACTAGCATGAAAAAAGAGAGCGTGGAACTTCTCCATATTTTGAATGAACGCTACAGCTTTACTCCTTTGCTTTTACAACCCATTCTCTCTTGGTTGTGGATAAGACTCAGAACAACAGCGCAAGAATCCACATCCTTATTTCTCATTATGACTTTGAGTAGAGAACTGTGTGAGCGGATTGTGCGGAACAATGCGCGTAGAAGCAGCAAAAAACACAGGGCTGGTTTCTAGTTATCAATATATTCGTATGTTTTAATAGGTGTAATATCTCTTACAAAAATTACGGCATTTGGAATTCCAGCTTCTTCTATTGGAATGAACTGCCCAATGCGGCTGGTATTGCCCAATATACGAATATATTTTACCGAAGACGGAATGCTCGCTGTTGTAAAATCGATATAGCATTCGGGGCTCTTGTATTGGTATAGGTAATTTTCTAGGCTACCTTTTTCTGGTTTTTCTATTTTGTAATTGTAAGGATTGCCATTACTGTTCATTGAAACACCAATCCCAGAACCACCGCAAAGGGCAATTGTGCGATAGGCACTACCGAACTCTTTGGACAAATGGTAGCCCAAGGGCGTTCTTACTGCTACCCAAGGCGCTGTATTCTTTTTTGTTGTAGCATGACACCAATGGGCATAAATGGCTACCTGTTTTCCCCTACTGAATCGTTCTATAAGCAGCTTTGCATTTGCAAACATCTTGTAATCTCGATCGTCTAGATCAGTTCCAAGATTATAAATGTTCCTAGAGGTACTTACTAGGTAGGAAGACCAAAAGCTAGAACAATTGTTGATATTGATCCTATTTAAAGCGGTTATTATCGCTTTTTGGGGATTTAAAGTATCGAATATGGATGTTTTTTGACAGGAGTTAATCTTTGCTTTTAGCGTTGTAAGGCAGGTGTCAGGGAAACTATTGAAAATATTTTGTAATAGTTCTTTGTCTGGCATGTCAAGATCAATACCAGCAATGGTAATACTGCTATCTATATTCTTGGAGTTATAGTAGCGAATAGAATCAAGAAAGCCATTTTTTGATAGTAAGAGGTGACTTGTATGATAATCTGCATGTTTAGCGATATATGTTTGCCGATCATATTCGTTCTTATCTATAGTGCCATTAACGTAAAGATTGGCAAGGTAACATTCTGCGGGAGACAACTCGAATAGTAGCAATTTGGTGTTGCCAGATTTTACCATCGACCACATTGATGCTAGAATCTTTGCTATAAGCTCGTTAGTGTAATGTATAGTCTCACCAAATGCTACAATTTTGGTGCTGCTATGAGCTGCAAAAGTGGTATTTAGTAGAGGATTATTTGCCGCTTGATTCTCCTCCTGTACGGTATTGGGTATAGAAACAGGTTCGGAAAGATATTCCTTCCCATCGATTTTTACGCTAGGTTTTGTTAACCAAACGAAGGAGTTATAATTTTCCGCCTCAAATCGGAGAAGCAGATCGGTAGTTTTTGGAGGAATTTTGTAGTTATGCGCTCTTTGCTGCCACCTGTTTTTAGTATCTTCTAATTTTAGCGTGTCGTCTAAGCTATTGTGGTTGCCGCTTATAATCATCCTATAGTTTTTGCATTGTATTGACCGATAGGAGAATTTGATGGCAAGGTTTTTGGCATCCGATGGCAATGGGATTCTGCAGTAGAATTCGATGAAACGAGGTTTGTCAGAATTGAAGGGAATAAAAAGGGTTGTATCCGCGTTACGATGGATTAAAGTTGTAAAATGGTTCTGTATAGACCACCTACTTAGAGGCGATTTTGCTGAAGGAAAGTCGAAGAATGATCTTTGCCTATTTGGATTGGCGCATAGTGATATATTTGGAAGTGTGGCAAGACAGCAAAGAAATGTTGCTAGGGCTATTCCATTTTTCATAGTAGGAGGAGGTGAAAGATTGTTGTGCTGTGCATTATAAAGAGGGGACGCAGCTGTTTATTTACGATAGCCACTTTGCCGATTTTTTTATGCACACTTTTGCCTTTTGAAAATACTATTGATTCGTGGCTGTATAAACCAAATACCCAGCGGAAAGATGAGCCAAAGAATAAAGAAGATGGCTTTATCATCCTCTTCGGGGGTATCATTCGACTCGATGGCTCTTACCAGTTTCTGAATAAATAGCGTGCAGTAAATATAAGCGTATATACCCGTAACGAGTGTAATAAATGCCGCATAGCCTTTGACGTTGTGGAGCCCCAATAGGGGCGCTGCATCTGCAGCTATAGCAACTGCAAGAGATAGCATGATGCACAGCTTAAATCGGGATATGCTCGGTCTTGTCTTCTTCGGGCTAATGGCATGCAGGTTGCAACCAACAACCCAGTACCATACGGTAACCATAGCATAGCAGGCCGTGTGAAGAAGCAAGGTTAGCAGCTTCACTCCAAGATTTTCGTTGACCGCTTGGAGGCTGTTGGAATAATGCGAGTACGAGTGGCTTGCAAGCGATATTTCAACCAAGAAGAGCAGCGCGGGCACTACAAAGGTTAGCGTAAAAACTTGCCAGTGCTTAATATGTAGGAACATTCTCATAGCTTATGTAGGATTTGATGGATTTCGTATGGTATAGGTTCTGCTTTATTTGGAGGTAGTAGCCGTTTTAAAAGTGACCATACAAAACAGCGTAAAGTTATTGGTTTGATTCGTCAAAAGAACTTTGTTATAGGTTTACCTGTAACCCTCTTTTTGCCGCTTCGAGGCTGTAGGGCGATACGGGCTTAACCTTTAGGAAGCCGGCAAGATCGAATGGCTGTGGAGCCTTCCTGATCTCTACGGCTTCTCGTACATTTGTTAGAGCGCTCTATTTAAGGAGGCTGGTGTTGCTTGAATTCTTTCATGGGATGTTACTGGCGTATCGTATAATTTTTTTATCCTGTCAATAAGATGTTCTCCCCTGAGGTTAATATCGATTATAGTTCCGTTGGGATCTACAAGGAATATACAGGGGATTCCCACGATGTGGAGGGCGCTTTTTATGCTTTTCCATCCATCTTTGGGAAAAATAAGATGGGTGTAGGCACCTGTAGCATCTTCTTGAATTGCTCTAAGCCACTTATCTCTATCTTCATCTATCGAAACGGCAACTACCCTAAGCTTCCCATTCGAGAGTTCAACAGCCTTTTTTATGATGGGCGTTTCGTTACGGCAGGGAGTGCACCAGCTAGCCCAAAAGTCGTACAGCTGGTATTCTCCATTGAATCGATTGTTTTTTACTAGTATTCCATTTGTGTCTTCTAACCTAAATATTGGCATCTTCTTATTTAGCATCTTGCCTCTAAGCGCATTGTCCTTTTGCTTTTCGACAAGGGTATTGTATCGTTCCGCAAGTATCTTCGAATCGGGGATTCTTTTTAGGGCGTTACGAATGATAATAATGCAGGAATCCTCACTGATTTCCCTACTTATTGTACCAATATAGTCTAGCATGTTAACTTCATTGGTAGTATGGGAGTAGGTTAAATCAATTTTGTGCAGCATGCGCTTAATGGAGGCAATGGAATCGGCAAGCTCCTTGCTGTTCCCCTTGCTGTTGGCAAGCATTTTCTCCAGTTGTGCTTTCTTATCGACTAGAGGGAACCTATTCTTCGCGTACCACAGCCTTTCTATTCCACACTTCGAACCTTCGATGCTTATATCGTTTATATCTAATCGATCGTTGCAGTTGGCGGTGAATATAAGCGAGTCGCCTGGCGAGATACTGTAGGTTAGAAAGCGGATATACTTTTTTGTTAGCTGAAAAGAGAATCTTGTCTGGCGAGAGATGTTGAGGTGAAACATAAACTTGCCGGTTAGCGAGTCGGTGACGGTGCTGTCGACAACGAAGCTTTTATTGTTGATGAAGGTATGAAGTAGCACCTTTTGTGGTGGACTATTCTTTAAAGTTCCTACTATAACAGTGCTATGCCCAGCACAAGGTGCTTTGGCGGAGACTAGTGAAAGGAGTAAAAGTAAAGGGAGTATTGTTCGCTTTTTCATAATAGTAACGTCTGCTTTTTATGGTATTAAAAAGCAGTAAAACCTTTAGTCTTGTTTTTGATTCTTGTTTCTGCCGCTTCGGCTGGTAGAATACGCCTCTTTTGTTACTTTGAAAACCACCGTATGCTTAGGGCGCTATTGATTCAATGTCTAAAAAAGGGTTCGAGGGGATTCTTTGTTGTTACATTCTTCCCCTTTAGAAAAGATTCCAAATCAAAATGAACGTCAGAAGGTCTGATCTCTACTGCTTCAAACACCTCGATATAACCCTTTTTACCATCCCTTCGTTCACGAAGCAGCTCATACTTTAAAGGGCAACCCGGATTTTCTTCGAGCTTACGGGGATAGTTTCCTGCTAACTTTAAATCAGAGGCAATCCACCAATTCTCTGTAATGGTTGTGCTATCGTCAACAAGCCTCTTTACAATGTATTTTTGGCAACGATGATTCAATATGGTTTGAAATTCATCAGTCGTCTCAACTTTTCTGGCTACACTCTGACTAGCTTTTGAGATTAGAATCGTATTACTCTCTCCTTTAAACTGCGTATAGTTGGTTGAATCATCTGTAATCATTTTCTCAAACTGAAAATGTGAGGGATCTGAGTCAAAAACATGCTCAATAAAAAATCCATTGCTACAGTACGTATACATAGCGCTGTCGAATAGCGGAAGTACAGGTTTACCTACAGCGTATATTTTGAACTTAATGCTTCCATGGAAGCTTCCTTGACCCCACGAAATGGTTACGGCCGTTGCTATGGCTACCGCAACTAGGATAAATTTCAAATGCTTCATGACTTCACTTCGTTATTGGTTTACCTGTAGCCCTCTTTTTGCCGTTTCGAGGCTGTAGGGCGATACGGGCTTGCCCTTTAGGAAGCCGGCAAGATCGAATGGCTGGGTTGTCTCCCTGATCTCTACGGCTTCTCGAACCTCTATGTAGGATTTGGCAGGGTCATCATTCTCCCTAAGCAGCTCGTACTTTAGCGGGCATCCCTTATTCTCCGCCAGCATTTGGCTGTAGCTACCTTTTAGAACCAGATCTTGTGCGATCCACCAGTAGGCGGTTAGGGTTACGCCATCTTTAATGGTTTGCTTAACCACGTACTTCTGGCAGCGGTGGTTTAGGATGGTTTGGTATTCGTTGGTTGCGGTTGCACGCCGAACCATGTTGTTGAGCCTCTCTTGCCGAGAAATCTGATTCTGCGATCCATTGTACTTTATGAAGTAGGCCGAGTCGGTTTCCACCGTGATTTCGGGGTAGGAGAAGTTGGCGCAGGAGCTGGTTCTGTGGTCGACAAAGGCTCCGTTGCTGTAGTACGAGTAGGTGATGGTGTCGAACGTGTATCCCGCGTGGGCTGGCTTGCTTGAGGATACCTTAAATTTGACGCTGCCGGTAAACGTTTTTTGTGCAGGCAACGCCGATGCGCCGAAGATGAGCAGCGCTGCTAGGGCAATATTCTTCATCTTGTATTGTTTTTGGTTGGTATGCGGTTATTCTACTAGCGTAGATTTGGCGGTTAGGTTGCAACGTAGCGGTACCTACAAGCTAAATCTAGCGGCGATGCCAATTTACCTAAAATTTACATTCGGCATTTGCTGGCATCTTTTCTTCATTTCGAAGTTTCGCGAGTAAACTTACGAGCTTAAAGGTGGCTGCTGGTATAGCTTTACGGTCAAATGCGGGTTAGTTTCAGGTCAACATTTTCGTTCACTCCGCTATTTCTGGAGTTTGCAGTTTTTTTGCTAAAAAGTATCCGAAATAGCTAACCATATTACAATGGCGGCGGTATCTACAATTTCTGTCGTTAGAACAGTCCCAAAAAAGTCCACGTATGTTCTGGAGAATCGAATATTTGAATCTAGACTTCGGCAGGGATAAAAAAGGCAGAAAAGGGGCAGCCCCAAAAGTATAGGGCAGCCCCTTTTATTAGCTACTGTTTACCTAACCCAGAAAGGAATTTCATAAAATCGCGATTGCTTGGACGAGGTGCATCCTTGCTTAGAATATCTCCATTCGAGCCAATAACAACGTACCTTGGAATCGCTTTTCCTACTAGCTCCTCTAGCTCTTTAATCAGCTCCTTGCTGGCCGATATGTGGTAGCCGGTAAGCCTGTCGTCTATAATCCGCTGCTGCCACATCGATTTCATCTTATCGTTGGTGTTTAATGAAATAAATACAGGGGTGTAGCCTAGCATCCGTAGCGCAAAGCTGGTTTGTGCGTGTTGCTTAAACTCCTGCACGCAGGGACTACACCAAGGAGCCCAAACATCGACGAATGCCTTACGCCCGTTTAGCCATGCTACGAGCTCCTTTAGCGTATTGGGTTGCGATGCCTTTTCGTTCTCGATAATAAGCTTTTCCTGCTCGGTTCTGCAGCTAATAAACGCCGATACCTTTTCGGGTACGACTATTCCCTCACGTTGTATGGCCTTCATCTCTTCGAGGTACTTAAGGTACTGACTTTGGGGGAACTTCTCCTGAAGTGTTACCAAGTAATCCTTTTCTAGCGGTAGCCCAGATTTTTGTTGGGTTAGGAGATTCATTCCTAAGGCATCTTCTACAAGATTATTAGGTAGCCTGTTTAATCCCTGTTCGATATACTTGGATGATGTGAGCACCTCGTTGGTTGCCGATGTGTCGGCTTTTAGCCCAACCTTTCGTATGTAAATAACTCTGTCTTTTATGTTATCATGAAACCATGCTGCTGCTCGATTGCTCTCTTGATAGGGATTGTACGATTTCTCGATGGCGTCTAGCGCCAGCTGGCATTCCTCCTTCGTATAGCAGAATTGTGGGTAATAGGCTTTTGGTTCTATATCCTGAGAAAAGATGTAGTTGTAGTAGTTGCAGTAAAGGTCGGCCATTGCAACCTGGTAGAAATTGTTGGATATTTCTCTGTTTTCGAGCATCTGGCGGTAGGTTTGAGCCTGCTTCTGTATGGTGTCGTTGCTTCTTGAGAGTACCTCTGCGATTGGTACTATGTGGTCTTTATGTTTTGCAACAATGTGAAAGAAGTCGTACTGATGCTTGCGGTAGTAGGCATGCCCTTTGGCGTTTGAGCCTCCGAAGCGGACGCTATCCTTATAGAAGCGTGCGGCTACCGAGTCGCCATCGGTAAGGATTAATCGGAAATTTTTCTCAATCAGCTTGCCCGTTAGGCCAACAAACCCAGCTTCGTTAACCTTAAAGCTGGCGGTTACCTGCTTGTTCTGGGTCATATACCGGTCTTTTCGCCCGGCATAGCTGGTGTTGTAGAGGCCGTTTATGGGGCGGTAGACGCGAACGTCGGTTTCCTGCTGTGCCTCCGGGAAGCTGATGCTTATCCGGGTTTGAGCTTTGGTGCCGAAGGCGCCGAAGGCCAGCAGGCCGATCAGCGCGATGAGGTGCTTGGTGTTTTTCATTAGGTGATATGTTTTAGTGGGTAATGGCTTGTATGCTGTTATGTCTGCTTGGTTGTATTTTATGCTTGTGCTACCTCTTTAGGCAAATTATTTTTTCAACTTCATTATCGCTTAGGAATATGTTGTCGGGATCTATTTTAAAGTAGAAATCGGGTTCTACCCCTTTTGCAACAGAACCGTTGGGTAGCGTATACCTTCCTTGTGCAACCATTAAGTCGAGTTGGCTATTGGGTAGTTTATCCGTTAGCGCTCTACTAAAGCAGTCGGTTGCCTCTCCTGTTTCTTCGCCAACTAGTATTCCCCGCTTCGATCTTTTAAACCAGTAGGAGAAATCGGCGGCAGCTGAGCAGGTGTAGGCACCCTGCAAAATGAAGATATTTCCCGAATAGCCTTTGGGGTTGCATTCTACCTTAGAGTTATCTCTGATTTTGTATGTTTCTCCAATTGGTGTATCCCTTAAAAAAAGGATGCTGTTGGGTACTAGCAAACGGTAGAATACTCGGTTAAACAGGTTCTCGGCCCTATACCTATCAACATATTCCGTTGCCTTTTTCTTCGAGGCATCACCAACTTTTCCCTCATAATCTTGAGTGATGTGAAAGCTGGGGTGCTTAATGTAGCTGGTGATGGTATCGTTGCTGTAGTCGCTGCCACCGGAGTTGTTGCGGATATCAACAATCAGATTCTTTATGCCTAGCGTGCTTAGCGTATCGAAGAAGGTTTTCATCTTTTTTTGGACTACTTCGTTGTTGTTGATATTGCAGTTGAAGTAGTAGATAATGGCGGTTGATAGTTTTTGATTAATTTTCATAACTGCATCATCGATCTCGTCGAAATCCTTATTGTACTTGAATCTTTCGGTGAAATCGAGTTTATAGCCTACCCGTTTATCTTCGAATACGTGCTGTTCTGTTATATTGACTGTTGCTGAGGTGTCCTTATACGCGATGGTGAACGTAAATGGTGCGCTTATGCCCAACAGGTTAACGTAGCTTGTTAGGTAGTCCTCATTGGTTTTATGGGCAGGTTTAATTCTTTCATTTATAAGGTAGCGGTTAAGTTTTGCTATTACCTCCTTAGTTGGGCATCCGTTTATGGCGGTTACCTTGGTTGTTGCATTAGCATATTTATCCCGGATAAATATTTCGCCGTTGGCATCTACGTGTACGATCTTTGGTAGTGCCTGAAAGGTTGTATCCTGATCGAGAAAACTGAAGAGGATAGCAGTATGGCTGTCGAAAAGATGGTTGAGGGTGCCGATCCGCTTGGCAAAGTCGTAGGTGCACAGCGAATCGGGGAGGCTGCTTTCGAGCTTGCTCTTCTCGCGTTCGACCGAATCCTTCGAGCAGAAGAAGTAGGGGGTGGGGTGGTGCTGCCTAAGGGTGTTGAAGAAGTAGACGATGTCGGCTTTCATCTCTGCCTTGCTCAGCTTTGGCGCTTTTTGTGATACAGAGTCTAAACTAGCCATACATAGCATGGCAATCATTAGTACTCTTATTTCATTTTGATATTTTGTAAATAGCATGAAATCTATTTTAATTTAATATTGTGCCTATTCTGGCATCTGAAATCATAGTGTAGGTATAAACGAGTCATTAGCGCTAATCAGGAATCCTAATTACTTTTTGAAGCTGATTATCGCCCTAATTTCACTCTCACTTAAAAATATGTCGTATCGGTCTGTTTTAAAGTAGAAATCGGGTTCTACCCCTTTTGCTACAGAGCCATTGGGCAAGGTGTACCTACCTTGTGCAACCATGAAGCTGAGTTGGCTATTGGGCAGCGCATTTTCTAATGCATTACTAAAGCAGTCGGTAGCCTCACCTGTTTCTTCGCCAACGAGTACTCCTCGCTTCGACTTTTTAAACCAGTAGGAGAAATCGGCGGCAGCTGAGCAGGTGGAGGCTCCCTGCACGATGAAGATATTTCCCGAATAGCCTTTGGAGCATCTTTCAACCTCATCGGAGACTTTGCATCTGTACTTATCTCCAACGGGGAGCTCCTTTAGGAGTAGAATATGATTGGGGATCAACAAATGGTAAAAGACCCTGTTAAATAGATTCTCTGCTCTATACGTATCTACATATTCTATCGCCTCTTTTTTTGCTTCTGGGTCGACTATTCCCTCGTAATTTTGCTTGATATGAAAGTTGGAGTGCTTGATGTAATTGGTAATAATATCGTTGCTCTCATCTCCTCCTCCTGTGTTGTTACGAATATCTATTATTAGGTTTTTTATATGTAGGGTGTTTAGCGTATCGAAGAAGGTTTTCATCTTTTTCTGGACCGCTTCGTTGTTGTTGATGTTGCAGCTGAAGTAGTAAATAGTTGCGGTTGATAATTTTGTATTAATTTTCATAACGGCATCATCAATCTCGTCGAGATCCTTATTGTGCTTGAAGCATTGGGTGAAATCGAGCTTGTAGCCTACCCGCTTGTCCTCGAATAGGTGCTGGTCCGTTATGTTGACGGTTGCCGAGGTGTCTTTGTAGGCGATGGTAAAGGTAAATGGTGGATTAATATTTAGGAGATTGATGTATCGTCTTAGGTAGGATTTCTTGACACTTTGGAAGGGAATTATTTTCTCATTTGTAAAGTAGCTGTTGAGGCGTGTCATTACTTCCTTGGTGGGATATCCGTTTATGGCTGTTACCCTAGTTGACGAACTTGTGAACTTATTTCTTATGTAGACCTCGTCGTTAGAATTTAACTCAATGATTTTAGGCAGTACCCGAATGGTGGTATCCTGGTAAAAAAAATTGAAAAGGATAGTAGTATGGCTGTCGAAAAGATGGTTGAGGGTGCCGATCCGCTTGGCAAAGTCGTAGGTGCACAGCGAATCGGGGAGGCTGCTTTCGAGCTTGCTCTTCTCGCGTTCGACCGAATCCTTCGAGCAGAAGAAGTAGGGGTTGGGGTGGTGCTGCCTAAGGGTGTTGAAGAAGTAGTCGATGTCGGTTTTCATCTCTGCCTTGCTCAGCCGCTTGTTTACCTGGGCTGATGCGCTAGCTCCCGCCATGCAGAATATGGCAAGGAGCAGGGCTACGGCTACGGGGGCTTTTCGTTTGTAATGTGTAATGGTATTCATTGTTGGTTCAATTTTTTTTTCGATGGGGTAAACTTACCATCCTTCCCTCTGCTATTTCTGGAGTCTACAACTTTTTTGTTAAAAATAAATTTTTGGTTGGTTAAAAGATAGAAATCTATATAATATCGCTAGAATTGGTTTCTAGTGGAAAGGGTTATATTATTGTATAGCCCCCCTAAGATTATTAAAAAATCGCTCAATCAATCTCCTGTCTTTGGTGATAATTTCAGCATTAGCGGTCATGCCTACCTTGCTGGATAGCGTTTTTCGATAGTTGGTTACCAGCCCCTTGTCGAACGAAACCCTACCCACAAATAGGCTATCGTTAACAGGAATTTTAGATACGTAAGATACTCTACCTTCTACAATGCCAAACTCCTGATAGGGGTAGGCGGTGAATTTAACCTTTACCTTTTGGCCAACGGCTACCTTACCCAGTGCGTACTGAGAGAATCGAATTTCGCCGTTGTACCTGTTGCTGCTTGGTACAACATAACAAAGTTCATCACCCGCTTTTAGATTTATACCTTCTTGGATTAGTTTCGAATAGGTGACCATCCCATTGATAGGAGCGGTAAGTAGGTAGCTGTTCTTCCATTTTTCTAATTCGGCTTTAAGCGTATTGAGTTCTTGTAAGAAGGTTGCCTTTTTGATGGCTATTTGGTTTTCAAGCTCCATAATTTCTTTCTTCTTTGCGATGATGCTACTCTGTTGGCCTATTACTGTAGACTCCATCTGCTTTACGGTTCCCCGCTTGGCGAGGTATTTACTCTCAATATTCTTAAGCTCCAATAACGCAATAACCTTTTGGTCGTATAGCATCTTATTTACGTTATATTCACGCGCTGCGATCTCAAGATCTTTTGCCTGAAGGTCTTTTTGGTCGAGCGTATTGCTCAGCATTTTCTCCGATAGCTGCAGCTCGTTTTTTAGTAGTCCGTACTTTTTGAGATAGATACCTGTCGAAAGGTAGTTTTGTAGGTCGATAAAGCTGTTCTCGAAGGTCTGGTAGGATGCTTGCAGCTCGCCGAGGTATTGATAGGTAGGTTGCCTAAGTTGCACCAACTTGTCATACATTCTTTCCGATACAAGATGATGCACAATACTTAGCGAAGAATCCAATCTGGCAACATCCTTATAGTTGGCTATGCTTTCCATTACTCCAATCGTTGCGCCTTTTTGCACCTCCTGCTGGTCGTTTACCTGTAGGCTCATCAGCTTACCTGATGTTTTTACTACTACTGCTTTGGGATAGCTTACGGTGGTAAGGCTTAGCCTGGCGGTTACCGTTTCGGGGTATTTTACCAGCCACGATACAACAAGCAGAAGAAGTAGAATTAGCAAAAATACGGTGATTCCCCATCGGAGTATCCATCTGGGCGTTTTGGATATTATTTCTTGTATCTCTTCGCTTCGTGCTTCCTGAATGAGGAACGACTTGCTGACAGCCTCGTTCTCCTTTTGGTCTATAATTTCCGGCATGGTTTCCTAGTTTGCTAGCTCAAGCTGGTTTCGTACCAACTCGAAGTATTTTCCCTTTTGTTCCACCAGTTTGCTGTGGGTATTCTGCTCTACGATTTCGCCTTTTTCGAGGACAACAATCTGGTCGGCATTCTTTACGGTGCTTAGGCGGTGAGCCACTACGATTACCGTTTTTCCTTTAAAGAATTGCTCAAGATTTTCCATAATCACCTTCTCGTTGTTGGCATCGAGTGAATTGGTAGCCTCATCAAAAAATATTACATCAGGATTTTTGTAGATGGCTCGTGCAATTAGTATTCGTTGCTTTTGCCCTTGGCTTATGCCGTTCCCTTCGGCCCCAATCTTGGTAGAGGCTCTTAGCGGAAGACTCTCTATAAAGTCGGTAAGGTTTGCCATCTCTATGGCGTAGTTGAGTCTTTCTATATCGGGGTGCTCATCGGCAATGGTTATATTGTTGGCAATGGTATCCGAAAAGATATACCCCTCCTGCATAACAACACCGCAGCGGCTGCGCCATAGGCTGTGGCTGATATTCCAAAGCGACGATTTCCCTACTCGAATTTCGCCTGATGTGGGTTTGTAGAACTTAAGTAGCAGCTTAAGTAAAGTAGTCTTTCCGCTACCGCTCATCCCTACAATGGCGGTTGTTTTGCCATATGGAATGTTGAGGTTGAGATTTTTCAGCACAGGCTCCTCTCCGGCACCAGGGTAGGTAAAGGATAGGTTGTTAATTGCAATATCAGCCTTAGGTGGAACCTCCTGCAGCAGCTGCACCTCGGCAGGCTCTTCATCTTCCTGCGCATGTATCTCGTTGAGGCGCTCGAGGCTTATCTTTGCATCCTGCAGCGATTGCACAAAGCCAAGAATCTGCTCTATGGGGCTGTTTAGCTGACCCACGATATACTGCATGGCCATCATACCCCCAAGGGTAAGCTGACCGTTTATTACGGCTTGGGCTGCCAAGAAGGTGATGAATATGTTTTTCCCCTCGTTGATGAAAAAGGTTCCCACCTGCTGGTACTGGCTTAGCGTAAGGCTCTTCATGTTTTGCCGGAACGACTTTGCCTGGATATGCTCCCACTCCCAGCGGCGCTGTTTCTCGCAGTTGTTCATCTTTATCTCCTGCATGCCACCAATAAGCTGCACCAGCGTGCTCTGGTTTTGCGAGGCTATATCGAAACGCTTAAAGTCGAGGTCGCGCCTTTTCTTTAGGAAGAGCACAATCCAGCTAATGTAGAGTATGCTTGCCAGTACGAATACCCCAAATATGGTAAGGTTAAAGCTGGCCAGCACCACGCTAAACACCACCAGGTTGAACATGGAAAATAGCGTGCTAAGCGAGCTACCTGTTAGGAACGACTGTATGCGCCCCTGATCGCCGATGCGCTGCATGATATCGCCAAACATCTTGGTATCGAAGTACGAGATGGGCAGGCGCATAAGCTTAATCAGGAAGTCTGACAGAATGGAGATGCTGATGCGGGTGCTCATATGCAGCATAATCCAGCTGCGGATAAAATCTACCGTAATCCTGCCAAATAGTAGCATAACTTGGGCTATAAGCACCAGGTAAACGAAGCTGAGGTTGTTGGTGTTGATGCCAATATCCACCACCGACTGCGTAAGGAACGGCAGCACCAGCTGCAGTATGCTACCCGCCAGCAGCCCTAGCATTAGCTGTGCAATAAGCTTGTGGTGCGAGCCAAGGTAGCGGAAGAGTAGCCCGAAGCTAATGCCCTTATTCTCTTCCCCCTCCTCCTCGTAAAAGCGAGGCGTAGGCTCCAGCAGCAGCGCAATGCCCATATTGGACGTTTTGCTGCTGTTCTGCCACCCCTCTATAAACTCCTCCTTGGTGTACTTTATTAGCCCCTTGCCGGGGTCGGCCACGTAAACCCTATCCTTTGCAATCTTGTACACCACCACAAAGTGGTTCTGCTGCCAGTGCACAATGCAGGGTAGGGGCATCTCGTCGCGCAACCGCTCGTACGAAATCTTAACGCCTACCGTACGGAAGCCAATGCTCTCGGCGGCCTCGCCAATGCCTAGCAGCGACACCCCTAGGCGGGTAATGCCCGAGCGCCTACGCAGGCTCTCTAAGCTGTAGCTGCGGCCATGGTGTTTGGCAACCATGCGCAGGCAGGTGGGGCCGCAATCCATGGCGTCGTACTGTTTAAAGAAGGGGGAATCCAATATTTTTTAAGGTTTGATGATAAAGCTAAAAAGAGGCTGTCTCATTGTAGAGACAGCCCTACATGATGGTTAGCTTATCTGAAATTCATCTTGCTAAAATGGAATTTCTTGCATTTTAACTTTATAAAGAGAGTGAATATGCCTTACCCTATCTCTTATTATTAATTAGTACAATAAACCTTTTCCATTATGTTCTCCGCACACCTACCATAGGCCTCCCCTCCTCTACAATAACTACATGTTAGGGTAGGACAAAGTTGACCACTTCCGTTGTATACATGACATTCCCCATCAGTTGGTACACTAGGACCAACTACTTTTCCGCCTCCGCCTATAACATTTTTCTTCTCCTTCTTACTTAAAATCTCCGATGCCATAACATCAGCAATACTTAACTTCTTCATAGTACTATCTACTTTTTATGGTTTTCAAAAAGCAGCAAAAACTTTAGATTTGTTCGATTTTTGTTTGTTCTGCCACTTCGGCTGGCAGGGCATCCCGGTTGTGGCGGCACCTAGTGCTGCTGCAATCTTTTTTTTGCTTGGTTTTGGTACTACTTATTAAATGGAATTATTTATCAAATTCACAATTTATTGTATTTGTAGTAATTCTTATAGTTCTTCAATTTCGCAATAGCAAACAATAGTGTCTATATTGAATTTTATGCGAGATCGAATCTTTTCAGCAGCATCAGTTTCTGATAGAGCACATGTATTAGCCTGCATATATGAATGTCCAGTATTAATATCGCAAGCACAGTTTCTTAAGAATCCTCCACATTGTGTGTTGTTTGTGCTAACACCTCCCACAACATTTCTCTTCGACTCTTTACCTAGAACTTCTGAAGACTTGATATCTGCAATTGTTAACTTTTTCATAGGAATCTCTGCTTTTGTAGATCAAAAAGCAGCAAAAAATTTAGATTTGTTCGATTTTTGTTTGTTCTACCTATTTGGTTAGTAGTTGTTTCTATAATTGACATGACAATTAGTCTACTAGTGAACAGCGACACATTACACCGTGATCAAGCCCTGCTTCTGAGAGTTCCTTATTACTGCATCCAGAAACCTCTATCCCACCTGCAAAGCATCTAACACCTCCTAATCCATCATAGTGATTATCATATCCACCAACAACAATTAGTCTCTCGTCCTTACTTAAAATCTCTGAGGCCTTAATATCGGCAATACTTAATTTTTTCATAATCGTGCCTGCTTTTTATAATTCAAAAAGCAGCAAAAACTTTAGTTTTGTTTTGAATTTTGTTTGTTCTGCCACTTAGGCTGGCAGGGCATCCCGGTTGTGGCGGCACCTGGTGCTGCTACAACCTTTTTTTAGGCTAGGTCTTGACTTTAGGTTTTAGTTAAACATTTTTCCTATATGCTATAGGCTATACTTTAAGTCGTAGAGATCCATATCCAGCTTCCAGCGGTAGCCGTTAACGTATATGGTTGGTGTGGCATTAATACCTAAGCCTTTTGCCCATTCCTGCTGGGCTTCCAGCCGTTGGTAAATATGCTCATCTACGTTGGATGGGTATTCTTTTATCCAATTCTCGTAGTTGTGCTCCTTAAACCAAGCCTCGAGTGCACATCGTAACTCTTCGGGCGATAGCTTCGATGCAAGGGCAAGCATATGGGCTGCAACTTTTGTCGATTTGTCCTCCCTATTTCTTTTTGCAAGAAAGCGGAATTGGACTTTAATACTATTGCCAGCCTCCTTTAGCAGCTCGTTTAGCGTGTCGAACGACTTGGCGCATGGACCACAGTAGGGATTAACCACTTCTGTTATGATAAAGGGTGCATAAGGGTTGCCCAAGATTAACTCGCCTTCCATCATAGGTATTTCGGGGTGGTCGCTTTCGGCGAGTATCCCTTTTATCACCTCGGGCTTGCGCTTGAGGCGTGTATATAGAAACTCGAAGCGCTCCAGCGGCATCTTCTCCTTTAGTACGGGTTTTATCGCTAACCATTGCAGCGATCCGGATAGCACGCTAATGCTGCTAGCCCAACAGATGGTAACGTAGGGATGCTAAAACGAATGCTCCTGGTTGCTGCTGCCAGTACAGCTCCGACTAAATAGAACCAGAACAACTTGTTAAATAATTAGGATTACATTGAAAAGAGGAGCTAGACTCGCAGCACTGAACCATATCTCCAATGAGTTTGTTAAAACAAAAAAAACAGTCAGATCGTTTTACAGTACCTCCTACAGTGTTTTTTCTCTCTTTTTTACTTAAAACTTCTGAAGCCTTAATATCGGCAATCCTTAATTTTTTCATAATCGTGCCTGCTTTTTATAATTCAAAAAGCAGCAAAAACTTTAGATTTGTTTGATTTTTGTTTGTTCTGCCACTTAGGCTGGCAGGGCATCCCGGTTGTGGCGGCACCTAGTGCTGCTGCAACCTTTTTGTTTTAGGTTAGGTCTTGACTTTAGGTTTTAGTTAAACATTTTTCCTATATGCTATAGGCTATACTTTAAGTCGTAGAGGTCCATATCCAGTTTCCAGCTGTAGCCGTTAACGTATATGGTTGGTGTGGCATTAATACCTAAGCCTTTTGCCCATTCCTGTTGGGTTTCCAGCCTTAGGTAAATATGCTCATCTACGTTGGCTGCATATGCTTTTATCCACTTCTCGTAATCGCGCTCCTTAAACCAAGCCTCGAATGCACATCGTAGCTCTTCGGGCGATAGCTTATCGGCTAGGGCAAACATGTGGGCGGCAACCTTTGTCGATTTATCCTCCCTATTACTTTTTACAAGAAAACGGAATTGTACCTTAACGCTATTGCCAGCCTCCTTTAGTAGCTCGTTTAGCTTATCGAACGATCTGGCGCATGGGCTGCAGTAGGGAGCTACTACTTCGGTTATGGTAAAGGGGGCATTGGGATTGCCAAGAACTATTTCTCCTTCCAATGTTGGTATTTCGGTATAGTCGCTTTCAGCAAGTATTCCCTTTATCACCTCGGGCTTGCGCTTGAGGCGGGTGTAGAGGAACTCGAAGCGCTCCAGCCGCATCTTCTCCTTTAGTACGGGTTTTATCGCTATCCATAGCAGCGATACGGATAGCACGCCAAATGCTGCTAGCCCAACAGATGGTAGCGTAGGGATGCTAAAACGAATGCTCCCGGTTGCTGCTGCCAGTACAGTTTCGACTGTTAATGTAGCCGCTACGCCCATGCAGAAGGGGCACCACTTTTTTACCACCGCCAGCTGGTAGGTCACAGAGAATAGTATAAAGGGGAGAGTTAGCACCGATAGCCATGCCAGTAGCAGCAGCATATCGGCAAACATACCTACTATTGCCGATAGGACTAAGGCAATGGTGGTGCTGAAAAAGTAAACGATTCCGATATCGGCTAGCTTTAGTACTCCGAAAAGTGCGGAGGCTTTCGATGTAAGCACCTCGTTACATCCGGTACTCTTGGTTAGGGTGCAGAGCTTATCGGTAAGTGAACTGTCGATACCTAATTCGTGTGCTGCGAGTAGCGCTACAAGGGAAATGCCAATAAGCTTTACCACCAGTAGCGATGCAAAGGGGATACTTTGCGATTGCCAACCGGCTGCTGCTAGTAGCAGTAATAGGCCTGCGGCTACTGCCCAATATGCGATCCTGTTAATGGAGGTGCTCGACTTCTCGCTTGCGGTTGGTTCGCCCGACTGCTCGTTGGGCTCGGCTAGCACGGCAATACCGCTCCATATCTCCTGAAACTGGTGTAGGGGGTAACTCTTCCGCTCGTAGGTTTCGGTGGAGAGTATAGCCTGCTGCTGATCTATGTCATGCAGCAGTCCAAAGGTTCCATTGCGCTCCTTCATATATAGGAGAACGGGGTACTCCACCTGTCGTAGCTGTTCGATGGTTGCCCTAAAGGCTACGTTGCTTATCCGATATTCGTCGAGCACTCCCGTTATGCCCTGTAGGCTGGGGTAGTCGGGATGTGTGAGAAGTTGCCTTCTAAGATTTTTAGTGGTATGTGGCACGCTTAGCGTTTGCAGCAGCTTGGCCATTACGGTTTCTACATTATTTTTCATATAGGGGTATTGTCATGCTAAGTGTTAAAATAAAATTGTTTGCTACAAGTATAGGTTCCCCCGCTCCTGTAATACGCGAGTTACTTGTTATTCGTCAAACTTTATATCGAAGTTTACCTCGTGCGAGTAGAAATAGGTCTTGCGAATGCTGTCATACTCTATAGGTGCGCCCATAGCCTTTAGGTCGGCAAGGTTGTCGAGCAGCCGGCTCTCCGAGATGTGGAGTTCCGCGGCCAGCTGCTTGGGCGTTCCAGTAGATTGGGTTCTAATTTTGTGGTGGATGGTGGTAAATCGGTTGAGGTATTTTGCTAAGCTCATTTTAGGATTGTTTAGTTATTCGATGGTGCAAACTTACAATCATTCACTCTACTATTACTAGAGTTTGAGTCTTTTTTGTTAAACTGCCATCTGTTTAAGCTAAAAGTTTGGAATATTTTTTATACATTCGAAATCGGGTAGGGGAACGAGCCCTTACGAAACAAAATACCTAACAAAAAAAACTAGTCTCACTATGGCACTAGACAACCTAATTTCGGTAACCTTTACGGAGGCCGAGCTCAAGGAGCTGGACGATGCCCTAGCGGTGCTGGAGAAGGTGCTCAGCGGGAAGGTGATCAACCTAACCAAGGAGCAGCGCATGCAGTACGGTAGGGTGAAGTACGACATGGAGGTTTGGGTGAATAAGACGTCGAGCTACATTTACAACAACGCACCGCTGGTGCCTGCGTACGTAAATGCGGCCGAGCTGAAGGTCGACATGGCCGCTCACGCTATCCTTAACCCCCGTATCGATAGGCTTTCGGGCATCCTTCAGGGGATGGTGGATACCAACTCGCTTTTGGGCGCCGATATCTACAACTCCTGCATGAGCTTCTACCGCTCGGTAAAGGTGGCTGCTGGCAACGCCCCTGGCGCGGCTCCGATCTACAACGATCTGAAGCAGCAGTTCCCTGGCGCTCCAGCGAAGAAGACTACTCCTACGAAGTAGCGTCCTTCCGCTTGCTCTCGAATCCCGCCTTACCCGCTAAGACGGGATTTTTTATGCCCAGCGGGTATGGGCAGGGTGGCAATTACCCCCTCGAAGGTGGTTGTTACCCCCTACGAGGGGGGCAATAAGCTGCTCGGAGGGGGGTGGTAACCCCCTCGATGGGGGGCAATAACCAGGTCGAAGGGGGTAATTGCCCCCTCCAAGGGGGTAATAACCATCTCTGAGGTGGTTACTGGGTCTCCTCCTCCTCCTCGTAGCCCAGCTTAAAGGCAATGGGGCGGGTGTAGTAGTAGGTTCTGCGGCTGCGCGAGTAGGCGATGGGGCCATCTAGGCGCTTCAGCACGTCGAGCAGCTCGTAGAGGTGGCTCTCCGAGATGTCGAGCTTGCGGGCAAACTCTGCTGGAGTGCCGGTGGTGGCGCTGCCGATGAAGTGGTGGGCGCCCACCAGGCGGTGAGCCAGCTTGAGGATATCCATAGGTTAGGTTTTTGGTATAGTTACGGGGCTAATGTAGCAAAAATGGGGCAGAACCTTTGGGTGTTGCCCTGCCATCTGGGCGAATTCGGTGGTGGGGAGGTGTAGAAGGTGTGGCAGGTGGCTAGCGCAACGGCACTACCTACTCCTGCTGGGCGACAGCTCCATCCATTTACCCTCGCAGTCGACAAATGGCCTGCGGGGTGGGGTTTCCATAAACATTTTGGGGTAGCTACGGCGCACCAGCTCCTCATCGTACACGGTTTTATCCTCGCTTAGCAGCAGCTGCTGCTCCAGCGTTGGCAGCCCAATCGATTGGCGAAGTTTGTTTAGGCAAGGGTAGTTGCGTACGGGGTGTATGTAGTATAGGCTATCCTTTCTGCTATAAGATTTGGTTGAACCAAAAATTATTCGAGTAAAAGCATAGGGGCGGTCTGCATCTCCAAGAGCAATTTTATCTATTGCTCTTGTAATCATATTAGGTTTAAAGTCGCCTTGTATAACCTGTTTTAGCAGGATGTTCGCTAGCGAGTCGAAGAGTTGACTAGCTTGTGTATGACAGAATATAGTGGTAAAATGGTCAGTCCTGCTATACCCTAATTCCTTTATGCCAGGAATCTTGCCAAGAACTTTTCGAATTTCGAGAATCCTGACAATGTTGGTGGAGTCGATTGCAGCCTGCTTATTCCTGTTGCTGTCGTAGTCTTTTTTGCGGTATAGCTGGTCTTGCCTGCAGAGGGAGTCGACGGTGGCGCACAGCGGCGAGCTGTACTTGTGTGGCTTAATCTCGGTTATACGCCTGCCTAGGGCAAGGCTATCTTCCTTCTGAAGGAGATCATCGAGATCGAAGCCTAGCGTTGCGGCCTGCTGGTAGTAGTGCTGGGCAAGGCTGGTGTCCTTCATCTTTGCAGCGTTACGGGCGGCCTCCCGTAAGTTCCAACCCTGAGGTGTTTCCACCATCTTAAATGCCTGCTGGTACAGCTTGTCGGCCTTTTTGTACTGTCCCTTAAATGTAAGCAGCTCGGCTCTATTTACCAGCTGGTAGTAGGGGAGATAGCTTTGCGTAAAGGCTGGTTGCGCTAGGTATAGCGTCAGCAGTAGTAAAATAATTTTTCTCATGTTAAATTTTTTTGATGGGGCGAAGGTATGGAAAATGGGACAGGCCTTTGGGTGCTGCCCCTGCCATCTCGGCGAATTCGTTGGTGTGGTTATCCCTGACAGGGGGGGCAAACCCTGTAAGGGATGTGAGTAGGTATTTACTTTTTATTGGCCATCCTCAGCAACTCCAGCAGCTCCTGCTCGCTGTATGATGTCTTAAAGGGGTTGATGTTGAAGGGTACGTCGGGATCGGGCTCCTTGAGGTATACCATCTTTTTACCTTCGAAGGTCACATAGCCTCCCTGCCTTACCGATATCCCGAACTTAACCTTGCTGTTGGGGAGGGTAAACTTGGCGGGGTAAACGTACTTGGGGTTGGCGGAGCCACTTTTCTCGCCAAGTATCTTGCCCGCCTTGGCAAGGCGGAAGAACCACGCAGTATTAGAGCCTGACGAGAAGGTTCTATTGCTTACCAGCATGTACACCTTGCCGCTGTAGCCGTCGGTTACGGCAGGGGTATGCTGGAAGATGGTGTCGGTAAGGTGACCGCCAGCAGGTATTTTCGTGCACTTTTTAATAGCGTTTCGCGTTTTGCTCGACAGGTGATTCGCCGAATCGGATTTGAGCACTTGCCTTATTTTTCGTTGGATATCACTATACTCTTCTTTTGACATTCTTCCGTTAACGAAGACGGTCTTCCTATACGGCCCATGGTTTACTTTGCTGATGAGGTAAGCCCCAAAGTTGTCATCACCCCCTTCGTTCCGAGAGTTGTCGATAATGAGGTGCTTTATATTTTTTCGTTTCAGTTCGATGAAGCTGCTTTCGATTTGTCTCTTGAAAATTTCCGCATTTGCAGGTTTGCAGGTGTTGAAGTAGATTATTCCTATGCTCGATTTGGGGTAAATAGTGCAGCCGAATTCCTTACGGGGTAGCTCTCCTGAGCTGCGATGGAATATAGAGTTGCTCGAGGGGTATGTACCTTTTATGGTAAGAGAAGTGTCGCCGCTTGGGGTGCGAACCTTTACATGGTAGGGAGATAGTAGGCCACATCGTTTAAGCAATACAGAGAAATCCTTTTCAATTTCCACTTTTCCACAAACACCAGGATCGGAGCTTATCATTCTACTCATCACATCTAGGAGCTTGCTGCTGGGAATTCCGTTTATGCTGGTTATTGTATTCCTGACAGGTAGCTGTGTGTCGTCTAAGCTTAGCGAAAGATCGCTGTTAATTTGGACTACAGGAGGAAGAACAAGGGTATCCTTTTGGGTGAATTTCAATGAGGGTGAATCTATATGCGAGTGCCCATCGAGCAGCCCGTTGAGCTTGCCCAGCTCGTTGAGGAATTCATCTTTCGTTAAACCATCATCAATCTTATGAAGTAGTGAAGTCTTAATGGAGTCCACCTGGCGGGGTGTTGCCCGGCAGTAGGGGTTGGGATGGGTGTTAAGGAAGCTGGTAAAGAAGTAGGAAACGTCCTCCCTCATCTGAGCTTTGGTTAGCTCGCTATTCTTGGGTGCGCAGCTGGCAAGTGCAAGCATCAGCGCGAGCACGGTTAGGCGCTTTAGTGAAATTTTCATGCTATGGTAGGTTAAATAATTATGCTAGGTTTCGGCCGAAAAGGTAGCGAAAAAGGTAGCCCCACCTAGAGTGATCTCCTCTTTTTAGTTGCTGGTACAAGCCCTCTGTCCATCCGACGGTTATGGGTTTGTCGGTATAGGCGATAGGCGTAGGCAATGCGAATTTTACCTACCGATAGGTAAGCAGTAAGGGCTGACTAAAAAGAATCACGGCACAAGTATTACGTATCACGAAATGCTACCGCTGCCGACTGCAACATGGCTTAGCTTGTCGTGATACTTGATACCCCTTTCAAGATGGCCTTTGCGTTCCATGGCAGACGCATTTAAAAATAACAAAACACCGAGTCACTGAGACTCAGAGGTCACAGAGTATATTCTTTTCTAGCTTTGATCCTTTACAATCATAGGGCACAGGGTGCAGCCGATGGCTGCGAGGGATAAAAGTGCAAAGCACTTTTATCCCTTTACTCTGTGCCTTTTACGGCTTACGCTGCATAGATAACAGGCAAGGCACCGTGCTACATCAGCAATTTTTTATCTAGCGACCAGCTTATGATAGACAAATTCTGAATTTGCTCTGTGTTACTCTGTGTTTCTGTGTTTTTAAAGGAAATCACAAATGCGGTTACCCTGCCTAGCGGTCTATTAGAATCTAGCATGAAGGGTGTGCTACCTGCTTACCAGCCCCTTTTCGGCCATGTCCTTAACGATGGTTTTGGAGAACTCATCGGCCAGTGCGGCGGCGCTGCCGGGGTTGTAGCTTTTGGTTTGGCCGGAGTACACCAGCTCGTTGCCCGCTACCGAGTAGATCTCGGCCTGTAGCACGAAGTTCGTAGTGGTGGTGTAGTAGCCAGGGGCGTAAACCTGCCCGTATACGTACATGTAGCGGCGGTAGAAGAGCGAGTACCCAACAATAATAGGCCGGGCATATACAATGCCTTCGGTGTAAACCCTATCCTTCTCCCGGTCCACCAGGCTCACAATCATTACCGAGGTATAACCTCCTGTCTTTACCTTTTGGGTAACTTGCTCCTCGGTTAGCCCTTTAAATACGTTTGGCCCAAATACCTTCGAAGCCGGGGTGGCGTTTAAGCCCTTCGTTTGCAGCTCCTGTACGATTGCCTGCTCCAGGTTCTCGCGAAGCTCACGGTTACGGTTGCCCATCATCCCCAGCACGAGCATCTTCTCCAAATCCTGCTTGTACACCTCCGGCGCCCTCCACGACGAAACCACCGTCGTGCTGCTGCAGCCGCCCAGCGCTAGTAAGGCGGTAAGGAGCAGGTAAAGTAGGTAGCGTTTCATCTCTATATGGTTTAAGTTGAATACGTACGGTATGCTTTACAACGGATTTAAGTGGGATAAGTTGGCGCATTTTGCCTATTGTAAGATAATTTACGGTGATGCAGGATGGGATAAAAAAAGGGCCACCCATTGGGTAGCCCTTTTCTTTTCGGATGGCAATATGTTACTTTCCTTTTGCCTCGATACTAAGCGTAGCGTGTGGAACAGCCTTTAGGCGCTCCTTCGGAATGAGTTTGCCGGTTTCGCGGCAAATACCGTAGGTCTTGTTCTCAATACGGATCAGCGCAGCCTCTAGGTGCTGGATGAACTTCTGCTGGCGTTGTGCCAAGCGTCCCGATTCTTCCTTCGATAGAGTGGCTGCCCCTTCCTCCAGTGTTTTGAAGGTAGGCGATGTATCTTGCGTATCGTTGCTTTCGCTGTAGTTGATTGCCGACTTAAGCAGCTCGTAATCCTTCTTAGCCTTTTCGAGTTTTTCTAGGATTAGCGCCTTAAATTCGGCAAGCTCCTCATCCGAGTAGCGGGTTCTTTCAGCTTCTGACATGCTTTAAAGTTTTAGCTAAAGTTAGTGATAAATTTGTTTATGCGGTAGTCTTTTTCACAGCAATTTTTACAACAACATCGTTGTCGAGGTCTAGCTCTACTCCATTAGCTACCTCGTTAACCAAGGTGATGCTGTTGGCAAGGGTTTGTCCAGCTATGTACTCCTTAAAGTTCTCCACCGCTGTATCAATTTCGGCATGACGCTCAAGGGTGATTTCCACCTTGTCGGTAACGTCGAAATCGCTATCCTTACGGATGTTCTGGATGCGGTTGATTAACTCGCGGGCAATACCTTCCTGGCGAAGGTCGTCGGTAATGGTGATGTCGAGCGCCACGGTAAGTTTACCTTCGCTGGCTACCAACCATCCGGGGATATCCTCCGAGGTGATCTCTACATCTTCCATAGCCATATCTACCACGCCCGATGCAAGGTTGAGGGTGTACTTTTGCTCGCGCTCCATTTGGGCGATATCCTCCTGGGTAAATGCGCCAACTGCAGCCGATATCTCCTTCATCTGCTTGCCGTACTTAGGACCGAGGGTCTTGAAGTTTGGCTTAATCTTCTTAACTAGGATTCCGGTAGTCTCGTGTAGGTATTCCAGTTCCTTTACGTTTACCTCGTTCAGGAGAAGTCCCTCTACAGCCTTAAGCTGAGCCTCAAGCGTCGCATCGAGTACAGGTATCATAATCTTGGTAAGCGGCTGGCGTACCTTGATGTTCACCTTGCGGCGTAGCGCTAGTACCATCGACGAGGCTAGCTGTGCTAGGTCCATTTGCTCCTCTAGGTTCTTGTCGATATGCTGCTCGTTGGCTTTTGGGAATAGCGCTAGGTGAACGCTCTTCTCTGCAAATCGCTTGGTGATTCCGTTAAGGTCCATGAATAGCCTATCCATAAAGAATGGGGCGATTGGTGCACCCAGTTGGGCAACGGTCTCCAAGCAGGTGTATAGGGTCTGGTAGGCGGCAATTTTATCCTTAGAGTATTCTCCACCCCAGAAACGCTTACGGTTTAGGCGAACGTACCAGTTCGAAAGGTTCTCGGTAACGAAGTTCTGGATGGCACGTCCGGCACGAGTTGCCTCGTAGCTGTCGTAGGCATCCTCGCACTCCTTAATGAGCGAGTTGAGCAGCGAGATAATCCAGCGATCAATCTCTGGACGCTCTTCTACAGGAATTTCGGCCTCTCTAAAGGTAAATCCATCGACGTTGGCGTATAGAGAGAAGAATGAGTAGGTGTTGTAAAGCGTTCCGAAGAACTTACGCTTCACCTCTTCAACCCCAGCGATGTCGAACTTCAGGTTATCCCATGGCGACGAGTTGGTAACCATGTACCAGCGTAGTGGGTCGGAACCAAAGTCCTCGATTACCTGGAATGGCTCAACGGCGTTGCCCAAGCGCTTACTCATCTTATTACCGTTCTTGTCGAGAACGAGACCATTAGAGATAACGTTCTTGAACGATACGCTGTCGAATAGCATCGAGGCGATGGCGTGAAGGGTAAAGAACCATCCGCGGGTTTGGTCTACCCCCTCGGCGATGAAGTCGGCAGGGTATACCTTCTCGAACTCCTCCTTGCTGATGGCAAATGGGTAGTGAACCTGTGCGTATGGCATAGCACCCGAATCGAACCAAACGTCGATAAGATCAGTTTCGCGGGCCATCTTCTCGCCCTTGCTCGACACAAGCACGATGTTATCTACGTGGGGACGGTGTAGGTCGAACGAGTTGTAGTTCTCCTTCGTTACATCACCTTCCTTATAGTTCTTAAATGGATTCTCGGTCATGAAGCCAGCGGCTATCGACTTCTCGATTTCAGCCTTTAGTTCGGCAACTGAACCGATGCACTTGATTTCGCTGTAGTCCTCGTTAGCCCAAACGGGTAGCGGAGTCCCCCAGTAGCGCGAGCGCGATAGGTTCCAGTCTACAAGATTTTCCAGCCACTTGCCAAAACGACCTGTACCTGTCGATGCAGGCTTCCAGTTGATGGTGTCGTTCAGTTCCAGCATCTTTTCGCGGATGGCGGTAGTCTTGATGAACCAAGAGTCAAGCGGATAGTAAAGCACGGGCTTATCGGTACGCCAGCAGTGTGGGTAGCTGTGCTCGTACTTCTCAATCTTGAACGCCTTGTTCTCAGCCTTTAGCTTAACGGCAATATCAACGTCAACCGAGTCGGTACCCTCCACGTAGTTGGGGTCGTACTCGTTCTTCACAAAGCGACCGCTGAACTCGCCGCAGTCATCAACAAACTTACCCGATTTGTCAACCAAGGTAAGCGAGCCAATGCCGTTTTGCTTGGCCACACGGAAGTCGTCGGCACCAAAGCTAGGCGCAATATGCACGATACCTGTACCATCTTCGGTAGATACGAAGTCACCGCAAAGTACGCGGAACGCATCGCCATCCTCTGGCTGGTGGTAGGGCATTAGCTGTTCGTAGCGCAGGCCTTCAATATCTTTTCCCTTGAATTCCTTTAGAATTACGTAAGGGATATTCTTATCGCCAGCCTTGTAGTCGGATAAGGCGAGATCTTTATTCTTTTCGGAGAAGAACTTGCTGAATAGTGGTTTCGCAAGTACCAATACTACAGGGATGCCAGTGTATGGGTTAAAGGTACGAACCGACACGTAGTCAATTTTCTCACCTACAGCCAATGCGGTATTCGATGGTAAAGTCCATGGGGTGGTGGTCCAAGCCATGAAGTAAACATCGGTATCAACACCCTCGAAAAGGAAGGCTGATTTATCGTTGTTTGCGACTTTGAATTGAGCTACGATGGTGGTATCCTTTACATCGCGGTAGCAGCCGGGCTGGTTAAGCTCGTGGGTGCTAAGGCCGGTACCTGCAGCTGGCGAGTAGGGCTGAATGGTGTAGCCCTTGTATAGAAGTCCCTTTTTGTGCAGTTCCTTAAGCAGGTACCACAGGGTTTCGATGTAGCGGTTGTCGTAGGTGATGTATGGTTCTTCCATATTCACCCAGTAGCCCATCTTGTGGGTAAGGTCTTGCCAAGCGCCAGTGTACTTCATTACCTCCTTACGGCAGGTGTTGTTGTATTCCTCTACGGTAATAGATTTACCTATATCGTCCTTGGTTATGCCAAGCATCTTCTCTACGCCAAGTTCTACTGGTAGACCGTGGGTATCCCATCCTGCCTTACGGTGAACAAGGTATCCCTTTTGAGTTTTGTAACGGCAAAATGAGTCCTTAATGGTACGTGCCATTACGTGGTGAATGCCGGGCATTCCGTTAGCAGATGGTGGCCCCTCGTAAAATACGAATGATGGATGACCTGCTCTGGTTTCGATACTTTGCTTGAAAGTATCGTCTTGTTCCCACGTTTTTAGAACGGTCTTGTTGACTTGCGAAAGGTCTAAGCCTTTATATTCAGGAAATTTAGAACTCATTTGTTATACCTCTTTTTTCAAAATCCCCCAAAAATAGAACTCGCTTTTTTAAAATGCAACTATAAGGAACAAATGGGGGTTATATAGTGCTAATTGGTAAATGGCGCTTATTATGTGAAATACTGGCTATATACATGTATTGGTAGCAAAAAAGTAGAGCCTATTTTCATGAAGAAAATAGGTCTCTACTTTTAACTATACTAGTTCTTTATAGCGGCCATTCGGGGTATCCGTCCATTTTTATTCGGGAGTTTGCTGTAGCCGGATTGGTGTCATCAGAAATCACCATTATGATGTCGTTGTAATCTTTGTTGGAGATGTGCTGAAGAACTTCTTCGAAGGTTAGCACCAGATCGGAGCACCCTTTTTCGACAAATAGCGTATGCTGCCTAAAGTAGAATGGGTTGAACTCGTTATTGGTGTAAAGCGTGTAGAGTCCATCGGTAATACAGCCACCCAGCCAGCTTTTGGTGGTGATGAAGAATCCGATTACCGTATTGGGTGGGAATTCAGACTTTCCTAATTGTACGGTGCAACCAGGTTTTAGGGTACCACCTAGTTTCACTTTCGATACGTTGGGGAATACAATGTATTTCTTTAGTTCACTGACGGATTTTGGAGGGTTATCTGCTGGATAGGCGTAGTACCCAAACGAATTCTTGTAACCGGAGTTTTCATCAATAAAGGTTACATACACCTTGGTGCTTTTGGTTACTAGCACATTTTGAGGTGCGTTTGAGGCAAAGAAGGAAGGTCTTGCTTCAATGTTGTTCTCTCCTCTTGGAAAGATCTTGTATATTTCCGTAGCTAGCGATGGGCAAGGTTTCGTGTCAATAGGATTTTCGGGAAGCCCGTCGTCAATGGACATGTGGATAATTTTAAGGCCTCCTATTCCGGTTGCTACAAAGATGATGCTATCTTTTTGTTCTACGTAGTTTGACGACTCCCCATCCTTGAAGGAGAATCTGCCGATTGTTTGTATGCTGTCCTGCTTTGAAGGAATAATGCCGCCGACTGATATGCCAGCCTGCCCATTTGCAGTAAGCACGAGGTCTCCATAAACCGATACGCTATTGGTTACAAAGTTTTCATCCTTACCTCCAGGTATGGTGGCTGGTCTTGGTATATGCTGCTTCAGTACGCCGCTGTTTTTGTTGATCACCCGGAGGCCTCCTTCGTTTAGCGCGGCGTAAATGTACTTCTCGTTAACATCGATCTCTGACTTTGAGTTTGGGGTTGTAGCGCCCTGCAGGCTGAACGTATTCACCAAAGATAGCCCGCTTGCCTCGAATGAAGTGATTCGAGCAGGTTCCGACTGCATCGCGAATAGTTTTCCATCTTTTACCTGAATAGATCGGGCATGGTCCATCGGTTTTTCGTAAAGCAGCTTGTACTTGTGGTCGAACACCTTCACGCCACCATTTCCATCGGTTCCGCTGCCCGATGAAACACAGATGTTTTCTGCGGTAACACGAATATCGGTTCCCGCATACGACCCAATGCTGATGATCGTATCTGCGCTAACGATTTGTCCCGATCCATTGGTGTTGAGTACCTCTAGGAAGGCTGCACTTGTCAGCTTTAGCGGTGCTGGTTCGGCTGCTCCAACAAGGTAGATCTTGCCATTGTAGTAGTCTACGGCATTGATATCCGCATTGGGGAAGAGCGCTTGTGATACAATGGTTGGATGGCTAGTATTGCTAACGTTGAATACCTCTATGCCCCCTCGGTAGTCGCTTCCTTGGGTGTTGTACGAGACAATGGCGTAGGGGTAGTTAATGCTTACGTGTGTTGCTTGGATCTGCATTCCGTCAACAAGGGGGGAAGGAACCTCAGCACAGAGCGTAAAGGCGTAGTTCTTCGAAATATCAACAGAAGGTAGTTTTATGGCGCTTTTTAGCGTGCTTGTGGAGGCATCTTCAATTGGAATAAGCGTGTTGGCTCTTTGAATCCGAGAGCTTAATTCTTGAGCATTATTGGTAACTACAAAGTTGCTGATGGTTTTCGGAATAGGCGGTTCGACGTATTCGGTGTCATTTTTGCAAGACGTAGCTGCTATACCTAGTACCGCAAGGACTACTACAAACTCCCTTCTAATCATTTGTTGGTTTAGTTATTTGAGCTGATTTGTTAAGCACTATTGCTTATAGGCATACTTAATAACAAGAGTTTACCGCGTAATGTTTTTTTATCATTACTATTTGTACTCGTCAGATTGATGGAGTAGAAGGGAGGCATTTAGATTTGCAGGTAAAAGAAGCCCTGCAGCATTATTGGTACTGCAGGGCCGCTGATGAGTTGCCGGAATATGCACCTAACAGCTCAAATACTTTTGGGCAAAGTCTACCACGTCTTCGCCATTAGTGAGGTGGTACACCTGTATGCCGAGCGAATTGGGTGTAGAAAGGTTCTGAGCGCTATCGTCAATAAAAAGCGTTTCCTCGGCTTTTAGCTTGTTTTGGTCGAGCACCAGCTGGTAGATTGCCGGATCGGGCTTACGCAGGCCTACCTCGTGCGAGAAGTAAAGCTTCTCGAAGAGGCTATCGAGTCCGTTGATGCCATGCTCCTTGAGGAGCGAGGCGTAGTAGCAATCCATGTGTATCTGGTTGGTGTTGCTTAGCAGGAACGTTCGGTAGCGATCCTTTATCATTGACAGGAAGGCGAGCCGGTGCTTGGGGTAGTCGAGTAGCATGGCATTCCAGGCGTTGTCTAGCTGTTCGTCGGTAATATCGAGATTGATGATGCGGCGAAGCTCATTTCTGAACTCGGAAGGGGATATAGCACCGATTTCGAGGTTATCGAAGAGGTTCGATTGGGACGCTTGGCTGAAGAGATTCTTGAAATTCGTAACTCCCAACCCTTCAAATGCCTTTGCGGTTAAGTGGTAGTCGATATTGATGATTACACCGCCAAAATCGAAGATGATATTCCTGATAGCCTTAGTATTTACAGGCTTTGCTGCTGAAAAATCCATAAAAATTGCAGAATTCGTTTTGTAAATTCTCTGCAAAGATGTAAGTTTGCACAACGAAATCAAAAAAAGATTATCGGGGCCTATAGCTCAGTTGGTTAGTAGCACCTGACTCATAATCAGGGGGTCGCAGGTTCAAGCCCTGCTGGGCCCACGAGCAAAACGAAGCGCTTACAAGTAGTTGTAGGCGCTTTTTTTATGCCGTAGCGCGAATAGTCATGCTGCATTTTCACCCTAAAATGCCAGTCCTGTTAATCTACGGTTTGCAGGTGAATAGTCTTTTCGGCGGTGTTCCCCGGAAGGTCGGAGGCGGTTGCGGTTATTTGGCAGCTGGCGTAGCCGTGGTGCTGCTGGATGGTAGCGTAAATCCAGCGATCATCCGTACCCTTTGCTGCAGAACCTGATTCTATAACCTCTCCGTCTGCGGTATGAATGGCTACTTGAACCGAGGCCACCATGAAGTTGTCGGAAGCACTTACGGTAATGGTGCCGCCGGCTAGTCCCTTATAGAGGCTTGCGTCAATGGCGTCGATGCGAGGGGCATTAAGGTAGTCGGCAATGGCAACCTGATGGGCAGACGTACAGCGTGCGCTTATTCTTGATGCATAAAGTTCCTTTAGCTGCGGATTGCCCATCGAGGCCTTAGCGTAGGCTACGGCTAGCCGAAACCGCTCTTGGCCTTCCTGCTGCTTTGCCGTACGGGTAGCAGGTTTCTTTGGCTTTGCCGATACGATGGTTTGCCCGTTCAGCTGGCGGAACACGAGCATATCGCCCAGCATCCCCCTTATTCCTTTTACGATGATGTTATCTGCAACCTTTGCCATGTAGCTACTATTGGGTACAATGAGAGCATACGAAAATGTATGCCGCCTAAAGGTAGTAAAAATCATGGCATCACAGCGATTCTTTTCCGGGGAAAGAAGGAGGATCTGTCAATTTGACAGCGAGGTGTGTTCGGGGTGTGTTCGGACTCCGTTCGGACTTCGTTCGAGAAACCCTTTATTTTGCATGACATATTGGCATCGCAAGAGCGCTGCTTCGCGGGGAGGTCAAGTCCTGCTGGTTTTGCAACGGCTGGATTTCTGCTAGTGCAAAAGTTGCAATCTACCGGGGGTAGATCGGATATTGTCAGCGTATTATTCTGTGGATGAAAAAGGGGGTACCCGTTGGGAACTGCGAAAATCTTACTCATTCGCCATTCGCGCTCAACAACATTTAATAGAATGAAGATTCTGCAAAGGTCATTGGCTATATCAGAAGGTCTAAAGGTGAACGAGCAAACTGTAAAAACGCCCAGTAAGCCACAGACCGTTAAGTTTGAACTGTTCAAAGAAGGGGGCAGCAGTGATGGATGATCTTACCGTTTACGCAAAAGTCCTAGATGCTGATGGAACGCTTTATACCAGCAAAGCAGGTGAGGTAACGCTTACTTTTCAGGCTGTTGAATCAAAATCGATTAACGCAGAAGCAGCCTCCTTATATTAATAAGGCAGAAATTAAGGGTGCTGGGATATCGCTTAGCGGAACCTCTCCCTCTCCTAAAGGACGTATGACCCTAGATGTAAAAACTTCAAAAGCGAATTAGAAAGGGGGCTACTTTCATTTACATATGATAAAATGGAGAGGTGTGTTTTTATTACTGTCCATATTTGTTTACTGAAAAGTTGGTTATTAAAGGTGTTTGATATTTGATAAAGGTATAATCTTCGAGTGTGCCACCATTTTCATGTTAAGTTAAGATGGATAAGAATAGGAGAACTGCCTGTTTTTTGCAATTCATCGCAGATTCTCAGTTCCACATTCCCTTTTTCGAAAAAAACGCCCACCTCAATGGTCTCTTACAAAGGCGAGCAACGTTCGTTAACGCGTTAAGGTATGGTGTAGGGGTTGCGGAATCGGAAAATAGGCGTACTTTTGCATCCGCAATCGGGAACAACGGCGCCTTCGCAGGGAGGGCTAGCGGGAACGGGAGCGAGGCTCTTTAACATAAGCGGCTTAGGAGGTAAGCCGGAACGGACGAGGGAGTAGCGAGAGCACCGGCCGCCCAGAAGGGTTTTAGGACGGAAAGCCGCGAAGGGGCAACCGAAAAAAAAGTTGGCCAACCGCTTGGAAGTTTCGAAATAAAGCCTACCTTTGCAGCCCGCAAATGAGGGAGCGGGTCGCTGCGAAGCGGCAAAAAGTAAATAGGTTCTTTGAGGAAGTGCAGTGAAAAGATAGAAAACGATTAGGATGATTTATTAGACTAACGTAATCCTGATGGGCTAAGGAAACAACAGGGGAAGCAATTCCCCGAAATCAACATCTTCTACTATGGAGAGTTTGATCCTGGCTCAGGATGAACGCTAGCGGCAGGCCTAACACATGCAAGTCGAGCGGTAGAGGACCTTCGGGTCCTTGAGAGCGGCGCACGGGTGCGTAACGCGTATGCAACCTACCCTTTACAGGGGAATAGCCCGTCGAAAGGCGGATTAATGCCCCATGGCTCCCAGGTCCGGCATCGGATTTGGGGTAAAGATTTATCGGTAAAGGATGGGCATGCGTGCCATTAGCTTGATGGTAGGGTAACGGCCTACCATGGCTACGATGGCTAGGGGTTCTGAGAGGAAGGCCCCCCACACTGGGACTGAGACACGGCCCAGACTCCTACGGGAGGCAGCAGTGAGGAATATTGGTCAATGGGCGCAAGCCTGAACCAGCCATGCCGCGTGCGGGAAGAAGGCGCTACGCGTCGTAAACCGCTTTTGTCTGGGGGTAACCGCAGGGACGTGTCCCTGCCTGCAAGTACCAGACGAATAAGGGTCGGCTAACTCCGTGCCAGCAGCCGCGGTAATACGGAGGACCCGAGCGTTATCCGGATTCATTGGGTTTAAAGGGTGCGTAGGCGGCCCGGTCAGTCAGCGGTGAAAGGCTCCTGCTCCACAGGAGAGCTGCCGTTGATACTGCTGGGCTAGAATCTTAGCGAGGCGGGCGGAATGCGCGGTGTAGCGGTGAAATGCATAGATATCGCGCAGAACGCCGATTGGGGAGCCAGCTCGCCAGCTGAGTATTGACGCTGAGGCACGAAAGCGTGGGGATCAAACAGGATTAGATACCCTGGTAGTCCACGCCGTAAACGATGATGGCTCGCTCTTGGCCTGCAAGGGTCAGGGGCTTAGCGAAAGCGTTAAGCCATCCACCTGGGGAGTACGCCGGCAACGGTGAAACTCAAAGGAATTGACGGGGGCCCGCACAAGCGGAGGAACATGTGGTTTAATTCGATGATACGCGAGGAACCTTACCCAGGCTCGAACGCCGAACGAATATGGGGGAAACTTCATAGCCAGCAATGGCGGTCGGCGAGGTGCTGCATGGTTGTCGTCAGCTCGTGCCGTGAGGTGTCGGCTTAAGTGCCATAACGAGCGCAACCCCTATCGGTAGTTGCCAGCGGGTTAAGCCGGGAACTCTACCGAGACTGCCAGCGCAAGCTGCGAGGAAGGCGGGGATGACGTCAAATCAGCACGGCCCTTACGTCTGGGGCGACACACGTGTTACAATGGCCGGTACAGAGGGCAGCCACCCAGCGATGGGGCGCGAATCTCGAAAGCCGGTCGTAGTTCGGATCGGAGGCTGCAACCCGCCTCCGTGAAGCTGGATTCGCTAGTAATCGCGCATCAGCCATGGCGCGGTGAATACGTTCCCGGGCCTTGTACACACCGCCCGTCAAACCATGGGAGCTGGGGGGACCTGAAGTGCGTGACCGCAAGGAGCGCCCTAGGGTAAAACCGGTGACTGGGGTTAAGTCGTAACAAGGTAGCCGTACCGGAAGGTGCGGCTGGAACACCTCCTTTCTGGAGCGCCATCAGGGCGAAATCTGAGAGCTGCACTTCCCAAAAGATATTGAGCGCCACGAGGCAGACGGCCGCATCGGATGCGGGTGGCGCGCAAACGGTAAATCCGGCTTTAAAACCCGGAGGCACCAGAAGATCTTTGACGTTTGAGGACGAAGCGGCGCATGCGACGGAGTTGATCTCCGGCGGGTGCGCGGAAAGGAGTAAGAAAAGGGCGCACGGGGGATGCCTTGGGTCCTATAGGCGACGAAGGGCGTGGCAAGCTGCGAAAAGCCGCGGGGATCGGCAAGCACGAATCGATCCGCGGATACCCGAATGGGGCAACCCACCTGGCTGAAGGCCAGGTATCCGGAGCAATCCGGAGGCGAACGGGGAGAACTGAAACATCTAAGTACCCCCAGGAGAAGAAAACAATAGTGATTCCCCGAGTAGCGGCGAGCGAAAGGGGATTAGCCCAAACCCATCCGGTTACGGCCGGGTGGGGGTTGTAGGGCCTCCATTACCAACCACGAGCGAAGCTGAAGCCGCTGGAAAGCGGTGCCATAGCGGGTGACAGCCCCGTAGGCGTAGGCGAGTGGGCGGGGGAGGAACCCTGAGTAGGGCGGGGCACGAGAAACCCCGTCTGAATCTGGCAGGACCATCTGCCAAGGCTAAATACTCATAGGACACCGATAGTGAACCAGTACCGTGAGGGAAAGGTGAAAAGTACCCCGAATAGGGGGGTGAAAAAGACCCTGAAACCGTGCGCCTACAAGCGGTCGGAGCCCTTTAGTGGGGTGACGGCGTGCCTTTTGCATAATGAGCCTACGAGTTGCTCCTGTCCGGCAAGGTTAAGTGCGGTTACGTACGGAGCCGAAGCGAAAGCGAGCCTGAATAGGGCGAATAAGTCGGACGGGGCAGACGCGAAACCTTGCGATCTACCCATGGCCAGGATGAAGTTCCGGTAATACGGAATGGAGGTCCGAACCAATAAGCGTTGAAAAGCTTCTGGATGAGCTGTGGGTAGGGGTGAAAGGCTAATCAAGCTGGGAAATAGCTCGTACTCCCCGAAATGCCTTTAGGGGCAGCCTTGGACTTACCACCATGGAGGTAGAGCTACCGATTGGATGCGAGGGCCTCACCGCCTATCAAATCCTGACGAACTCCGAATGCCGTGGTGCGATATCCAGGAGTGAGCCGGCGGGTGCTAATGTCCGTCGACGAGAGGGAAAGAACCCTGACCGCCAGCTAAGGCCCCCAAGAGGCGGCTAAGTTGATGAAACGATGTGCGGCTGCAGCGACAGCTAGGATGTTAGCTTGGAAGCAGCTATTCATTTAAAGAGTGCGTAACAGCTCACTAGTCGAGCGGCTGCGCGTGGATAATAATCGGGCATCAAGCCGTCCGCCGAAGCTGCGGATAAGAAATTATGGTAGGGGAGCATTCCACCGGCGGTGAAGCTGGGCCGTAAGGTCTGGTGGAGCTGGTGGAAAAGCAAATGTAGGCATGAGTAACGACAAGGCGGGTGCGAAACCCGCCCACCGATAGACCAAGGTTTCCTGATCAACGCTAATCGGATCAGGGTAAGGCGGGGCCTAAGGCTAACCCGAAGGGGGATGCCGATGGACAGACGGTTAATATTCCGTCCCTGGCCAGCGCTGCGATGGGGCGACGAAGGAGTGAAAGGACCGCCCGGCGACGGAATGCCGGGTTGAAGGGTGTAGGTATAGGGTGTAGGTTAATAGCCGGATCCTGCCGAACCTGATAGTACCGCGAGCCCACGGGCAAGCGGATAGCGTCCCTAATCCGACTTCCAAGAAAACCCCCTAAGCATCAGGCGCTGGGCACCCGTACCGCAAACCGACACAGGTGGTCAAGGAGAGAATCCTGAGGTGCTCGAGTGAATCACGGCTAAGGAACTCGGCAAACTAGCCCCGTAACTTCGGGATAAGGGGCCCCCACGGTGACGTGGGGCGCAGCGAAGAGGTCCAGGCGACTGTTTACCAAAAACACAGGGCTCTGCGAAACCGAAAGGTGAAGTATAGGGCCTGACACCTGCCCGGTGCCGGAAGGTTAAGAGGAGAGGTCATCGTAAGAGAAGCTTTGAATCGAAGCCCCGGTAAACGGCGGCCGTAACTATAACGGTCCTAAGGTAGCGAAATTCCTTGTCGGGTAAGTTCCGACCTGCACGAATGGTGTAACGATCTGGACGCTGTCTCAGCCGTGAGCTCGGTGAAATTGTAGTATCGGTGAAGATGCCGATTACCCGCAACGGGACGGAAAGACCCCGTGCACCTTCACTGCAGCTTAGCGCTGGTTCTGGGGTGGCGATGTGTAGGATAGGCTGGAGGCTGTGAAGGCGGTACGCTAGTATCGTTGGAGCCGACGTTGAAATACAGCCCTTCGCCACTTCGGGGCCTAATCCCTGATAGGGAGACACCGCTTGGCGGGTAGTTTGACTGGGGTGGTCGCCTCCAAAAGAGTAACGGAGGCTTCCCAAGGTGCCCTCAGCGCGAATGGCAACCGCGCGTGGAGTGCAATGGCACAAGGGCGCTTGACTGTGAGGCCGACAAGCCGAGCAGGTGCGAAAGCAGGGCATAGTGATCCGGTGGTTCCGCATGGGAGGGCCATCGCTCAAAGGATAAAAGGTACGCCGGGGATAACAGGCTGATCGCCGCCAAGAGCTCACATCGACGCGGCGGTTTGGCACCTCGATGTCGGCTCGTCACATCCTGGGGCTGGAGAAGGTCCCAAGGGTTCGGCTGTTCGCCGATTAAAGTGGCACGCGAGCTGGGTTCAGAACGTCGTGAGACAGTTCGGTCCCTATCTGTTGCGGGCGTAGGAAGTTTGAGGGGGTCTGACCCTAGTACGAGAGGACCGGGTTGGACGAGCCTCCGGTGTACCAGTTGTTCCGCCAGGAGCACCGCTGGGTAGCCGCGCTCGGTTGGGATAAGCGCTGAAAGCATCTAAGCGCGAAGCCTGCCTCAAGATGAGACTTCCCTTAAGGGCCGTGGGAGACTACCACGTTGATAGGCCGCAGGTGTACGCGCAGCAATGCGCTTAGCCGAGCGGTACTAATTGCCCGAACGAGCTCCGAGAGGGCCGCGCCCTTAGCGGGCAGACGCCGCTTCGTCCGAAGAATGTCAAAATCTAAAAGATATAAGATTTTAGACGCTAGATATTAGACGCTATATGAGGATTGAATGGCATATGCTATGAAGTCTAAGATCTAGGTGCTAAATACTAGGATCTAAAAGAAGACTTAGGTGGCTAGGCGGCGGGGCTCCACCCCTTCCCATTCCGAACAGGGCCGTTAAGCCCGCCAGCGCCGATGGTACTGCTACACCAAGCGGGAGAGTAGGTGGCCGCCAAACCTATAGAGCCCCCGACCGAAAGGTCGGGGGCTTTTTTTATGCCCTTACGGAAGGGGTTGTAAGCTGAGTATGGGAATTCGAAAAGCAGCGGTCAGCTTTCGTTGCGAGCGCATAGGACAAGATCCAGGATGGTGCGCTTCAGCTGGCTATCGATGTTTTTCTCAATATCGGTTTCTGTGACTTGGTACTCGTACCTCGACTTGGGAGGATTGGGTATGTAGTCGTAGGTATGGATTTCTAAAATCTACCTTGTGCATGACATTTTGACCTCCGTACATCCTACGGTGATCCTACGGACTGCTACGGTCTCTATCGGAGCAATTAAGGGTGTTGTTCTGTCAATTTGTCATTGCAAAAGTAGCAGGGTAAGGTGTTGTGCTTGCCTATTATTGGAATATCTTCAACTGATAGCTCGTCTTTTGATAAAAAATCCTCATCTTTGCGTCCGATAATTGGTATCCTGCTTGGGCAGGATAAAAGGGAATCCGATGAAACTTCGGAGCTGTACCCGCAGCTGTAAATTCCACTAAACGTTTTGAAGAATAGCCACTGGCACCTGGTGCTGGGAAGGTTTCAAAACGGGAATGAGCCAGAAGACCTGCCATTATCAACATATTCAGATGCTCCGGGAATAGAGCAGGTCGATACAGATTCTTAAGATTCTCTTTAAGCTCTGGATTAATCGCATCCTATCCTATTTGCAGAGCAATCACGCAACGTGAATCCTAAAAGAGAATGAGTAAGCACTCCCTTCGTCCGATAATGTTTGCAGGCACCGGCAGCGATGTTGGTAAAAGCGTTATTGCTGCAGCATTCTGCCGCATATTCCTGCAGGATGGCTTCCAACCAGCCCCCTTTAAGGCGCAGAACATGGCGCTCAACTCGTATGCCACTCCCGATGGGCTAGAGATTGGTCGTGCGCAGGCCGTTCAGGCAGAGGCGGCAGGCTTACCTTGCTCTACCGACATGAATCCCCTTTTGCTAAAGCCCACCTCCGACCGCATGTGCCAAGTAATACTCAACGGCAGGGTAGTGGGCAACAAGAGCGCTGCCGACTACTTCAACGGAGCCGACCGCGAGCAGCTGCGCGCAGAGGTAAACTCTGCCTTCGATCGCCTAAAAAACTCCTATAATCCCATTGTTATGGAAGGTGCCGGCAGCATTGCCGAGGTAAATCTTCGTTCGCGCGATCTGGTTAACATGTCCATGGCGCAGCATGCCAGCGCCGTTGTAGTTCTTGTTGCCGATATCGACCGTGGCGGTGTAATAGCATCGGTTTACGGCACGATGATACTGCTCACCGAAGAGGAGCGCAGGCTGGTAAAGGGCATCATCATTAATAAGTTTAGGGGCGATATTTCGCTATTTACCGATGGCGTTAAGATCATTGAGGACCTTTGCAAGGTGCCGGTGCTTGGCGTTGTGCCCTACTTTAAGGATATCCATATCGAGGCTGAAGATTCGGTGATGCTCGACCTAAAGAACCGCACCGCCGTAGATGGCAAAGTGAATGTTGTTGTGGTGCTGCTGCGCCACATGTCCAACTTCACCGATTTCGACGTGCTGGAGCGCGACGAGCGCGTGCATCTTTTCTACTCCAACAACGTCGATGAGATTTCGAAGGCGGATATCATCATCATCCCCGGAACAAAATCTACCATTGCCGATCTGTACGAGCTGCGCAAAAATGGTGCTGCTACGGCTATAGTTAAGGCATATAGGGATGGCAAAACGGTGATGGGCATCTGCGGTGGGTACCAAATGCTGGGCATGGAGGTGTGCGATCCGCAGCATGTGGAGGGTCCGATTGACGCCCTGCCCGGATTGGGCTTGTTACCTGTGCGAACCACCATGCTGGGCGAGAAAATTACCCGTCAGGTACAGTTTAATTTTCTGGATAATCCTGCAACCTGCGAGGGGTACGAGATACACATGGGCGAAACGGAGCTGCTCTCGGGCAATGCATCGGCGCTAAATGCGCTTAGCGGCGGCAATGCCGATGGCGTTCATGTAGATAACCGCTGCTTTGGGACGTACATCCACGGCATTCTCGACAATGCCGTTGTGATAGATCATCTACTAGCCCCTTTCCAATCGAAACTCATAACAAGAACCTTCAACTACAAGGAGTTTAAGGAGGAGCAGTACAACCTGCTTGCCGACCATATCAGAAGACATGTTGATATGAAGAAGGTTTATGAGATACTAGAAAATAGATATTAGATATTAGACGCAAGACGCAAGACAAAAGATATCTTGATACTTGTGTCTTGATACTAAATAAAAGAGATTATGCTTTTTGGTCACGGAGATGATGTACAGGCTTGTGGAGTTCCTATTGTAGGGAACTTTAGCTCCAACGTTTGGTACGATGGGTACGTTGCCGACTTGCAGGGTGTGGTATCGGAGGCATTAACCGGTATTACCAGCTATCCAGAGCCTGATGCGCGCAGCTTGCGTACGCTTTTGGCTGAGGTTAACGGCGTAGGATTATCGAACGTGCTGGTGAGCAACGGAGCCATAGAGGCTATCTACCTGATAGCGCAGGCTTGGAGCAAGAGCCGATCGTTGGTGGTTGTTCCAACCTTCAGCGAGTACGAGGATGCCTGCAGGATTCACAATCACGAGCTGCTATTCCTAAACGAGGAAGACTTTGTTGGAGCCATCCCCGATGTTGCCGATTTGGTTTGGATATGCAATCCAAATAATCCAACCGGGAGAGTATGGGGTAGGAGCCAGCTGCTGCAGCTGCTCGAAGCTAATCCCGATAAACTTTTTGTGGTGGACCAGTCGTATGCCACGTTTTGCACAGAAGAACTTCTTCATCCTACGGATGTTTTCGACTATAGCAACCTGATAATTATAGGTTCGCTTACCAAGTGCTACGCCATTCCAGGTATTAGGGTGGGTTATGTGATATCTGCTGACGAAAATGTGGCGCAGCTGCTTCAGGTACGCATCCCGTGGTCGGTTAACACCATTGCGGTTGCCGTAGCCAAGCATTTTATCATAAATGGAGATAGGTATCAGCTGCCACTGGAGCGATGGTTTACCCAAAAGCAGCAGCTATGCGAGCAGCTGGCTTCAATTGAAGCGATAGAGGTGCTACCCTCGCAAACCCCGTTCTTCCTTTTAAGGCTAAAGGATGGGAATGCTGCCCAGCTAAAGCATTACCTGATTAAGGAGCATGGGCTACTCATCCGCAACGCCTCCAACTTCCGTGGGCTAAACGCCTCTTACGTTCGTATCTCTCCACAGGACGATGCCACCAACCATAAACTTGTAAACGCGCTGAAGCAATGGAAACCGTAAACGCTGCTGTAGTAGGGCTAGTTCTGGGGTACATCCTCGATTTGCTGCTTGGCGATCCAGCTTGGTTTCCGCATCCCATCATTTTATTTGGTAGGATGATTACCCGTTGCGAGAAGCTGCTGCGTCGTGGAGGATTTCTTATCGTAAAGGGTGCTTTCGGAGTATTCCTGCTAGTGGGCATCACCTTTGCGCTGTTCTTCGGATTGATGCATTGGGCAACGATGCTTCCGTTTGGCGCACAGGTAGCCATAATGGCTCTTTTCGTCTTTTACGGATTAGCGAATCACACGCTTATCTGGGAGGTGCGAAATGTTTTTAGGGAGTTAGAGAAAAATATTGATAGCGGCAGAGCAGCCGTTGGGCGTATTGTTGGTAGAGATACTGCTGCGCTCACCGATGCGCAGATCCGTAAGGCTGCATTGGAGACTTTGTCCGAAAACCTGAGCGATGGTGTGGTTGCTCCGCTCTTCTACTATGCGCTGCTTGGTATTCCGGGGATGATGACCTACAAGATGGTTAATACGCTCGACTCCATGTGGGGCTACAAGAGCGATCGATTCATCTTTTTCGGTCGTGCCGCAGCTCGTTTGGATGACGTTGCCAACTTTATACCGGCCCGCTTAACTGCACTCTTAATGACAATAGTTTCGTTCAGCGGGCGCTCGTTTTCGTACGTAGTAAGGTTCGGTTCTAAGCACACCAGTCCCAACTCGGGCTACCCTGAGGCGGCGCTGGCAGGTATTCTTAACTGCCAATTTGGTGGGGGAAGCTTTTACGGAGGTGTATTTCACCGCAAGCCTGCAATTGGCTATTCCGACAGAGTGCTAACCTTGGTAGACATGCAGCGGGCAACTCGTGTAAACCATGCCGTAACATTGGTTGCGATCATAATAATATCAATTACCCTCACGCTGCTGCCATGAACGGACATTTTGTGATAAGCGGAGGTCCGGGAACGGGCAAATCGACGCTGATTGCAGCGCTACGCGAGGCGGGAATGCCCTGCTTTGACGAGGTTTCGCGCCAAATAATTGTAGAATCGAACCAAAACGGAACCGACCTGCTGCCATGGAGCAACCTAGAGGCTTTTGCCGCCGAGTGTCACCGTCGGATGAAAGCCCAGCTACTCGAAAAGGAGGTGGAGGGGCTCTGCTTTTACGACAGAGGTATTCCGGACATCATCGCCTACCTGCGTAATGGTGGTAAACCTGTTCCTCAATATCTATATAATGATGGAAAACGCTACGCCAAGCTGGTGCTTGTGGCTCCACCTTGGAAGGAGATATTTGTAAACGACAGCGAGCGACCTCAATCCTTTGAGGAATGCCAGAGGCTTCATAACCTCCTGCTGGAGGCGTATACAGAGTTGGGTTATCGGGTAGTGATGCTGCCAAAGGTGTCGGTAGAGCAACGCGTAGACTTTGTAATTAGCGAGGTGTGCGAATTCCGTGTATAGGAGGAAATGTGCTGTATCTAGGAAGATGTTAATCGGAAGTGGAGCGGAATGTAGCAGCATTTATGTTTCCACGGGCAGTAGGAAGGAAAATGTAGTTGCATTTTAGCTCCCACAGCTAGTAGAAGTGGAGTACAACTCTTAAAAGCGAAGTCCCTAAGGCGGGGAAAGTTGAGAAATAAGTAATAAGAACATACAATGAATAGGAATCTAGTAGCATTCTTTCTTCTGGTTGTAAGCCTTGTTGGGGTTTCATGCAGTAGCGGTGGAAGCAAAAAGGCTGGAATGAAGGATGGTAAGAATGTAGTATTGCAGGATGCAAAAGGGTTTACCATTACTGAGTTTGATGGGTATAAGGTTATCGAGGTGGTAAATCCTTGGAAGGATTCGGTGCTGCTGCATCGCTACATTTTAGTAGATAGAGATGCTTCCATGCCCGACAATCTGCCTGAAGGCGATGTTGTTCGTGTTCCTGTATCAAAAACATCATGCCTTTACTCGGTATTTGTTGGCTCGCTAGATATGCTCGGCGAGGTATCGACCATAACCAGCGTTGCCGAGGAGCGCTATATCGACAACGAAGCGGTAAAGCAAGGAATTGCCAGCGGAAAGATTAAGCTGCTTGGCGAGGCATCGGCGGTAAATGTGGAGGGGCTTATCGACTCTAATCCTGACATTGTTTTAGTATCGCCCTTTAAGGGCATGGGTTACGGAAAGATGGAGAAGGCTGGTATTCCTATTGTCGAGGTTGCCTCGTACATGGAGAGTAGCCCGCTGGCACGTGCCGAGTGGATTAAATTTTTTGCGGCATTCTATGGAAAAGAGAAGTTGGCTGATTCAATATACTCTGCAATAAGGGCTCGATACGATAAGATCCGTGAGGTTGCCAAAGATGTAAAGGTTAAGCCTACCATTTTTGCCGATAAGAAGATGGGGCAGGTGTGGAATATGCCGGGGGGTGACAGCTACATGGCTTGCTTCTTTAAGGATGCCGGAGCTCGCTACCTTTGGGATGATGTAAAGCAGAGCGAGGCAATTCCGCTTTCCTTCGAAGCCGTTTACCAGCGTGCCGAAAATGCCGACTACTGGCTGGTAAAGTACAACAAGCCTCAGGATATGACCTACGACGATCTTGGTAAGGAGTACGATGGTTACAAGATGTTTAAGGCTTACAAGAATCACAGGGTTATTCATTGCAATACCAATCGAATTTCGTACTACGAGAAGGGGATTATGGAGCCTGATGTTATTCTTGCAGACTTGGTAAAGATTCTTCATCCGGAGCTTCTACCCGAGCATAAGCAGGTTTACTTACAGGTTATGAAGTAATGAGAAGACCTGCCATAAATACGACGGTTGTGGTTGCCTGCGTGGTGCTGATTGCCATTCTCTTTGTGGCAAACCTTGCCTACGGCTCTATCCATATCCCAATTGATGCTGTAACCCGAATTCTTCTAGGAGGAGAGGGCGAGCGCACTTCGTGGACCAACATAGTGCTGGTTACGCGCTTACCGCAAGCCATTACAGCGCTTTTTGCAGGTGCGGCTCTTGCCGTTAGCGGGCTAATGCTGCAAACCATGTTTCAGAATCCGCTTGCAGGACCATCACTTTTGGGGATTAGCGCAGGGGCTAACCTTGGTGTGGCTATCGTTATGCTCTTTTTGGGTGGAACCATGGGGCAGTACGGTTCGCTGGGGATTGGTGGGCACCTGTTGATCATCGTTTCGGCATTTGTTGGTGCATCGGCTATTCTTGGATTGATACTAGTGCTATCAAATTACATAAAAAGCAACTTGGTATTGCTTATTGCAGGCATCATGATTGGCTATATCGCCTCGGCGGCAATATCAATACTGAATTTTTACGCCTCGCACGAGAATGCACACGCCTTTGTGATGTGGGGCATGGGCGATTTCTCCAGCGTATCGCTTAAGCAGATCCCTTTCTTTGTGGCTGCTGTAAGCGTTGGGCTACTCATTGCGCTTTTACTTATCAAATCGCTAAATGCGCTGTTGTTGGGACAACGATATGCCGAGAATCTGGGAGTAGCACTCTCAAAGACTCGCCTGTTTATTCTTCTTAGTGCCGGATTGCTGATTGCTGTAACCACCGCATTCTGTGGACCGGTTGCCTTTCTAGGCTTAGCGGTTCCCCATATTGCTCGGATGCTGCTCGGTTCTGTTGATCATCGTTCGTTGCTGCCATTTACGCTGATACTTGGAGCGCTTCTGGCTCTTCTATGCAACCTGCTAACCACGCTGCCTTCTTCGGGTGCAATACTTCCTATAAATGCGATAACGTCAATGCTTGGAGGTCCTGTGATGCTTTACGTAATCCTTAACAGGAGCAAGAGTCAAGGTTTGAACTAAAAAAGTGTGCCATGAGAGACCTACTTAAAACGAACGATCTTAATATAGGCTACCAACTACGTGGAGAGCAAAAGGTGGTGCACCAGAAGATGAACCTTAGCTTGGCAAAAGGCGAGCTAACATCGCTGCTTGGTGTTAATGGGGTTGGGAAATCAACTCTTCTGAGAACTTTAGCGGGCTTTCAGCCTAAGCTATCGGGAGGGATATTGCTTGATGGAAGGTCTATTGACAGCTTCTCGCAGCACGAGAGGGCTAAGATGGTAAGCGTGGTGCTAACAGATCAGGTGGCGATGGGCGATCTGTTCGTTTACGAGGTTATTGCCCTAGGTCGTCATCCTTACTTGGGTTTCTTTGGAAGGCTTACTTCGTCAGACCATGCAATTATCGAGGAGGTTGTTCGTAGTGTCGGAATAGAGGAGTTAACCCACCGGCGCATCAGCTCGCTGAGCGATGGCGAGCGGCAAAAGGTGATGATTGCAAAGGCTCTTGCACAACAAACGCCTATAATCATCCTAGATGAACCAACGGCTTTCCTCGATCTTCCAAGCCGTATAGAGATTACCATGCTGCTGCGCAAGCTCACCGATAAAATGGAGAAGGCGATACTTCTCTCAACCCACGATTTGGACCTAGCGCTCGATCTTTCCGATAAGCTTTGGCTAATGGGTAAGGAGCGAGAGGTTGCCTGTGGAGCTCCAGAAGACTTGGTACTTTCGGGAATGTTCAACTCCTACTTCGAGCGCGATAGCATCATCTTCGATAGAAGCATCGGACGCTTTCGCCTAAATGAGAAGCACGAGAAGATAATATCACTTGATGCCGATGCCGGAAGCCACTTCTGGATCGAAAAAGCACTTCATCGTAACGGAATTGCCGTAGCAAAGAAAGATGCTGCAACCGATAGTCGTCTTTGGGTAGATAGAAATGCCACGAGACCGTACAAACTGGCTTCGGTTGGCTGTAAGGAAATGGAATTTGAAACAATAAATGAGTTACTAGTAGAACTGAAAAATTGATATACTCCTTACCGCAAGGTGAAAGGGACGCCTTTAAAAGGGAATCAGGTGCAAGTCCTGAGCAGACCCGCTACTGTAACCGTCAACAACATCCTGATAAATGGTCACTGCCTAACGGTGGGAAGGCACAGCGATGCGACGGAAGCCAGGAAACCTGCCTTGTAGGTGCAAACGATGATGCCCTCGTGGGAGTAGGGCTATTGTTTAATTTTTATAACCATTAAATGAAAAAGGTTTTAGTTGCGGCACTACTTGTTGCCGGATTAATTCGAACAGCAGGTGCTGCAAGTGCCTACGAATCGGACAGCGTAAAGATGAACCTCAAGGTAGATGAGGTAGTCGTTGTTGGACAGCGGATGGCAGTAAAGAAGGAGAACGTCTCTCAACGTATAGAGATGATTCATCCAGCTCTTATAGAAAGGGCTCCACAAAAAGATTTGACCTCTATTCTTAAGGAAAATGCGGGGCTCGATGTGGTGCAATATCCTGGAATTCTTTCGGGGGTGAGCATCCGTGGTTTTCGCCCCGAAAATGGGAAGTTGAACTCCAAAACGCTAATACTAATAAACGGTCGCCCTGCGGGAAGTGCTAACCTAAGCATGATAGATCTATCGAACGTTGAAAGGGTTGAAGTGCTCAAAGGTCCTGCATCGGCGCTTTACGGTCCAACGGCAATGGGAGGCGTTGTAAACATCATCACCAAAAACAGCAAGGGTGCTGTTGGTGGCACAGCATCATTCAGCTACGGTTCGTGCGACAAGGTAAACTCGTCGGTGTCGGTTGGTGGTTCTATCGCTCCGAAGTTCGATTTCGATGCTGGATTTTCCATTTCGAATAACCCCAAAGACTACAAGATGGGCAAGGGCAACATCTTTAGGGGATGGCTCGATGGCGGTGAGGTTACCAACTTCTACAAGAAGACCGGGGCTGAAACTACCGATCCCGACAAGCGTGGCGATGGCGATACCCGTCCGTTTACCAAGTATACCAAAACCAACATGGATCTACGCTTGGGCTACGATATCTGCCGAGATTGGAGGCTGAATGCCTACGTAAACCGTTCTATTGCCAACGATGTGGAGTCGCCCGGCGACATTGCCGTTGGAACATCTCCAACCCGCAAAGATTTAACCTACACCTCTGGCGATATCTCGCTCAACGGATCGATCTGTAGAAATATTTCCGCCATGGTTAAGGGGTATTTTGGACGAGATGTGTCGGACAACGAGGTGATCTTCGAGAAGAATGCTTTTGTGAAGCCTTACCTGTCCATATCGCAAGAGCTGGAGTGGAAAGGTGTTCAAGCGCAGAGCATCGTTCATTTTAACCAGCATTATGTAACCATCGGTGTGGATTATGCTTGCTCGCAATCGCTCAGCGAACGATACAGCAATGCTGGAGAGAGAATCAAACCCTACAATCAAGATTTTGCCCTTGGAAACCTTGGACTTTACGTACAGGGTAATCTTGAATTCTTTAAGGGTAAGCTGCTCGCTAGTCTTGGTGGTCGTTACGACTTCAATAAGTATGAGCTAAAGCAAACCGAAAAGATGACCAATCCTGCCAATACGGAGAACAATACAATATTCAGCCCTAGCTTAGGTATAACCTACAAGGTCCTTCCTGGTCTTGCAATTAAGGCAAATGCTGGAAGCGGTTTCTCTTATGCCGATGTTTACCAGCTGGCAGGCTACTCCGAGGTGTTCGATACCAAGAATAAGACGGTAGCCATCACCGTAGGAAATAAGGATTTGAAGAACTTGGAGTCGAAATCGTTCGATCTTGGGGTGTCGTACGATAAGAATGGATGGAACACCGAACTAGGCTACTTTAGAACGGAGTCGAAGAATAACGGTGTACAGGTTTTTGTGGATGTAACTGCCGATAACCTTAACAACCTTGGGGTGAAGTACACCACCAACGCTGATGGAAAGTTCATCTACTCCGATGGCAGCGTCATTAAGGGACTTAACACCTTCCAGAATGCCAGCAACGGTACTATTGACGGTCTCGAGGTTAGCGTTGCCTACAACTTTGGCTACCTTGCAGAGAATCGTTTTGACCTAACCTCGTACATCAAGTTGACCTCTATCCTAAATGCTAACGAGGAACTCGACGAGTACGGCTTGGGCAAGATGAGCCACCGTATGCTTAATGTAGCCGATAATAATATTGTCTATGGAACCGACTACAAGAATCATAAGCTATCGGCAGGCTTTAAGGGACGATACGTTGGCTACCGCTACGATCGCAACTGGAGCTTTTACGATCAGTACGTGGAGGTACGCTACCCTCAGATGATGACTTTGGATCTATATCTTGGTTACGATGTAACCAAAAAGATAAGCCTGATGGGCTACGTGAGCAACGTGACCGACGAGAACTACTACGAGAAGCGCGGCTACAACCTTCCCGGACGAATGTATTCGATGAAGGCTACTATAAACTTCTAATACTTGTTGGATGGCATCTAAAATTACTCTCATTACTGGTGGTCAGCGCTCGGGTAAGAGCAGCTACGCTCAGCGGTTGGCGCTCGAGTTAGCCGACAACCCCGTTTACCTCGCCACCTCGCGCATCTGGGACGACGATTTTCGCCTTCGGGTGGAGCGCCACCAGGCCGATCGTGGTCCGATGTGGACCAACATCGAGGAGGAGAAGTCCCTTAGTCGGCACAACCTTGCCAACCGCGTGGTGGTGGTCGACTGCGTGACCCTTTGGGCTACCAACTTCTTCTTCGATAACGATTCGGACATCGAGAAGTCTCTTGGGGAGCTTAAGGCGGAGCTGGCGCGGCTCGTGGAGCAGCCGGCTACCTTCATCTTTATCTCCAACGAGATCGGGATGGGAGGTCATGCCGAGAATGCCATCCAGCGAAGGTTTACCGACATGCAGGGCTGGCTCAACCAGCACATCGCATCAATAGCCGATGAGGTGGTGCTGATGGTTTCGGGTATTCCTGTAAAGGTGAAATAGTTTAAGATTTCAGCACAGAGGCACGAAGAACACAGAGTTTCATAGAAAAGAGGAAAGTAGTGTTCTGTGTACCTCTGTACCTCTGAGCCTCTGTGCTAATTAAAGCAAACAAACATGCCAATATACACCCGTGGCGGCGATAAGGGCCGCACATCGCTGGCAGGCGGCATCCGCGTACCGAAGAACCACTGCCGCATAGAGGCCAACGGCGCCATCGACGAGGCCAACTCGTTCATCGGCTTGTTACGCACTAAGCTGGGCGACGATCATCCCTGGCAGGAGCGGCTGTACACCGTACAAATGGGGTTGATGCATACCATGTCGCATATTGCCACCCTGCCCGAGTCGCCAAGACCATCGAATGCTCCTAGAGTGGAGGATGGTGCTGCCTTCTGCGAAGCGTGGATGGTGGAGATGACCCAGGAGATGGGCGAAAGCACGGAGTTCATCCTGCCCGGTCAGACTGAGGTGAGCTCCCTTTGCCACATCGTACGTGCTACCATCCGACGGTCAGAGCGCGCGCTTTGTTCTGCTGTTGAAGAGGGCGGTGTAGAGGCTTGGATAGCCGCCTACATTAACCGCCTGTCAGACCTCTTCTTCACCCTAGCTCGCTACGACGGCTTTAAGGCCAACCTGCCAGAGGAGAAGGTGAGGCCGTTTAGATTTAGTAAAGAAACTAGATGAAGTCATTTCAGAAATTAGACGAAGTTAAAGGAAGATACACAAGCCCTGAAAGGGCGTAATCGTAAAGCCAAGCCTGTAAGGGCTGGGCGGAATTTTGCCGCATCTGCTGTTGCTCAAAGAGGAGGAAGCGCTCTATGCGGCATTCTGGTTGCCATTTTGATGCGGTCGGTTACTAGTATTTGGTGCCCAGTTACCGTAACCGGCGGGTAAAACCTAGTAACCGACGGCAAAAAATAGGTAACTGGCGGGTAAACCTTAGTAACCGACGCCCAAAACTTGGTAACCGATGGGTAAACCTTGGTAACCGGGCACAAAAAAGTGGTAACCGACGGGGTAAACCTGGTAACCGACCGCTCGAGATACGTGATACGCATATCGTGATACAAAATAGAGAAGACAATGAAGACATTTTCCATCAAACGACCCGATAGGGCCATTGCAGCCCAGCTGCAGGATAAGATCGACGACCTCACCAAGCCAAAGGGATCGCTTGGGCTGCTCGAGGAGACTGCGCTAAAGATTGGCGTTATCCAGCAAACGCTAACCCCAACCCTTAGCAAGCCCTACAACCTCGTGTTTGCGGGCGACCACGGCATTGCCGACGAGGGGGTGAGCGCTACAAAGAAGGAGGTAACCCGCCAGATGGTGTACAACTTCATCGGCGGTGGTGCGGGCGTTAGCGTCTTTGCCCGCCAGCACGGCATTGGGCTAAAGGTTGTCGATGCGGGAGTAGACCACGACTTCGGCGGCATGCCCGAAGTTGTCCATAAGAAGATTGCCTTCGGCACGCGCAACTTCCTGCACGAGCCAGCCATGACCCACGACGAGCTGCACCTTGCCCTAGAGCGTGGCGCCGAGGTGGTGGACGATATCCACCGCGAGGGGTCGAACGTGGTAAGCTTTGGCGAGATGGGCATTGGCAACACCTCCTGCTCGTCGATGCTGATGACGATGCTGCACAACGTTCCTCTCGATAAGACCGTAGGTGCCGGTAGCGGCCTCGACGATAAGGGTGTTCGCCATAAGTTCGATGTCCTTACCCGTGCCAAGGCTAGCTACAAGGGCGACAGATCGGCCTTCGACATCATCGCGCATTTCAGCGGCTACGAGATGGCCATGATTACCGGAGGGATGCTTCGGGCAGCTGAGCTGGGCATGGTTATCGTTGTCGATGGCTTCAACATTACCGCCTCGCTGATGGCCGCCGCAGCCCTTCATCCCGAGGTGCTCGACTTCTGCATCTACGCGCACAAGAGCAACGAGGGGGCGCATAAGCTGATGCTCGACATCCTTGGCGGCACGCCGCTGCTACAGCTCGAACTTAGGTTGGGCGAAGGAACAGGAGCATTGGTGGCCTACCCCATCATCGAGTCGGCTGTCTGCATGATCAACAACATGAGCTCGTTCAGCGCCGCCAAGGTTACCCGTAGCTTTAACTAGTGAGGGTACGCTGATTGTACAGATTTGCGCCGATCGTTATTAACAATATAGGAAGTAAATAGATGCACTTTATCCCCTCCATGGGAGGGGTAGGGGTGGGTTCGGAGTTGCAAAGAAGATCGAAATTTTAAAAAGTTGCAAAGAGGTAGAGACAAGGCATGCGTTGTCTCTACCCAAACATTCGAAAAACAATGAATATCCCCCAATTCCTCATAGCCGCGCCCCACAGCGGCTCGGGCAAGACGCTGGTAACGCTGGCGCTGCTTCGCCTGCTGAAAGATCGCGGGTTGAAGGTGCAACCCTTCAAGTGCGGGCCCGACTACCTCGACACCAAGCTGCACGAGGTGGCGGCCGGATGCCGCTGCTACAACCTCGACCTCTTTATGGCCGATGCCGATGGCGTACGGGGGCGTTACGCCCGTCAGGCTTCTCTGGCAGATGTAGCCGTTGTTGAGGGGGTAATGGGGATGTTCGACGGGTACGACCGCCAGCTGGGAAGCAGCGCTGAGGTGACCAAGACGCTCGGCATCCCTGTGGTGCTGGTGGTAAACGCCAAGGCCATGGCGCACTCGGTGGCTCCGCTGCTAAAGGGATTCGCCACCTACGATCCCGAGGTTCGGGTGGCTGGCGTTATCTTCAACTTTGTGGGAAGCGCCTCGCACTACCAACTGCTGAAGATGGCAGCCGAAGAGGTTGGGGTAGAGCCTTTGGGATGGATTGCCAAGAACGATGAGTTCCGTCTGGAGTCGCGCCACCTTGGGCTGCAAACCGAGGATACCAAAATGGTAGACGAGATATGCGACAAGGCTGCCCACTCCATCTTTACAAGCGTAAACATCGACCGGCTGCTGGAGGTTACAGCATCGGCTAAACCTACTTTTGTTGAGCAGCCTGCACCATCATCTGAAAAGATAAGGATTGCTGTAGCTCGGGATGCTGCATTCAGCTTCAGCTATCCGGCAAACATCGAGGCGTTGGAGCCGCAGGGGGCTATCACCTACTTCTCGCCTTTAAATGATGAACGCTTACCCGATGCCGACTTCGTTTACCTTCCTGGGGGATATCCCGAGCTGTATGCCGAGCAGCTGTCGGCCAACCATGCGATGATGGAATCTATCCGAAGCTACTGCAGTAGCGGTGGCGCCATGCTTGCCGAGTGTGGCGGAATGATCTACCTCGGCAGCCACCTTACCCTTAAGGATGGCACCTGCTACCCTATGGTTGGCATCTTCGATTTTGGCACTACCTTTAGGGATGCCAAATGCACGCTGGGCTACCGAAAGGCGATGCTGGGCGGCGTTGAGGTTCGCGGTCACGAGTTCCACTACAGCCGCTCGGAGGGCGAACTGCCGGCTTCGGTTGCCGAGGTGCTAAGCGCCACCAACAATCCCTGCAGCACGGGCATCTACCTAAAGAAGCGAACGCTGGCCTCCTACTTTCACTTCTTCTGGGGAGATGGCGGATTCTCGATGTTAGAGGTAATTGATAAAATTTACCGAAGCGGGGCGTTTGATTCTATGGGAAAGAAAAAGGAATAAGCATGCCTTATAATAGATGTAGATTATCCTCCCGTTCGGACGGGAGGCAGGGTGGGTTAAGAACTTTTCAAACACTCATCCTACCTTAAATCGAAAGCAATGAAAAGAACATTACAAAACCTAATCGCCGCCATCAGCTTCTTCACCCGTTTGCCCCTATACCGGCTGATGATGCCGCCCAAGGAGTGCTACTCGCGGGTGCTGCCCTACGCCGTGGTGGCTGGCTGGGTGGTGGGGCTCTTCGGGGCAGCCTGCTGGATAGCTTTTGCCAAGGTGCTTCCGTTCCACTTTGCGGTTATCCTCACCATGGCAGCGATGGTGCTCTTCACCGGGGCGCTGCACGAGGATGGCTTCGCCGATTTCGCCGATGGCTTTGGCGGCGGCCTTAACAAGGAGCGCATCCTTGCCATCATGAAGGATTCGCACATCGGAACCTACGGTGTTATCAGCCTGATACTGCTTTTTATCGTTCGGTTTGGTGCTCTCACAAGCATTTCATCGGATAAAGTAACGGCACTGCTGATCTCTGGAGCCGTTGTGGGGCGCTTTATAGGCGTGCTGCTACCCAACTTTCTGCCCTACGCCCGTACCATCGAAGCCAGCAAAATCCAAGTTGGCTTAATTCCAATGACGCCCATTCAGCTTATCCTTTCGCTGGTGGTGGCAGCCTCCACGGGCTACTACTTCTTCGGATGGATGGGGCTGATGGCCCTTGTCCTTGCAGCCTGCACGCTGCCCGCTACGGTTATCTACCTAAAGCGCAAAATTGGCGGCTACACCGGCGACTGCTGCGGCATGCTGATTACCTCCGCCGAGGTTGCCTGGTACGTTGCGGTGATTATACTGCAAGATATTAGATTGTAGACTTTAGATGTTAGACACAAAACACAAGACGCATGATATTTTGCAGCCCAAAATCTTGATACTAAACAGAAACATGATTCATCTCTACCTCGTCCGCCACACCTCGGTTGCCGCACCTGCCGGAACCTGCTACGGGCAAACCGACGTTGCCCTTGCCGTGACCTTTTCCGCCGAAGCCGAGGTTGTACGAAACACGATTAAGGGAATTCCCTTCGATGCCGTGTACTCCAGCCCGCTGAGCCGCTGCACCAAGCTGGCCGAGCGCTGCGGCTTTGCCGATTGCCCCACCGATGCTCGCCTGATGGAGATGCACTTCGGCGATTGGGAGAATAGGCGGTGGAGCGACATCGGCGACCCGCACCTTCAGCGCTGGTTCGATGCTTGGGCTACCGAGCGGGCCACCAACGGCGAGTCGTTTGCCGACGTCTGCCATCGCGCTTCCGATTTTATCAATTCGCAGAGTTGGGATGGTGAGGATGTTCGGATGCTTCTCTTTACCCATGCTGGTTTCATTCGCGCGCTGTGGGTGGCGCTGGGCATGCGCTCGCCCGAGGAAGCCTTTGCCCAGCAGGTGAACTACGGTGCTGTTGTTAAAGTGGTGCTAGATGAAAGATCTTCTCCGGCGAATAGCCTGGAAGATTAATCCAATCGAAATAACTGATAAAAGAATGGCGTAGGGGTGGATTGATGAGCGTTCATCCATATCGTCCTTATCGAGGCCGCCGATAAACCGGTCAATCCTGCCAAAGTACCCTTCCTTTAGCGCCCGAGGGCCTTCCAGATGCCCCCCGTTGTAAACAATAGCCTCCACATGCTTGCTTCCGCCAAAGGCTGCTGAGTTGGGCTCACAGATGGTGTCGTACCTTCCGTTGAGCAGCAGCATGGGCTGGCGGACGTAGGCCAGATCGCCGTTGTAGTCGTACGAGCTGGCGGGTACGGTCATCTTCTTACCGTAGATATGTTCAATTTTGGCGATGGCGCTGTCCAGGTCGGCAACGTACGAGTCGCCGATGATGAAGTCGCCCTTATGTTTTAGGGCCAGCGCGGTGGTCATGATGCTGCCCATCGACAGGCCGAACAGCCCCACCTTGCTGCTGGGGTAATTCTTTTTGATGTAGGTGTAGGCGGTGCTGGCGTCGGTGCAGAACTCGTCGCAGTAGAGCGTATCCCTTTCGATGCGGAACCTGTCGCTGCCGCCAAAGCCGCGGTAGTCGAACATGATGGCGCGGTAGCCCCTCTCGGCTAGGAGCATTCCGTAGCCGAGCCACTCCTTAACGTTGCCCGAGTCGGGGTAGCAGATGAGCACCGTCACGTGCTTATCCTTGCCCGTAGGGGCGATGTCGGCCAGCTGCAGGTGGTACCTATCGGGGGTTGTCACCCGGGTAAAGGTAACGTTGGGGTATTTCTGGGTGATGCTGCGGGTATCGTAGCGGCCGCCGGGCTTGATGCCGAAAACGGCGGTACATCCCAATCCTAGGATGATGGCTAGCGTAGAAAGATTTCGTACGATTTGTTCCATGGTAAAAGAATCAAAAATCGGGGACAAGGTATTAAACAACGCCTTCTCTGCAAAGCGAATTATACCATAATCAAAGATCCTTGCGCCTTATAGTAACTCCGAAATGCCGCCGTTATTGTGCGCCTCCGCCAGTAATTTTGCATTTAGGATTTCTCGAGCGTTGATTATTGGTTTGTTGGCAAGCATTTGGAACAAAAGCGCAGGATCGACATTCTCCCTCAATTATCGTTCTGCTCATCGGCGAAAGCTGAAAAGGCCCAATCCCCTGTTTCCCCGCCTAAGCGGAAGGAGAACCCGCTTCACCCATGTACCGATACCGAGCCCATCCTCGCCCTTTCGAAGCAGCGCATCAGCCATCCTTAGCGTACGGCTTGGGCTGATGGGCTTGGCGATGACCATCGAAATTTGGTCGATGACCCTGCAATTTGCATCCTTAGCTGAGGAATTTGCACAGCTAAGTGAGCAAATTCCTCATTAAGCTGTGCAAATTCGTCAGATGAGTGAGCAAATTGCACAGTTAGGTGAGTAATTTAATCAGATGAGTGAGCAATTTAGTCAGGAAAGTGAGCAAATTCCTCACCGAGATGAGCAATTTGCTCAGCTCGGTGAGGAATTTACACCAATGGCCATTGAATTTGTATCAATGGCGATGGCGGGAGAACCGCCATCGGCGCTTTGTACGGGCATGCGGCAGAGATTTCGAGGGTCTGCCCAATACCTCGCAACAACGGGGCTGTCGTAGAATGGGGTAACGGCGAAATCCCTGCGCACCTCCCCAAAAAGTGGCGCTAGTACAGCTCGATGAACTCGTAGCTGTTGCCCTGATGGTCGAGGAACCGGATCAGGTCTTCCTGTTTGATGATTAGCGAGGCCGTATTCACAAGCGGGTGGAAGCTTAGGCGCGAGGCCTCTTGCAGGTTCTTGTCGATAAAAACATGGACATGCCGCTGGAGGTCGTTGATCAGCGCAAAAGGCGTCACTGAGCCGGGCTTAACGCCCAGGTACTTCTCCATCCGCTCGGGCGAGGCAAAGCTGATCTTGCCCTGCTTCAGCCGCTTCTCCAGATCGTGGATGTCCAGCGCCTGCGAGCACTCCAGCAGAACCAGGTAGTGCTTGTTGCCCTTATGGTTCCTAAAGAAGAGGTTCTTGCAGTGGGTGGCCTCAATCCCCTCCCAGTACTGCATGGCAATCTCGATGGTTGGCGCCTCGGGGTGCTCGTGGTACTCGTAGCCAATGTTCAATTCTTCTAGAAGCGCGTAAAGCTTAGGATCTCCATTCATAGCTGTTCTGTTTTAGGCGGGCGTAGCTCCATTCGGGTAAAGCATGGTGGGCAAAAGTATAACAAAACGGGCAAAGCGTAGGCGATTCTGCGGCGCAGCGGACAAGATTATTTGCCATTCTTACTTTAGAAGAGTAAATTTGCCGCACCTAATTTCGAATATAAAGCGATGATATTACTCTACAGTGCTTTACTGCGCATATACTACCTACTTATCCTCATAGCATCAGTCTCCAACGTTAAGGCAAAGCAGTGGATACGCGGTAGGCGGGGCCTATTTAAGCGGCTCCAAGAGCAAATCCCCAGTGGCGAGGAGATCGTCTGGTTCCACTGCGCATCGCTGGGCGAGTTCGAGCAGGGGCGCCCCGTCATCGAGGCCTACCGAACGCAGCATCCCACGCATAAGATCCTGCTCACCTTCTTTTCCCCCTCCGGCTACGAAATTCGCAAAAACTACCAGGGTGCCGACTATATCTACTACCTCCCACTCGACACCTACCGTAACGCCAAGCGTTTCCTTCAAATCGTTCAACCCAAAGCGGCCATCTTCGTCAAGTACGAGTTCTGGTATCACTACCTGCAGGCGCTTCACCAGAATGGCATTCCAACCTACGTCATATCCGCCATCTTCAGGCCCAAGCAAATCTTCTTTCGCTGGTATGGCGGCATGTTTCGCAGGGTGCTCCGGAACTACCGTCAGCTGTTTGTGCAGAACCAGCAGTCGTCCGATTTGCTCCGCTCGATTGGCGTAACCAACGTAACCATCTCGGGCGATACCCGCTTCGACCGCGTTGCCGACATCGCCAGCAATGTAAAGAGCCTGCCAATCGTTGAGGCGTTTGTAGCAACCGATTTCGCCATTATAGCCGGCAGCACCTGGCCTTCCGACGAAGATATCCTCGCCGAATACGCTGCCGCTAACCCTTCCATAAAGATGGTGGTTGCCCCACACGAAATTGGGGAGGGGCACATTCAGGAGATTCTCGCGAAGTTCAGCGCGCTTAAAGTCGTTAGGTACACGCAAACCTCACCTGCCGATGCTGCTTGCGCTCAAGTTTTAGTTATAGATACTATAGGAATCCTATCTTCTGTTTACAGGTATGGGAAGATAGCCTACATAGGTGGAGGTTTTGGCGTTGGCATACACAACACCCTCGAGGCAGCCACCTTTGGATTGCCAATAGTAATTGGACCAAACTACCAGAAATTCCAAGAGGCAAAGGACTTGGTTGACTTAAAAGCTGCCTTTTCGGTAGCAGACTTTGCCCACCTAAGTGATATATTGAATTTACTAGTAAAAGATTCGGTAATGTTAGAGCAATCTTCCTCGGCTTCGAGGGAGTACGTAAAGCTGCATATAGGGGCTACACAAGCAATTCTAAGGGGGCTAGCATAGCCCCTTTTTTTTGATAGTAGCTCAAAGAGAAATTTTATCAATATAGGTTAATTGCGCTTTAAATATTTTAGTATACATTTGCATTCAAGTTGAGATATTGAGGATGGACGTCTGACCGAGTGTTGGCTGTGTGGATAGCTTAGAAATAATGTAATCTTAACATTGTACTACCGTAGGTAGTTACCTTAAGCGATACTTTTACAAACAGAAACATAAGTTAATTAAAAACGGTTCAGAACATGAGAGTTTTATTTAAGCGGGCACTTCTCTCCATTGCGGTAGCCCTAATTAGTACGTTGGCGTTTGGACAGGTTACAACTTCTGAAATTGAAGGTCGTGTTTCAGACAAGAATGGAACACTAGTAGGAGCAACCATTCAAGCAATTCACCTTCCATCCGGAACTACGTATGGAACAGTTACCAACCAGCAAGGTCGCTTCCTAATACAGGGTATGCGTACTGGTGGTCCTTACAAAGTAACCATTTCATTCGTTGGTTATCAGTCAAGTGTTTATAATGATATTTACTTGAAACTGGGCGAACCTCTTAGTTTGAATGTCACATTGAGTAATACAGATGTGACCATTAATGAGGTTGTTGTGTCATCTACTCGTTCAAAGTTCGTTAGAGAAAAAACGGGAGCTGTTACCAACATTTCCAATAGTCAGCTCACAAGCCTCCCTACCATTAATCGTAGTCTTAGCGATTTTACAAGGCTTTCTCCTTATTCTGGTGCAAACAACTCAATCGGGGGTCGTGATGGTAGAACCAATAGTTTCACCATTGACGGTGCTAACCTGAATAATAACTTCGGTTTATCTAGCAGCCTCCCTGGTGGTGGTAATCCAATTTCGCTTGATGCCATTGAGGAAGTTCAAGTTGTTGTTGCTCCATTTGATGTTCGTCAAACCAATTTTGTTGGAGGTGGTGTAAATGCTATCACAAAGTCAGGAACAAATACCTTTAGGGGTAGTGCGTATGGATATTGGAAAAACGAGAACCTACGAGGAAACAAAGTAGACGGTTATGATTTGGGTGATAGACCTAAGGAGTCTAAAGAAACCTATGGATTTACGGTAGGAGGTCCATTAGTAAAGAATAAGCTTTTCTTCTTTATTAATGGTGAGTATGAAAACCAGCCACAACCTATCACTAAGTGGGGAGTATCGGAAAATGGTATCTCCAATACCGATGCGATGAAGAGCCGTGTAACAGCAAAGGACATGGACGATTTTGCTGCCATTCTTAAAGATAAACCTTATGGCTACAATGCAGGTTCTTATACAGACTATAACGGAGGGACAAAGAACTATAAATTTTTGGGGCGTTTAGATTGGAACATTAACAACAATCATAAGTTGAGCGTTCGCTATAATCTGACAAAGAATTCGCAGGATGTTGCAACTAACGGCTCTTCAACTGTTGGCACGAAAGCAGCCTCTGATCGTATTTCTAAGGATGCAATGGCATTTAAGAACAACTGCTATATGATGGATGACAATGTCAATTCTGTTACGGGTGAACTTAATAGCAGATTTGGGACGAATATTCAAAACCGACTCCTTCTTACCTATTCTGATATTGTTAGCGAACGCAGTTCTAATTCAAGTCCATTCCCCCATATTGACATTTGGAAAGATGGTAATGCCTTTATGAGTGCAGGATATGAACTCTTTTCTTGGCATAATAAGGTCCAAAATAAGACCTTTAACGTACAGGACAATGTAACTTGGACCATTGGTAATCATAGAATCATAGGTGGATTTAGTTTTGAGAACCAAATGGCTCTTAACAACTTTATGCGTTACGGTACGGGGTATTATAAATATAAGTCTTTTGACGATTTTAAGAACGGAGCTGCCCCAGTTGCATTTGGATTAACGTATGGATATAATGGAAACACGAACCCATCTGCAGAAGTAAAATTTGCGCAATCTGGCCTTTATCTTCAGGATGAATGGAATGTTACTAAAAGTCTTAAAGTAACATATGGTATCCGTGCAGAACTACTTACTTTCTTAAATGATCTAGAAACTAACGAGGCATTTAAAGCTCTAAACTGGAAAGATCATTTTATTGCAAAAACAGATCCAAGCTATGCTTCCTATAGTTCTCCTGTAATCGATAATGGAAAATGGCCAAAGAATTCGGTGCTCCTTTCGCCTCGCGTTGGTTTCAATTGGAAAGTCTTTGAGGACAACAGCCTTGTGGTTCGTGGAGGATCTGGTATCTTTACGGGTCGTATTCCATTGGTGTTCTTCACCAACATGCCTACAAACGGTATGATGCTTCAGAATACCGTTCAAATTACAGATGCTGCAACACTTTCTAAACTAGCAGGAGGAGTTATCACTGACGTAGATCAAATGATTAGCACTCTTGGTTTACCAACAACTTCTACTTATTCCAATGCAAGTGCAAAGTTAAGCGGTGCGTCTATAGTAGGTGTTGCCGACGACTTCAAGTTACCTCAAGTATGGAAGAGTTCCGTTGCCGTAGATTACCAAGCTCCAACTTCATTTCCTTTAAGTTTCACTGTTGAAGGAATGTATAATAAAGATATTAACGCTATAACTCAGGAAAACTGGAACGTTGTTAATGAAGGAAACCTTACTCGTTTTGCTGGCCCTGATAATCGTTATAATTATAAAAGCGTTAGTACTCCAAGTGTAGTTTCATCCGTAACTGGAGGGGCTGTTGTCCTTAGCAATACGAAGAAAGGCTATAGCGGGAGTTTTAACTTTATGGTGAATGCACAGCCTATTAAGGATTTATACCTGATGGCTTCTTATATTAGAATGTATGCTAAGGAAGTATCAGGTCTTCCAGGTAGTCAGGCTTATTCTTCTTGGCAGAACTTATATTCTGTAGATAGTCCAAATCTATCAGGTCTTCAATACTCTCAGTATCTTACTCCTCATAAGGTTATAGCCTCTGCAAACTATAAGATTGAGTATGGTAAGGGACGTAACTTCTGTACGAGTATTGGGATGTTCTATACTGGTTATTACGAAGGTTCCTATACGTATTACTATGGTAACGATATGAATGGTGATGGGCAAAGTTCCGACCTTATCTATGTTCCTAAAACAAAGGATGAGATCACCTTTGTTGACAAGAATGGCTTTACAGCCGCTCAGCAGGCAGATGCGTTCTGGAATTTTATCAATCAAGATGATTATTTGAAGGATAGAAAAGGAAAGTATACAGAAGCTTACGGTGCTCAATTGCCTTGGTTAAATCGCATTGACCTAAAGGTAGCTCAAGATTTTAAAATTAAAGTTGGTGGTCAGATGAATACTCTACAGTTCAGCGTTGACATCCTAAATGCTGCTAACCTACTTAACAACTCTTGGGGAGTAACACATACCACTGCTCCTGCTAATTATGGTAAGATTTTGTACTCAGAAGGTGCAGTGAATAATATTCCTAGATACTCAATGGCTACCTTAACTAATACTGATAAGAGTAAATATTTGATCAACAAAAGTGTTGACACATACAAGAGTTCTTCAAACTGTTGGATATTGCAGTTTGGTATCCGTTACACGTTTAATTAATCTAGTAGGTTGATTAAATGGGTGAAGATGTGAAATGAACTCCATCATTGAATAGGTGAAACCCTATATTGTAAAATAAAAGAGTCCGGTAAAATGCCGGACTCTTTCTCTTATAATGTATTTGATCGTAAAATCTAAATCGAATCAGGGTCTACGTGAGGTAGTGGATTCTTAGAAATTTCGTGGTACATCGAACGGTTACGGAAGATGTCGATTGCTGCGTAAATGGCGCTGCGGAAGCTGTCGGGCGAGGCGATATCCTGTCCAACCAGATTGTAGGCAGTTCCATGTGCAGGTGATGTCCTGATTACAGGGAGACCTGCGGTATAGTTAACGCCGCTGCCAAATGAGGTTACCTTAAATGGAATAAGCCCCTGATCGTGGTACATGGCAAGTACGGCATCGAACTTGCGGAAGCTGTCGGAACCAAAAAAACCATCGGCAGGATAGGGTCCAAATGCCATAATACCTTCCTCGTTGGCTGCATTTATTGCAGGGATAATAACCTCGTTTTCTTCGATGCCAATCAAACCGCTATCGCCAGCGTGTGGATTTAGTCCTAGCACGGCAATGCGTGGTCCACGAACGGCAAAGTCTACAACCAGCGATTCGTTGAGCGTTCGCAGTTTGGCAAGAATAAGTTCCTTCGAAATAAGGAAGGGCAAATCCTTAATAGGAACGTGGGTGGTTACCACACCTATTTTTAGAATGTCGCTAATCATAATCATTAGCGACTGGCTGTTAAAGCGCTTTTCCAGGTATTCGGTATGTCCCGGAAAGGTGAATTCTTCCGATTGTACGTTTTGCTTGTTTATTGGAGCTGTTACCAGAACGTCAATCTTGCCATCCATTAAATCCTGAGTTGCAATATCGAGGGCTGTAACGGCACCTGCTCCACCCATTGGGGTCGATTTGCCGGCATCAACACGTACGTTATCATCCATAACGTTTATCATGTTCGAGCGTTTTGGATGAATATCTTCGATGCTCTTTGCTGGGTTGAAAGAGAAGTTCTCTACGTTGATGAGCTTACGGTGGAAGGCGGCCACTTTAGGTGATCCATAAACCACGGGTATGCATATTTCGTTAATGCGGGTATCAGCCAAAGTTTTCATGATAACTTCGTAGCCGATTCCGTTTATGTCGCCTTGAGTGATTCCTATAACTACTTTTCCGTCTATCATTGTAAATATTTTTTACAAAGTTAATTTTCGTCTCTAAGGTAGCAATTTAAGGTATACGAAAATTGGCACCTGTCTTTATAAATAGAGAACGGTATTAAATGTTTAAAATTGATTGGCAAAATTGCTGGTAAAGTGCTGATGCATCGCAGCGTTCAGCCCAGCGATTTCTTGCATTGCTCCTAAGCGTTTCGTAGCTGCGATGCTTGGCAATGTCCTCAATCTCGTGCATTAGTTCTACCGCCGATACGTTGGCTGATACGAGTTTGCCTACGGTATCGTCAACAATTTCGGGAGAACCACCTACGGCTGTTGCCAAAACGGGGATGCCCATCGATAGGGCTTCCATGATGGAAACAGGAACGCCCTCGCTACTGCTGACGTTTACGAACAGGTCGGTTGGATTCTTGGTGAGGTACTCGATTACTTGCGCATTGGGTTGCCTACCAAGGAAAGTTGCCTTTACGTTTTGGGGGAGTTTCAGGGCTGCAGAGGTTACCACCTCCCATGTTTCGCCGTCGCCGATGTGTGTCCACTCTATGCGAATAGAGGCTTGCATCAGCGCTTCCACTAGCAATTCAAGGCGCTTAAGTGGCACCATGTTCGATAATGTAAGAATGCGAAATACGCCATCGGTACTTGGTTGGCAGATTCCTCGATCGTGCACGCCAAGCCTTGCAATTTCGGCTTTTTTGGTGACAAAGGGATACTTGCTTTCAACGTACTTTCGTCCATACTCGGAGCAGAAGTAGCATTTGTTGACTTTAGCCAGCTGCTGACTGCGAAGAGGGATGTATCCGCCATTGGTCTCCTCGTAGGTGTCCGATCCATGGAAGCGAACGGCAATATTTTTACAATTTTCACTGATAAAAGGAACGATGAATGAGCTACGAACTCCCCAGTAAAAGTAGAGAGTTGTGTAGGTATCATCTTCTAGAACATTACTAACCTGCTTGCTGGATAGGATAGCGCGGCTTAGTAGCAGCCCAATGCTCCAGCTCCACATTGCTTTTGCCGACGAGGTTACCTTTCCCCGAAGCAGTTCCCCGAGGTACTTCCCAATAGGTGCGCAATTCAGTAGCCCTCGTTTGGCGAGCTCCGCTTTATTCTTGGTGCTGTTAAGAATAGGCTTGGTGCAGGTAACGTTTGCGGGTAGTGATTGTGCCTTCTTCGATGTGCCGTAGTTCAGGGGAATAATGAGAATATCTCCGAATGCAACTGCAAGATATTCCAGTTCGTTTGCCAGAAAGGGTTCTGCACTTCCGTAAGGGTAGCTGTCAGTGAATATGACTAGTTTGCTATTGGGCATTCGTTTGTTATTGATCAATTTGGTTTCTGATAACTAACTATTCTTGCGAATCCCAGCCTTGTGCTTGCAGCGGTATTTCGCCGCCATCGGGTGTTACCAAAAAGGTTCCTGCGCTTTCGGAGGTGATGTGGCCGATAACGTCGATGCCGGCAAGATTTTTCAGCTGTTCGTGCAGCTCGATGGGTACGGTGAAGAGCAGCTCGTAGTCTTCGCCACCATTTAGGGCAGCAACGGCAGGATCGAAGTTCATCTCCTCGCCAGCCCTAAACGTTTCGCTGGCAATAGGCATCTTATCGAGGTAAATGCGGGCGCCAACCTTCGAACTCTTGCAGATTTGAAGGGTGTCAGAGGCCAATCCGTCCGAAAGGTCGATCATCGAAGTAGGCTGAATGCCTAACTCGGAGAGCAGATCTATTATATCTTTTTGAGCTTCGGGCTTTAGTTGGCGCTGCAGGATGTAGTCGAATCCTTCGAGTTGAGGCTGTACGTTGGTATTGCCTGCAAACACGCGCTTTTCGCGCTCCAGAATCTGTAAGCCCATAAATGCTGCGCCTAGGTTTCCGCTCACGCAGATCAGGTCGTTCTCCTTAGCGCCGCTGCGGTAGGCAACCTTTTTCTTATCAACAAAGCCAACCGCGCTGGTGCTTATGGTAAGCCCCGTTAGCGAACTGGTGGTGTCGCCACCAACAAGATCTACGTTGTAAGTGTCGCAGGCAAGGCGGATACCATCGTAGAGTTCGTCGAGCATCTCCACCGAGAAGCGTTTCGATATGCCAATACCTATGGTGATTTGCGTTGGCGTTCCGTTCATGGCGTAGATGTCCGAAATGCTCGTCACGACCGCTTTATAGCCGAGGTGGCGGAGGGGGGTGTAGGTAAGATCAAACTGAATCCCTTCCAGAAGTAGATCGGTGGATAGCAGCAGGTACTTGTCACCCATGTCGATTACGGCGGCATCGTCGCCAACGCCGGTTTGGGTAGAATCCTGTTTGTACTTTAGCGATGCGGTAAGGTGGTCGATAAGTCCGAACTCTCCGAGTGCCGATAACTCCGTGCGCTTAATATCGTTTGATGGCATTTCTTCTTTCTTTTTTGGTGATTGATGTGGTTTTAAAGTTGATTTTGGGGTTTGGTTTTTAAAAAACTGACTATCTTTGACCCAATTTAGATTTATTCTACATAACAACTTGTGACCGATTACAAAGGTAAACATTAATGGTTTAGCTTTGTTAGTCCGACAAACAAAGATATGCAGTAATGGATAGTCAAGATAACATCCTAGACGACGTAACAAAGGGCGAATATAAGTACGGCTTTGTTACCGATGTTCAGGAGGACAAAATTCCGAAGGGATTGAACGAGGATATCGTCCGACTCATATCCCAAAAAAAGGAGGAGCCGGAATGGCTACTTGAGTTTAGGCTCAAGGCTTTTCGCCACTGGCAGACGATGGAAATGCCCCATTGGGCGCATTTGACAATTCCTGAAATCAACTACCAGGACATCATCTACTATTCGGCGCCTAAGCAAAAGGCTAAGTACGAAAGTATGGATGAGGTCGATCCTGAACTTAAGGAGACATTTGACAAGTTAGGCATTCCGCTCGACGAGCAGGCTCACCTTGCCGGTGTTGCTGTAGATGCGGTAATGGATAGCGTGTCGGTGAAGACTACCTTTAAGGATACGCTTGCCGAAAAGGGAATTATCTTCTGTTCGTTTAGCGAAGCTGTTCGCGAGCATCCCGATTTGGTGCGAAAGTATTTGGCTTCGGTGGTTCCCTATACCGACAACTACTTTGCTGCGCTTAACTCGGCTGTATTCAGCGATGGGTCGTTCTGCTACATTCCGGAGGGGGTTCGTTGCCCAATGGAATTGTCGACTTACTTCCGTATCAATGCGGCTAACACGGGTCAGTTCGAGCGTACGCTTATCGTTGCCGACGAGAAGGCTTACGTTAGCTACCTCGAAGGGTGTACCGCCCCGATGCGCGACGAGAACCAGCTGCATGCTGCCATCGTCGAGATTGTGGTGATGAAGGATGCTGAGGTGAAGTACTCCACCGTTCAGAACTGGTATCCCGGCGACAAGGAGGGACGAGGCGGTATCTATAACTTCGTTACCAAGCGCGGCATTTGTAAAGGTGATAGGGCAAAACTTTCGTGGACGCAGATCGAAACTGGATCGGCAATTACCTGGAAGTATCCCAGCTGCATCCTGATGGGCGATAGTTCCGTTGGCGAGTTTTATTCGGTGGCAGTTACCAACAACCACCAGCAGGCTGATACCGGTACTAAGATGATCCACATCGGTAAGAACACCAAGAGCCGTATTGTATCGAAGGGTATTTCGGCAGGGGTGAGCAACAACAGCTACCGTGGTTTGGTTAAGGTTACCAAGAATGCCGATAACGCCCGCAACTATTCGCAGTGCGATTCGCTGCTTATGGGCGATAAGTGCGGAGCGCATACCTTCCCTTACATCGAAACTAACAACAAGAGCGCTATTGTAGAGCACGAGGCTACCACCTCTAAGATTGGCGAAGACCAGATTTTCTACTGCAACCAACGTGGTCTATCAACCGAGGAGGCCGTTGGACTAATTGTAAACGGTTATGCCAAGGAGGTGCTCAATAAGCTGCCAATGGAGTTTGCCGTTGAGGCGCAAAAGTTGTTAGCTGTTTCTTTGGAAGGAAGCGTCGGTTAACCTCTTCTATCTACTTATATAAAACGAATAGAAATGCTTCAGATAAAAAATCTTCATGCCAGCATTAATGGCAAGGAAATCCTAAAGGGAATCAACCTCGAGGTAAACCCTGGCGAGGTTCACGCAATCATGGGGCCTAACGGTTCTGGTAAGAGTACTCTTGCATCGGTTTTGGCTGGCAAGGAAATGTTTGAGGTTACCGATGGTGAGGTGATCTTTGAAGGTAAGAACCTATTAGAACTATCGCCTGAGGATCGTTCACGAGAGGGTATCTTCCTAGGATTCCAGTATCCTGTGGAGATCCCAGGGGTATCGATGACCAACTTTATGCGTGCCGCCGTTAACGCGCATCGCGAATACAAGGGGCTTACTGCCATCTCGGCATCTGACTTCCTGAAGATGATGCGCGAGAAGAGCCAGATCGTTGAAATAGATGCTAAGCTTACCAATCGTTCGGTGAACGAGGGCTTCTCGGGTGGAGAAAAGAAGCGTAACGAGATCTTCCAGATGGCGATGCTTGAGCCAAAGCTATCAATCCTCGATGAAACCGACTCGGGATTGGACATCGACGCGCTACGCATTGTAGCTACAGGCGTAACTAAGCTTAAGAGGCCCGATAACGCAACCATAGTTATCACCCATTACCAGCGCTTGCTCGACTATATCGTGCCAGACTTTGTGCACGTGCTTTACAACGGTCGCATCATCAAGTCGGCGGGTAAGGAACTGGCGCTTGAGCTGGAGGAAAAGGGTTACGACTGGCTAATTAAGGATGGCGAATTCTAATGCCCCAAAATCTGAGCAGAAATGAGTAAGCCTATAGAAAATAACGTTGTAAAATCGCTGGTTGACCTCTACATCGCCAACATGGAGATGCTTACCGATGGGGTCTCGCTTGCGGTGAACAACGTTCGTGCCGATGCCATCGAGAGCTTCCTGCTCAACGGCATCCCCAACAAGAAAAACGAAAAGTATAAGTATACCGATATCCAATCGGTATTCGAAAACGAGTACGAAAAGTACTTTGCCTCGCAGAATATCTCCGTTGAACAATCGGACCTCTTTAAGTGCGATGTGCCCAACCTGAATGCCCATTTGGCAATGCTGGTGAATGGGTTCTACTTCGGAGAGAAGTTATCCGTTTTGGATAATGGGGTTGTATTTGGCTCGTTTGCCGCTGCATCAACCCAGTATCCTGAACTGTTCGAGAGGTACTACAACAAGGTTGCCGATAATGCAAACGAGGGGTTAACCGCACTCAATACTGCATTTGCACAGGATGGCGTATTCCTCTACGTACCAAAGGGAGTTGTTCTCGACAAGACAATTCAGATTTTAAATGGATTTGTTTCCAACGAGGATATTCTTACCCAGCCTCGAAATCTTTTCATCTTCGAGGAGAATAGCGAAGCTAAGGTTGCCATCTGCGATCATACGTTATCAACAAATAGTTTCCTTACCAATTCGGTTACGGAGGTTTTTGTTGAGCGCAATGCCTATGTAGAGGTGGTAAAGATGCAGAATGCGAACAATGGCTCAACGCTCATCTCTAATGTGTACGTGCATCAGGATAAGCAAAGCCGGTATACCTCTCACGCAGTAACCCTGCATGGTGGTTTGGTGCGCAATAACGTAACCGCGAACCTCAATGGCGAAGAGTGCAAGAATAAGCTATCGGGTCTATACCTAGTTGATAAGGACCAGCAGGTGGATAGCCGCACCGTGGTTAACCATAACGTGCCACGCTGCTTCAGCAACCAGCTCTTTAAGGGTGTGCTCGACGATAACGGGGTCGCTGCTTTCAACGGAATGGTGTACGTGGCTAGGGATGCCCAGAAGACCGAGGCGTACCAAAGTAACCGTACCCTTCAGCTTACCGACGATGCCAAGGTGTACACCAAGCCTCAGCTCGAGATCTATGCTGATGATGTGAAGTGTAGCCACGGAGCAACCGTTGGTCAGCCCGATACCGATCAGGTATTCTACATGCGTGCCCGCGGTATTGGAGAGCGCGAGGCTACGCTACTTCAGATGTTTGGATTTGCCCACGAGGTAATTCAGCACATAGGCATTGAGCCTTTACGCGACCGCATCGATGAGCTTGTAAACAAGCGTCTGCGTGGCGAGCTAAGCCGCTGCAACGTGTGCGAGATGCATTGCATGTAATTTTTAGATGTTAGACTTTAGATATTAGACCTCTTTAGGTAAGGTTGCTGATGCTAATGTGGTTTATCATCTTTTAGATAAAAAGGAATTGAGAGGTTAGGTGAAACAATTTTAGATGTGATCGTAGTCTAAAATCTAACATCTAACATCTAATATCTCAAAAAAAATGTACGACGTAAATAGGATACGCGAAGACTTTCCAATACTGGCACGCGAGGTGAATAAGCGACCTTTGGTGTACCTGGATAATGGTGCTACCACGCAGAAGCCTCGTGCTGTGCTCGAATCGGTGAACCAGATGAGCATCTTTTGGAATGCTAACATCCATCGGGGGGTGCACTACCTATCGCAGCAGAGCACCGAGATGTATGAGGCTGCCCGCGAAACGGTGCGCTCGTTTTTGAATGCCGCCAGTACCCGCGAGATTGTCTTCACCGCCGGAGCTACGGCCGCTATCAATACAGTGGCATACTCGTTTGGCGAGAAGTACATCAAGGAGGGAGACGAGGTGCTAATCACCGAGATGGAGCATCACGCCAACATCGTGCCCTGGCAGCTGCTATGCCAGCGAAAGGGGGCTATTCTTAAGTACATCCCATTCGATAGTAAAGGAATCCTTCAGGATAACCTTCTTGAAAGCCTAATCACCGAAAAGACAAAGATCCTTGGGCTGGTTCACGTATCCAACTCGCTTGGTACCATCAATCCTGTTAAGGAGATTGTGGCGCGAGCCCATGCTTTGGGTGTTCCGGTGCTGGTGGATGGTTCGCAGGCTGCACCACACATGGAGGTAGATGTACAGGATATCGATGCCGACTTCTACGTGTTTGCTGGTCATAAGGTATATGGTCCAACGGGTATAGGAATACTTTACGGAAAAGAAAAGTACCTTGAGGAGATGCCTCCCTATCAGGGCGGGGGCGATATGATTGCTCACGTGAAGCTGCCAACGGGTACCACCTGGGCAGAGTTACCGCTTAAGTTCGAGGCGGGAACAACCAACTATATTGGTGCCGTTGGGTTGGGTGCAGCCATTCGCTATATCGAAGAGATTGGTCTGAAGAACATCCAAGCGCACGAGCATAGCTTACTTCACTACGCCAACCAGCGGTTATCGACCATAGGAAGCCTGACTGTATACGGTAAGGCTCCGCATAAGGCTGCCATCGTATCACTCTTGCTAAACGGTATTCACATGCTCGATACGGGCATGGTGCTCGATAAGCTGGGTATTGCAGTCCGCACCGGAACCCACTGCACCGAACCCATCATGGACCACTTTGGTATCGATGGTACTGTTCGCGCATCGTTTGCCATGTACAACACCAAGGAGGAGGTGGATCGGCTCTATGAGGCGCTGCTGGTGGTGCAGCAGATGTTTGGGGGAGCATACTAGAGCAGGAGTTAAACGAAGTTATTTCAGAAGTTAAAAGAGTAAAGGGAGAGCCGATGCATGTACATCGGCTCTCCCTTTTATAATATCAGCGTAAATCAGGCCAATCAGTAGTATCAGTGTTCCGATCATCTCTCCACGTAAAACTCCGAGCTCCTCATCCACTTGGGGACGGTGCGGCTGTTGGCCAGCTTGTAGCCGAGGCGGTAGAAGAGGATGGCATCCTGGTACACGCCATCAATCTTGCTCACCCCTGGAGTGAACCTATCGGTGGGCTTGTGGTATACCGTCTTCCAGTAGTCGGCATTTACCTGTGCGGTTTTTTCCTTTCCTAGCTCAATGTTATCGATATATCCTTTAGCGAACAGGGCGGGTACGCCAGCCTTCAGGAAGGGCTGCTGGTCGGAGCGGTAGAACATGCCATTTTCGGGGGTGGGGTCGTCGGCGAGGTAGCGGCCTTGGGTGGCAGCGGCGTCGCGGAGCATGCCGTCGAGCTCGGAGTGGCCGGGGCCGGTGATGGTGACATCCCTAAACTTGCCGATGAACACGAACACGTCGGTGTTAAACATGGCTACGGTCTTCTTCATGCTGAAGGTGGGGTGCTGCACGTAGTAGCTGCTGCCCAGCAGCCCGGCCTCCTCTGCGGTGGGCGAGAGGAAGAGGATGGAGCGCTCGGGCGCCGGCCCATCCTGAAAGCCCTGCGCGATGGCAAACATCCAAGATATAGCAGATGCATTATCGGAGGCGCCGTGGCAGATGGAGTCGCCTGCGATGGGCTTGCCGAACCCCAGGTGATCCCAGTGGCCGCTGTACACGATCACCTCGTCGGGGTACTTCGACCCCTGTATGTAGCCGGCCACGTTGTGCGACTGGCCTCGCGTGAATTCGTTCTTTATGTTGATGGAGAAGCTGCAGCGCAGGTCTACCGGCTGGAACGAGGGCTTGGCCGCCGCCTCCATCAGGTCTGTTAGGCGATATCCGACAGCCTCCATCAGGCTGACGGCGGCGCTCTTGGTGAGCCATCCGGTTACTATGCAGCGGGGATTCTCCAGCGCAGGATCATCAATATAAAACTCCTTGTTGTTGGTGTGGCCGTTTACCACGCTCCAGGGGTATCCGGCACCCGCATCATCATGTACAATAAGGCAGGCAGCGGCACCGCGGCGCTCGGCCTCCTCAAACTTGTAGCGCCAGCGGCCGTAGTAGGTCATCGCGCGGCCCTTGAACAGGGTGGTGTCGTTGTTGTAGAAGCCGGGGTCGTTTATCAGCACCACGATGGTTTTGCCCTTTAGGTCGATGCCCTTGAAGTCGTCCCACTGGCTTTCGGGCGCCGTTACGCCGAAGCCCACGAACACCATGGGCGAATTTTTGAGGCTAACCGTTGGCTGGGTGGTTGGGCTCCAAACCGAAAAATCGGTGCCTGCCTGGTACTCCAGCGGAATCCCTTCGGGCGAGGTGATGGTGATGGCCTGCGGCAGCTGGCTGCGGATGGCCACCAGCGGCACCGCCTGCGTGTAGCTGGTGCCGAAGGCGGGGCGTAGGCCCAGCGCCTTCATGCGGGCGGTGAGGTAGGCCACCGTGCGGGTTTCACCTAGGGTGCAGGGCAGGCGGCCCTGCATGGAGTCGGCCTCCAGGGCCATGATATCCTTTACCATCTGCTGTGGGCTGATGGCCTTCTCGCCCCGCTGCGCCATGGTACCGATGGCGCCCAAGAGGAGTATGATAGTAAGTAGGTAGCGTTGCATAGCGTTTGTTTTAGTGCTGCAAAGCTACCATTCTGCCCGAGAGCGCCAAGCGTTTAGCCGACTATTTGCGGACGATGGCTTCGGATGGCCTCGGGAATGGGTATCCGTCCATTGGCGTTTACCCTCCGTTGGAGGTAAAGCAGGATACCACCGGGGTACTTCCATCTTGCAGGGCTGTAAAATGCAGAATCCCCGGGGTACTTTTACTTTGTTACCGTGCAAAATAAAGGAGCCTCGGGGTATCGCCATTTTGCAAGCTGACAAAATGCAGATGCCCCAGGGTGTTTTTATTTTGTAGGGCGACAAAATGAAGAAGCCTTGGGGTATTTCAACTTTGCATGCCGACAAAATGAAAATACCCCGAGGTATCACTATTTTCCATACCTGCAAAATGAAGATACCCCGGGGATCTTGCATTTTGCACGGCAGTAGGGTGCCTACCCCTCGGCTGATGCCCATTGGGCTGCTGCCGTAGGATGGGCCGCTGCTGGGCGATGCCTATTGGGGAGGAGATGGAGGGGGCTGCTGGAGCGGTGGAATCGTCAATAAAATGTAGGGGGGAATAATCTTTCGCCCTTACATCCACGATTGCTGCTCGCTCTCGGCTAGGTAGAGGGCATAGTCGCGTAGCGCGTAGGCTGTGGTGGCGTCTATCTGCGATAGGGTGATGGTTTCGCCTGCTAGGTAGAGGGTGGCGGTGGCTCTTCCCCTTGGCTTTTGCCAGATTGACTGGTGTACGGACACCCCCTGAATCTTATGTAGGGCAAACATCTGGCGCTTGTGGCCAAACGAGCCGCTGCTCACCACCACGTGCTGCTCGTCCATGTAGAAGTAGGCGTGGCGCCAGCTTAGGTAGGCAAAGGGTAGGTATACGATAGCCCAAAGCCAGCTCCATACCAGCGGGTTATCTGCGAGGTAGCCCACAACGGAAACTAAGGCGGCAGGAGCTAGCCCTAGCGTCAGCCAGAGGTTGCGGAGGTACATCCAATGGCTGCGGTGCAGCTCCTCCGGCTGGGCCATTAGGCTGGTACCGAAGAGGGCCTGCTGGATCTGCTCTACCTGAGCATCGGTACATCCTGGAACGTTGGCCTTCATCTTTTCGGTTTCCTCAAGCGAGGATGCTTGCCCCACCGAAACGGCGAAGATGCCGATTAGCCCTCGAAGCGGATTGGTGGTCCAGCTAAGTGTCTGGATTTTCCTGAAGGGGATAAGCACCCGCTTATGCGCAACGAGTCCGGCATCCAGCACTAATCGGCTGGGCGTGTGGCTCAGCTTCAGGTTGAAGTGCCAGGCAAAGGTTGCCAGAATGGCCCCCGTAACCGTAAAGACGATGGCGCACAGCAGCCCCAAGGCAAGGTAGATGGCCAGCTGGCTGGAGGCTTGTGCCGAGACCTGATCGAGCGTGTCTACTACCAACCGCTGCCACTTTTCGGGAAGGTCGTCGTAGATCCCAAACAGGAAACCGTACACGATAAGGATTACCTTGATGTGGTTGTTGGTAAGGCCCACCCTCAGCAGATCGGCGGGGCTTAGCCGCATTATGGTATGCTCGTGCTCTTCGTTTGTGGTAGGGGCATTTTCCGCCTCGTGCCCCTCTACCGAGCTGCTCAAAGCACCTAGGCTTACCCGCTGTTCTACCTCGCGAATGGTGGTTAGGCTCAGGGCTTGCAGCGTCACCTCCGAGCCCTTGGCCCCGGCGGTATTCACCTCAAGCGCGTAAATCTTTAGCAGCCGCTGGAGCAGGTTCTGCTTCATGTTGAGGCTTTGAATTTTTGAAAGGGGAATGGATACCTGCTTCTTGCGGATGTAGCCGCTGCGTACCGTTAGCTCGGCCTTGGAAATCTGAAAGGTGAAGTAGAGGTACTCGAGCAGGGCATGAGCGAGGGCTCCGGCGGCAATAATGGCTAACAGGATGAGGGCGGCGGGTACCGACCCATCCTTGTCGAACACGCGGATGAGCAGAATAGGCCAGATGTACTGCAAAAACTTCTTAGCCGATAGCCCAAAGAGGATGACCATGCCACCTAGGTGTAGCCGTGTGGGCTGGGTAAGGTCGATGGACTTAGCGCTCATGGGAGATGGTTTGGGAAAGGTGCTCCATCAGCTTTTCGGCATCGGCGAGGCTTAGCCCCGGGATCTTTAGGTCTACGCTGCCGCTACCAGCGGTGTAGATGTGGAGCGATGCCAGATCGAAGATGCGCGAAAAGATGCCGCGCTTAACCTCTACGTGTTGAATTCTTCGAAGTGGAACGGCCAGCTCGCGCTTAAAGATGAGGCCGTTTCGGTAGAGCACGTCATGCTGACGGATGCAGTAGCCCTTGTTCTTGAAGCCAACCATGATAAGGTACATCTGAAGGCCCAGCAGTGAAAGCATTAGCACTACCATTAGCATCGTGTATAGGATGGGATGAGACCAGAAGGCGTTAATCCCCACCAGCGCCACGAAGGCGACAACGGCAAATATGGATACGTACAGCACAATAGCGTTGAAGAGCTGCACCATGATGTAGTCGTTGTGCAGCGGCGTGTAGCTGGCCTTCGAGGCATTGGGGAGTTCCTCTACGTTTACAGATGGATTTTCGAATCGCATTTTTGTTTTCAAAGATAGCCAACTAGGGGAGATGGAGATATTTTTTTCACCGTTTAAGCCAACGGATACCATAAATGTCAATCCAATACGCTTACTGCAATTACTTCGATTATACGTTGGGGGTTGATTGCTATCCTTTCTTTACTAGGTATGGGTTGTATAATTCTTTGTTTAGCGGCTATTAGGTAGTGAACTTCTACAGCGAAAAGGTATACCTCGCGCTGATTTCTAGGTACTCGAACCCCTGGCTGGTGGCCACATGGTAGCTGGTGCCGAGGCTAATGCTGCGGTACCGCAGGCCTACCTCGGGGGCGTAGCCAAGCTCGCCGGGGTCGTCGTGGGCCTTGTACCATCCGGCGTTGAGGGCAACGTAGGGGCGGATGCCCTTCTGCGTAAAGGTGCACATTCCTTTTACAAGAAAGGCGACGAAGTTGGTGTGGCCGATGTTGGCGCCTGTGGTGGTTTTGTCGTGCAGGTAGGCGTAGTTGATCTCGCCTCCGAGGGCCAGCATGGGGGTGATGCTGTAGGTGGCGTTGGCGATGACGTTGGCACCTGTTTCGCAGTATTCGGCGGCCTTGCTGGTGGGGATGGTTACGCCACCGCCAATGGATACATCCCAGCTGCTGCTTTGCGATTGAGCCGTTGCCGCCGTGGCGCTTGCGATTGCCAGGGCTAGTAGTATTTTTTTCATGGGGCTATGTTTTATGGTTAAGGCAGCATCCTCGCCTTTCTATTCGGGGTGTTGTGATGCTTAGGTATCGGGCTTCCATCGTGGGAATGCCCTAAGCACCTCGGCCTATTCCTCAAGTATCGGGCGCATGCCTACTGCTAAAACGAAAAGCGGTACCCAATGTTGAGCTGGAGGTATTCGAATCCTCTGGTGGTGGCAATATGGTAGCCCACCCCGAGGATGATGCGGCGGTATAGTACGCCAATTTCGCCGGAGTAGCCAAACTCTCCGGGATCTTCCTGCGCCTTGTACCAGCCAAGATTCAGGGCGAAGTAGGGGGTCAGGATCGCGTTCCTATAGGTGTACACCCCTTTGGCCATTAGGGCGAGGAAGTCGGTATTAACGTTTTTACTTACGGTGGCTGTTTTGTTGGTGAGGTTGGTGTAGTTAACCTCGCAGCCTGCCGAAAAGGTGGGGGAGAGGCTGTAGGTTGCTACGGCAAAGGCGTTGGAGCCGTATTTCGAGTACTCCTTGGTGAAGTTAAAGGGCATTGTAACTCCTCCTCCTCCTCCAATATTCCAATTTTTACTATTATCCCGAGCTTCTACTGACGCAATTGTAAGCGCTGCAACCATGGTAAAAAGGAGTTGTGTCTTCATGGCTTAGAGATTGATATACGATTAAAAAGATGGCTTAAGATATGGTAAGAAGGTATGCTAAGTCAATGAAGAGCGGGGGAGGCGGAGCTATTAATCCTGAAAGATTGTAAACAAACGTAGGGGCGCAAAATCTTGCGCCCCTACACATATATTCATTGTCTAATGACAATTATCCTACCTGCGAGCCAGGCTTAACGGCCTCGTTGGGCTGTACCAAACGGAGCTTGCCGTCGGCATCCTGCGCCATAAGGATCATTCCGTTAGAGGTGATGCCTTTAATCTCACGAGGAGCTAGGTTTACCAGGAAGCAAGCCTGCTTGCCAACCAATGCTTCTGGGTCGAAGTGCTCGGCAATGCCCGATACGATGGTGCGGGTGTCGATGCCGGTATCGACGGTTAGCTTCAGCAGCTTCTTGGTCTTGGCCACCTTTTCGGCAGCCGTGATGGTGCCCACGCGGATGTCCATCTTCATGAAGTCGTCGAACTGGGCTTCGTCCTTTTGGGGCTCGGCCTTGTACTCCTTTAGGGCGTTGGCCAGCTTGGTATCCTCGAGCTTTTTCAACTGAGCATCTATCACGCTATCCTCAATCTTTTCGAATAGCAGCTCGGCCTTGCCCAGCTCGTGGCCAACAGCTAGTAGGTCGGTGCTGCCCAGCTTATCCCAGCCAAACTCCTGTGCGTTGAGCATCTTCAGCAGCTTCTCGGTGGAGAAGGGCAGGAATGGCTCGAACACGATGGCCAGGTTGGCGGTGATCTGTAGCGCTACGTTAAGGATGGTAGCCACGCGCTCCATGTCGGTTTTGGCTACCTTCCAGGGCTCGGTGTCGGCAAGGTACTTGTTGCCTAGGCGGGCCAGGTTCATGGCCTCCTTAAGCGCATCGCGGAAGCGGTATACCTCGATGTAGTCCTCTACGGCCTTCTTGATGGCTGGCATTTCGGCTAGCGTCTCGCGGTCGAAGTCGGTTAACTCGCCTGCTGCGGGCACCTTGTTGCCGAAGTACTTTTGGGTGAGCACCAGCGCGCGGTTTACGAAGTTGCCGAAGATGGCCACCAGCTCGCTGTTGTTGCGGGTTTGGAAATCTTTCCAGGTAAAGTCGTTGTCCTTAGTTTCGGGGGCGTTGGCGCAAAGCACGTAGCGGAGCACATCCTCCTTGCCGGGGAAGTCGTGGAGGTACTCGTGCAGCCATACGGCCCAGTTGCGCGAAGTCGATATCTTATCGCCTTCGAGGTTGAGGAACTCGTTGGCGGGTACGTTTTCGGGTAGGTTGTAGCTGCCTTCTGCCATCAGCATGGCTGGGAACACGATGCAGTGGAATACGATGTTGTCCTTACCGATGAAGTGCACCATCTTGGTGTCCTCGCTCTTCCAGTACTTCTCCCAGTCGGGGGTAAGGTCTTTGGTTGCCGAGATGTAGCCGATGGGCGCATCGAACCACACGTAGAGCACCTTTCCTTCGGCACCTTCAACGGGAACGGGGATGCCCCAGTCGAGGTCGCGGCTTACGGCGCGTGGCTGAAGGCCGAGGTCGAGCCAGCTCTTACACTGGCCGTATACGTTGTTCTTCCACTCCTTATGGTCTTCCAGAATCCACTTTTCGAGGTCCTTCTGGTACTGGTCTAGCGGCAGGTACCAGTGCTTGGTCTCCCTCATCACGGGCTTGCTGCCGCTTACCATCGACTTGGGGTCGATGAGGTCGGTGGAGTTGAGCGAGGTGCCGCACTTCTCGCACTGGTCGCCGTAGGCGCGGTCGTTGCCGCAGTGGGGGCAGGTGCCCATGATGTAGCGGTCGGCCAGGAACTGCTTGGCCTCCTCGTCGTAGTACTGCTCGGAGGTTTGCTCCACGAACTTGCCCGCGTCGTGCAGCTTCTTGAAGAACTCCGATGCGGTGGCGTAGTGCGTTGGGGTGGTGGTACGCGAGAAGATGTCGAACGAGATGCCCAGCCCCTTGAACGAGTCGCCGATGATCTTGTGGTACTTGTCCACGATATCCTGAGGGGTTACGCCCTCCTGCTTGGCCTTGATGGTGATGGGCACGCCGTGCTCGTCGGTTCCGCAAACGTGGATCACATCCTCGCCCTTGAGGCGGAGGTAGCGGGTGTAGATATCCGAGGGGATGTACACCCCAGCGAGGTGGCCTATGTGTACTGGCCCGTTGGCGTAGGGTAGCGCCGAGGTTACCAGATGTCTCTTGAACTTCTTCATGGGTATGTTATTCTTAATGATTGCAATTTAAGCGCGTGCCGCGCGCAATTGGCAAAGTTAACCAAATGGGGCAATAGCGCCAAATGGGGCTACGCGGGCTGCAGCTCCTGCGGTGCGGCCTGCTTCTTGGCCTCGAGCGCCAGGCGGTTGAGCTTCCGCCACTCGCTGGCGATTAGGATGGCCGATACGAGCGAGGCCAGGATGTCGGAGGCGGGCATGCTGGCCCATATCCCAGTGGTTCCCCAGAATTTGGGGAAGATGAACAGGAAGGGGAGCAGCAGCACCATCTGGCGGAGCACCGACTGGATGACGGCCCGGCTGGCCATGCCGATGGACTGGAAGAAGCTGGCGCATACAATCTGGAATCCAACAATGGGGAAGCCGATGAATACGATGCGGAGCCCGTTTTCGGCGATGTCGATCAGCCCGGCGTCGGTGGTGAAGATGGTGGCAATGGTTCGGGGGAACAGGACGCCGCCAATGGTTCCGGCGGTGGTGCAGATGGTGGCCCACGCGATGGTTAGCTTCACCACCTGCTTCACCCGGCCAATGTGGCGGGCTCCGTAGTTGAACCCTACGATGGGCTGCATCCCCTGGGTGAGCCCGAACGTTATCATGGCAATCACCATGAGGATGCGGTTGGCAATGCCGAAGGCCCCCACGTAGAGGTCGCCGCCGTACTGCATCAGGACGTTGTTGAGGAACACCACCACGATGCTCGACCCGATGTTCAGCAGAAAGGGGGCCATCCCAATGGCAAATATCGAGCGTACGATGTGGCCGTCCAGCTTCAGGGCGAAGGCCTTGAAGTGGATGGGGTGCGATTTGCGGGAGAAGTAGGCGATCTCGAACAGGGTGGCCAGCAGCTGCGCGGTGACGGTGGCCCAGGCGGCCCCTGCAATTCCCCACCTAAAAACGAAGATGAAGAGCGCGTTCAGGATGGCGTTAACCACCACCGCCATCACCACAATTACCATGGAGTGGCGCGGATGCCCCGATGCGCGCAGGAGCGTGTTTAGCCCTAGGTAGATGTGGGTAAAGATATTCCCGATAAGGATGATCCGCATAAACTGGCGGGCGTAGGGCAGCGTGTGCTCGCTGGCCCCGAATAGCGTTAGGATGGGGTCGAGAAACCAGAGCCCAACGACGGTGTAGATCACGCCGAGGAGGATGTTCAGCGTAAGGGTATTCCCCAGAATCTTGAACTGGCTTTGGACATCCCCCTCGCCCATCTTGATGGAGAGCAGGGCCGATGCGCCCACCCCAATAAGGGCCCCAAAGGCGGCGCCCAGGTTCATCAGCGGAAGCGAGATGGCCAACGCCGATATGCCCATGGCTCCAACGCCATGCCCAATAAAGATGCTGTCGACAATGTTGTAGAGCGACGAGGCCGTCATGGCAATAATCGATGGTAGGGCGTAGTGCAGCAGCAGCTTGGGGATTGGGGCTTTGCCCAAGTCGAGGGGTGAGGTATTTGCCATATTAAAAGTTTAGCGGCCAGCGACCGCTTAGTGGTAAGAGTAAATTTTAAGGATGGACAAAGGTAGTAAAGACTGGAGGCGTCCACCGTTAATGGCTACTAAATGATGGTAATGTAGGGAAAGGCCTCCCCCGCGGGCCCTGCGCAGCAGCGCTTGCAGGAAGCCATCCTGACGTCAGTACGGAGCCCTGCGCACTGCAGGAAGGAATACTGGCTTCAGTACGAGTCCCTGCACACTGCAGGAAGGTGTACTGGCTTCAGTACGGAGCCCTGCATACTGCAGGAAGGTGTACTGATATCAGTACGAGGCCCTGCAAGGCTTCTGGCGGTCTCCTGCATTCCTGGTTTGCCCATAGATGTTAAGCTAAGCCTGAATACTTAAAGATATACGCCCAATAGCAGCACGTTGTCCCCTCCACGGGAGGGGTAGGGGTGGGTTAAGAGCGCTAAGTAAAGTGAAATGTTTAATTTAAACGAGTAACCTCATCCTCTGCCCTCCTGCCTGAGCAGGAGGATAACGAGCCATGAATATGCATTAGAGTTTTGAGGAAGATCCTTAGTTTGACGGCCCTAGGGCGTTGCCTACACGAGCCGATTCTTTAGGGTGGCCACCTCGGGGGCAATCCGGCCATCGGCATGCTCCCGCCAAAAGCCAACGAGCCGATCGCCGGCCACCCGGTAGATCGCCTGCCCGTAGAAGCGCTCGCCCGCCTCGGCGTAGTAGAAGTCGAGCGCCAGCAGGTCGTTCTTCAGGAAGCCCACGCCATGCTGGGGCTGGTGGGTGTGGCCAATCTCCCAGTAGGCCTTAACGAGCGCCCCGCAGGGCTCCAGTTGGAGCGTCCCGAAGTAGCCTTCGCTGGTGGTGCTGGGGTTGCTTCCGCTTACGGCGTAGCTGCCCACCACGTCTGCCAACCGAAGCGGGCGGCTGGACGGGGGCACCGAAATGCCAAAGCCGCTGCTCCACTCCCCGAAGAGCCTCTCGGCGTTGGAGTGGAGCAGCGGCTCTATGCTGTTGCCCCTTTTCTTCTGGAAAAGATGCCTGATGAAGCCGAAAATGGATTTCAAGGCGTAGCGCTAAAGAAGTTTCAGCTGTAGCGCCTTTTGCAGGTCTTCGGGCGTATCGATGCCGAAGCTCTGGTGGTCGGTGTACTCCACCTTAATGTGGTAGCCGTTCTCCAGCCAGCGGAGCTGCTCGAGCGATTCCGCTTCTTCCAGCACGCCCTGCTCGAGCTGGGTAAGCTGGTGCAGGATCTTGGTGCGGTAGGCGTACAGCCCTATATGCTTGAGGAAGGTATGGGTTTTCTGCCAGTCCTTTTTGTCCACCCCGCGAAGGAAGGGCACCACCGATCGGCTGAAGTATAGGGCGAAGTTGCTGGTGCTCACCACTACCTTAGGCGAGTTGGCGTTGAAGATATCCTCGTCGGCGCCAAAGGGCTTTACCAGCGTGGCGATGTCGGTTTTGCCATCGTTAAAGCAGCTCATCACCTTCAGCAGCATGTCGGGTACGATAAAAGGTTCGTCGCCCTGAATGTTTACCACCACGTCGTACATCTCCTCGCGCTCAATTTCCGCCTTGCGAACGGCCTCGGCGCAGCGGTCGGTTCCGCTCTTGTGGTCCGTAGAGGTCATCACCGCATTTCCTCTAAAAGCCTTCACGGCGTTGAATATGCGCTCGTCGTCGGTGGCAACGTACACCACCGGTAGCACCTTGCTGGCCTGCTCGTACACGCGCTGTATCATGGGTTTGCCCTTAATGTCGGCGAGTGGTTTTCCTGGAAATCGGGTTGATGCGTATCTGGCTGGTATAATTCCAATAAACTTCATGGCGTACTTAGTTTGACGCAAAGGTATGAAACAAGACTTGATTCTTCCATGGCAAAAGGGCTCAAAAAATCGGAAAAAATGTCATAAATGCTATAAAAAAGGTGGTATAAGGCTTTGTTATACCGCTTGTAAAAGGTAATTTTGACAGTCTAAAACAGTTATGCGTAATGGATATTGCAAAAATTAAGCAACGATTTGGAATTATTGGCAACTCGCCGATGCTGGAGCGAGCCATCGACATTGCTAACCAGGTTGCCTTTACCGATCTGTCTGTACTTATTGTTGGTGAAAGCGGCGTTGGTAAGGAGATTTTTCCCCAGGTTATCCACCAGCTTAGCTCGCGGAAGCATGCCCAGTATGTAGCCGTAAACTGCGGGGCAATTCCCGAGGGAACCATAGACTCGGAGCTCTTTGGGCACGAGAAGGGCTCCTTTACCGGAGCGCACGAAACCCGTAAGGGCTACTTCGAGGTGGCCGATGGCGGCACCATCTTCCTCGACGAGGTTGGCGAGCTCCCCCTATCAACCCAGGTTCGCCTGCTGCGCGTGCTCGAAACTGGCGAGTTTATGAAGGTAGGGTCATCCAAAGCGCAGAAAACCGACGTGCGCGTCATAGCGGCCACCAACGTCAACCTGCCCCAGGCCATTCAAAACGGCAAGTTCCGCGAAGACCTGTACTACCGTTTGAATACCGTCCCCATTAGCATACCTCCGCTGCGCGAGCGCAAGGGCGACATCTCGCTGCTTTTCCGCAAGTTTGCGGCCGACTTCGCCGAGAAGTACCGCATGCCCGCAATCACGCTAACCGCAGAGGCCAAGCAGCTGCTCGAGGCCTACCGTTGGCCAGGCAACATCCGCCAGCTCAAGAACGTTACCGAACAGATTTCGGTGATAGAGGAGGAGCGTGCCGTTGATGTGGATAAGCTGATGTTGTACATCCCGCATGTCGAGGATAAGGCGCTTCCTGCAATTTACGTGGGGGGAAAAGATGGCGGCGAACGATCGTACGCCAGCGACAGGGAGATTCTTTACAAGATTCTTTTCGATATGCGCGACGATATGAATGCGCTAAAAAAACGTGTTGAGGAGCTGTCGCGAACTGCGCTTCACACCCCCGACGAGCCAGATGGCAAGGTGGTGTATCCGCTACGAAGCGTCGCCCAGCACCCAGGCTACACGCCCATACACTCTTCGCTGCACACCCCCATAGGCGATCTGGACACCGATAACGACGTTGACGATTTTGAAGATGTGTCGCACCTCGACATATCCCATGAAATTAAGCAAGAGTCGCTATCTTTGGCCGACAAGGAAAAGGAGCTTATCATAAAAGCAGTAAACAAGTACGGAGGAAAGCGTAAGGATGCCGCTCAAGAGCTGGGCATCTCGGAGCGAACCCTGTATCGAAAAATTAAAGAATACAACCTGAATATTTAGCAGAATGAAGTTGAATAGGCTCATTAGGGCATTGGCATTTGTTGCTACCGTTTCTCTATTCTCATCGTGTACCATGAAGTACTCATTCTCGGGAGCCTCCATTTCTCCCGAATCGAAGACTTTCTCGGTAGCATACTTCCAGAATCTAGCACCTTTAGTTGTGCCCAGCCTGAGCAACACGTTTACGGAGGCACTAAAGGATAGGTTTCTAAACCAAACTAGGCTCGACTACATTCGCAGCAACGGCGACTTGTCCTTCGAAGGGCAAATCGTGGGGTACTCTATCGATCCTGTTGCAATTACCGGAAACGATAAGGCCAGCCAAAACCGCCTTACGATTACTGTACGAGTTAAGTTTACGAACAAGCAAAATCCTGAATTGAGCTTCACCGACTATAAGGAGTTTAAGCAGTTCAAAGATTTTCCGAGCAACGTTAGCGTGGTGAGCGTCCAAAATGAGCTTATTAAGGATGTAACAAACCAGCTCATTGATGCTATCTTTAATGCGTCGGTAGCAAACTGGTAAAACCTATGAAGATGGATGAACGTACATTTATCAAGTTGATCGAAAACCCTTTGGGTGTTGATGATAAGGCTTTAGACCAGCTGGTTAAGGTGATTGAAAAATATCCCTACTTCAGCCTAGCAAAGCTGGCCTACCTTAAAGGGCTAAAGGTAAATGGAGATGCACGTTTCTCTACCTTGCTTTCGCATGTATCCACGTATGCGCCAAGCGGAGAGTGGCTATACCTATACTTAAACGATTTCGGAATCGGCATCCAACCTGCGTACGACGATCAGGAAGATGAGGATGAGCAAATCGACGCAGCCATTATCCAGCAACCTGTTGCCAGCCAACCTAGCGCAGTCACTCCAGAAATAGAGGAGGCTCCAGCTAATGGCGTAGAAATAGAGGAAGAGCTTGCGCAGGAACACTTGGCATCTGCAGCGCTTGTGGAAGAAGGCATCGTTGCTGAAGATGAAGAAGAGGTACAGGTACCAGCTCAATCAGCAGTTATTGTCGAGGAAGTGGCAGCGCAAGAGGTTTCGATGGTTGCAGAACCAATTGTCGAAATACCCCCCATGCCTGAATCAGTCGATGAGAAACCACAGGAGTTGCTTCAACCAGTAACTATAGTTGAAGAAGTGGCAGCGCAGGAGGTTCCGATAGTTGCGGAACCAATTGTCGAAGTTCCCATTACTCCTGAATTTGACGATGAGGAACCCTTTGAACTTATTGATGACGCCCTAGAGTCGGATAGAGACGATCCGATTTTCGAGGTGCTAGACCAGAAACTCTACACGCTCGATGACAACGAAAAGATCTTGGAGGTACAAAATAGCCTTATAGATCAGTTCTTGAACGAAAACCCCCGAATTGTTCCCAAACCCGACCTGCCGCCTGTAAATGAGGACATCTCAGTAAGATCGCTTAAGGATGATGGCGATTTGGTGACAGAATCGCTAGCCAAAATATACGCTGCGCAGGGACTTACTGATAAGGCTGCGGACATTTACCGCAAATTGTGCTTGAAATTCCCAGAAAAAAAAGCTTATTTTGTAGCTCAACTCGAAAAGTTGAAGGAGTCAAAGTAAATAACATTCAGACAATAAACTATGTACACCCTTTTTTCAATATTGATTATTATTGCGGCAGTTTTGTTAATACTTGCAGTTTTGGTTCAAAACTCTAAGGGTGGCGGATTAGCTGCAAATTTCTCTGGTGCAAACCAAATCGTAGGCGTTAGGCAAACTGCCGACTTTATTGAGAAGTTTACCTGGTGGCTTGCTATTGCAATTGTTGTTCTTAGCCTTGCAGCTACTGTTGCAATCGACACGAACAAGGGTTCTGAGGCTACTGGTCTTGAGAAAAAGATTACAAGCCAGCCTGCTGCTGGTGTTCCTGCTTTCCCAACTTCAGGTGCGCTTAAGCAACAATCTGCTCCTGCTCAACAACAGCCAGCACAGCAAAAGCCAGCTGCTGAACCAGAAAAAGAGCAACCTGCAAAGAAATAGGTTTACTTACCATACGCAAAAAAGGGATCTCGCATGAGATCCCTTTTTTTATGTATGCATGAGAAATTCAAAACACGAATTATTCATTAAAAGGTGCTGGTTGCAGCTTGTAGTAGTTGTAATATTTGGCGTATATTGGGTGCTATTCTGTTTGCGCCTGACAAACTTTCATTAACATGACATTTAGTACCTAGTAAAACTGAAAAAAGAACAGTTTTTAGGCGAAAAGATGACTTGGCACAAATTTCGATAGTTCAAAGCCTGAAAAACGATATTAATGTTAAACTTAAAATAGTAAACGCAATGATCAAACCATTAGCTGATAGAGTAGTTGTGGAGCCTGCAGCAACAGAGCAGGTAACTGCAAGTGGGATCTATATTCCTGACACTGCAAAGGAAAAGCCACAAAGAGGCAAGGTAGTTGCTGCTGGTCCAGGCTCTAAGGATGTAACAATGGAGGTAAAGGTTGGCGATACCGTTCTTTACGGGAAGTATGCAGGTGCCGAAGTTTCTATTGATGGCGTTGATTACATAATTATGCGTCAGTCAGACATTCTTGGAATACTCTAATTTCAAATTAAAATTTCAAACGTAAGAAAATGGCAAAAGATATCAAATTTAACATCGAAGCGCGCGATCAGCTTAAGGCTGGTGTTGATAAGCTTGCAAATGCAGTAAAGGTAACCCTTGGACCTAAAGGTCGTAATGTGGTAATCGATAAGAAATTTGGATCACCACAAATTACTAAAGACGGTGTAACCGTTGCTAAAGAAATCGAGCTTTCTGATGCATTCGAAAATATGGGTGCTCAAATGGTAAAGGAGGTTGCATCGAAAACTGCCGATATGGCTGGTGATGGTACAACTACCGCTACGGTTCTTGCTCAATCAATTATTTCTGTTGGAATAAAGAATGTTACTGCAGGTGCAAATCCTATGGATTTGAAGCGTGGTATCGACAAGGCAGTTGCTGCTGTTGTTGCAAATCTTAAGGCTCAAAGCGTTGAGGTTGGCGATAACATCAAGAAGATAGAAGAAGTTGCTACCATTTCGGCTAACAACGACAATACCATTGGATCTCTTATTGCTGAGGCAATGGGTAAGGTTAAGAAGGAAGGTGTTATTACCGTAGAAGAGGCTAAGGGTACTGATACTACTGTTGAGGTTGTAGAAGGTATGCAGTTCGACCGCGGATATATTTCGCCATACTTCATCACCGATTCTGAAAAGATGGAAGTAGCGCTCGAAAACCCATACATTCTTCTAACCGACAAGAAGATTTCTACCATGAAGGATCTTCTTCCAGTTCTTGAGCCAGTTGCTCAACAAGGACGTGCACTTCTTATCATTGCAGAGGATGTAGATGGTGAAGCTCTAGCAACTCTTGTTGTTAATAAGCTTCGCGGTGCGCTTAAGATTGCTGCTGTTAAGGCTCCAGGCTTTGGCGATCGTCGTAAGGAAATGCTCGAAGATATTGCCATCCTAACTGGCGGTACCGTAATCTCAGAAGATAAGGGTCTTCGTCTTGATGGTGCAACCCTAGATATGCTAGGACGTGCCGAGAAGATCTCTATCAACAAGGAAAACACAACTGTTGTAAACGGTGCTGGTGCTAAGGAAGCAATCGATGGACGTGTTGCTGCTATCCGCAAGCAAATCGAGATTTCTACCTCGGACTACGATAAGGAAAAGCTACAAGAGCGTCTTGCTAAGCTTGCCGGTGGTGTTGCCGTACTTTACGTAGGTGCTGCTTCGGAAGTAGAGATGAAGGAGAAGAAGGATCGTGTTGACGATGCTCTTAGCGCAACTCGTGCTGCTGTTGAGGAAGGTGTTGTTCCTGGTGGTGGTATTGCCTACATCCGTTCGATTGAGGCTCTTGAAAACCTTAAGGGCGACAACGAGGATGAAACCATCGGTGTCCAAATCGTTAAGCGTGCTATCGAGGAACCACTTCGTCAGATTGTTGAAAATGCAGGTGGCGAGGGCAGCGTAATCGTTCAAAAGGTTAAGGAAGGTACTGGCGACTATGGCTACAACGCTCGTCTTGACAAGTTCGAAAACCTTTTCGAAGCTGGCGTTATCGACCCAACTAAGGTGTCGCGCGTGGCTCTTGAAAATGCAGCTTCTGTTGCAGGTATGTTCCTAACTACTGAGTGCGTTCTTGCTGATAAGAAGGAGGAAAATCCTGCTCCAATGATGAACCCAGGCATGGGTGGCATGGGCGGAATGATGTAGTAGTTCCTATCAACAATTCAATAAATATTTAGCCTTGGGGTATTACCTCAAGGCTTTTTTATTTATAATCATGGTATATTTTCGGTCTACGCTGAAGTTCGCTAAACTATTATCAGGTAGACTTGTTTGGAGAGGTAGCGAATCTGTGCTTATATAATATAATCTATTCTATGATTGCGAAAACAACAAAAATGGCAGAGGTGATAGATCTTAATCATCATCTGCTATCTGTAATTCATAAGGCAGGAATGACCCTTGGTTTTGGTGATGCCACGGTGGAAGAGGTTGCCCTAAAACATGCGCTTAATTCCGATTTTGTGGTTGCAATCCTTAATGCCTACAACGATTCTGCCTATTTGCCAGAGCAACATTTGAAGACATTTTCGGTGGTTGAGATTGTCGACTACCTTAGGCGTTCGCATAAGGTTTTTCTTGTTGAACAGCTTCCTGAACTGGCTTTACTCTTTGAACGATATGCCGCAGAGTCGGCTTTGACGCCATACAAGGGGCTTTTGCGAAACTTCTTCGAAGAGTACAGCAGCGAAATGGAGAAGCATTTTGCTACCGAGGATGAGTACATGTTTCCTTACGCTCTTGCTGTAGAGCGTGCGCACAAGGGTGATGATATTTCGGAGGAGATGGCACGCCAGTTTAGGGAGTACACCATTCACGACTTCATTACCGAGCATAATAATATAGAGGAGAAACTCAACGACCTTAAAAATTTAATTGTAAGGCATGTTCCTCAAGCTGAGGATAGTGTTTTGGCATTTCAAATTTTAGAAAAACTCTTTCATTTAAACAACGACCTCGACGACCATTCGCGTATCGAAGAGCTCGTGCTCATTCCAAAGGTAGTAAAGCTTGAAGCCGATCTAAAGAAAAAGAAGCAATGAACCTGACAGTCGCAATACTGGTGTATCCAGAGATAGTTCAGCATGGGATAAAGGGCATTGTGGAAGATATCGAGGCTAATGTGAAGGTGGTTTTGAAGCCTGCCAGTGAAGGTGCCTTTTACGCTGCTTGTAAGCATGGTGTTGATATGCTCATTTTGGATCATTCGCTATTCAAGCAGCTGGAGCAGCAAGATGCATTAGGTAAAAACGTTTTGGGCAACGATGAAATTCTGGTTGTGGGAGATCACGACATAGTCGCAGATGGTTTTCCAGAAGGCATTGGCTATATCTCGTCTCAATGGTCAATTGGTCGGCTTAAGGAGACAATCAGATCGTTTTTAGCAGCGCGAAAGGATGCGCTCGGAAGCGATGGCTCGGATGAGGTTACTAGTCGTGAGCGTGATATTATTCGTGATATTGCCTTGGGACTTTCCAGCAAGGAGATTGCCGACAAAAACTTTATCTCGCCCCATACGGTGATCACCCATCGAAAGAATATTGCCCGTAAACTTGGAATTAAGTCAATATCTGGTTTGACTATTTATGCTATTGTAAACAAGCTTATTAGTTTGGAAGATGTGAAAAACATGGAACTGTAAAATGGGTTGATCTTGGATGGGATTGTTAAAAGAAATGGGGAGTCTCTTTTTTTTCAAATCGGATAGTAATGGAGTATCCTTTTTTTCTAATTTGCGCCAGATTAATCAAGCACTTATTTATACTATGATGAAGACTCTAACCTCAAGAGTGGCGACTCTAGCTGTTGCTATCTTGGCTATTGTATCGCTTTCGCTATCGGCTAATGCCCAAAAAGTTGACAAGGCAACTCAACTTGAGAATAAAATTAAGATAGCAGAAGAGAAAGTAGAAAAGGCTCAGGCTAAAGTTAACCAAGCCGACAGCCTTATTACTGTTGGTAAGGAGATGGAGAAAGAAGGGAAGCAGGAGACTAAAGAAGCGCAAGCTGACGAAAAAGCGCTGATGAAAGCTTTTGACAACGAAATTGAACCAATCGAGAAGCAGCTTAAGAGCAAGGATAAGGATGACGTTGCTGCTGCCAAAAACGACAAAAAGGCTTTGGAAAACAAGTATAAGGCAGACCTTAAGGAAATAGAAAATAAGTATAAGGCTGCTGATAAGAAGATCCAGACCGGATTGAAGAATGTTGATAAGGGTAAGGAGAAAAAAGGACCAGCAGCGGATCTACTTAAAGATGCTCAACGTAACCTTAAGGAGCTCGAAAAGGCGCTTTCTAAAGCATCAAAATAATGTACTGGCTGTTATAGAGACCAATGTAGGGTTAGTTTCTTTCGTACAAGGTAGTATTTATATAGCAGCAAAAGATAATTGGGAGCATCCTCTAGTTTGGATGCTCCCTTTGTTTTTTGGTGTGGCAACGGGAAATCATAAACCCGAAAAATTTATACCTTGGCTTCAAATTGGCATATCATGAAGAAAGCTATACTCTTTACTTTAGGTTTACTTTTTGCTGTTGTTGTTATTGCTCAGGATCAGTACGTAGTGCTGGTTTCTATGGACGCCTTCCGATGGGATTATTCGAGGATATACCATACCCCAAACCTCGATAAAATGGCAAAGGAAGGGGTGAGCGCCGAGTCGCTTATCCCATGCTTTCCTTCAAAGACTTTTCCGAATCATTATAGCATGGCTACGGGGCTTTATCCCGACCATCATGGAATTGTGAACAACTCGTTTTACGCGCCAGAGTTCGACGAATCGTTCTCGTTGGGTAACCAAAAGGCTAAGTACGACCCAAAATTCTACGGAGGAGAGCCTGTGTGGAATACGGCGGAGCGGCAAGGCGTTAAGGCCGCGTCGTTCTTTTGGGTGGGAAGCGAAATTCCGATAAACGGAAAGCTGCCATCGATTTGGAAGCCCTATGATGGCGCTGTTCCCTTTTCGGATAGGGTTGATAGCGTGGTTAGCTGGCTTAAGCTTCCAGCTTCTAGTCGTCCGCATCTTGTTTTACTCTACTTCCAGGAGCCTGATGCCATTAGCCATCGCAACGGACCCATATCGGAGCAGACAAAAGCAGCGGTGGAATCGCTGGACAGCCTTATTGGGGTGCTTAGGATGAAATTGGCAGGCGTACCTAGTGGCGCTAAGGTGAATCTGATTATTGTTTCGGATCACGGGATGGCTCCAATATCGAAGGATAGGGTGGTGGAACTCTCTACGGCCATCAAAAAAGATTGGGTTACTCAGGTGCAGGCCGATAATCCAGCTATGAACATTAAGGCAAAACCTCAGTATACCGACTCGGTGTATAATGCGCTAAAGCGGTTGCCTCACATAAAGGCTTGGCGAAGCTCGGAGGTGCCGGCGCGCCTTAACTATGGGAAAAATCCGCGCACGCTAGACTTTGTTGTGGTTGCAGACAGCCTTTGGAGCGTAACGTGGAAGATGAATAGGAACCAACCGGCAGATAGCTACATTAAGGGAACCCATGGCTACGATCCGGAGTATAAAGATATGCAAGGGATATTCTACGCTTGCGGTCCAATGTTCAAGAAGGGGTACAAGGCGCCTTCGTTCGAGAATCTAAACGTTTACAACATTGTTTGCAAGGCGCTGGGTATAGCTCCTGCTCCCAATGATGGCGTTCCGTCGGTGCTGGATAGCATATTCCTAAACGAGAAGAAAAAGTAAAAGAGGAGATAGCTCCTCTTTTCTTTTGTATTTTACAGAAAGCCAAGCTCCAGCTTTGCCTCTTCCGACATCATGTCCTTATCCCAGGGTGGGTCGAAGGTGAGGATTACCGTAACGTCGGTAACGCCCGATGCCATGCGGGTTTTGTCGTTCACATCCTGTATTACAGCCTCTGCCATTGGGCAGTTTGGCGCAGTAAGGGTCATTCTAATCGTAGCGTAGCCGTCTGGCTCTACGTCTATTTCGTAGATAAGCCCCAGATCGTATACGTTTACGGGGATTTCGGGGTCGAAAACCGTTTTCAGCTGTGCTACGATTTCCTTTTCTACCTCAAGTATGCGGTTGGCGTCCATCATCGTTTGTTAAGAGTTTACTCGCCTTTAGTTTTGTAGGCTAGGGCGTACAGCTTCATCTGCTTAATCATTGCCAGAAGCCCATTTGCGCGTGTTGGCGAGAGATTTTCCTTTAAACCAATTTTATCGATAAAAGTTAAGTCGTTGTCGAGGATTTCCTGCGGGGTTCTATCGGAGAGCACGCGGATAAGTAGCGCTACGATGCCCTTGGTGATGATGGCATCGCTGTCGGCCGTGAAGTGTATCAGCCCATTCTTGTACTCGGCGCTAACCCAAACGCGCGATTGGCATCCTTTAATAACGTTCTGCTCGTTTTTCTCCTTTTCCTCGATGAGCGGCAAGTCCTTGCTGAGCTCTATTAGGTAGTTGTAGCGATCCATCCAATCGTCGAAGATGCTAAACTCTTCGACAATCTGATCTTCCACTTCTTGTACTGTCATGGTGTACTTTTTTAGTGATGCAAATATAGGAATATGATGAAAGATTGTGTGCCATATAGGGGATTCTAACTTGTTTAAGCATAAAAAATAGAAGGGGTCGGGGTGGTTTGGACAAAATCCCTGATGCCTTTCATAAGGATTTAGCCTTTTAAGATATAGCCTCATTATTCAAGAAACCGTCTGCGCTTAAAATGAAAGTATGCATCTCTTTCTCTATTCTTTTTGAAGGGCAAAAAGAATGAAAAACCCTTGGCACGAATTAACTCGCTCGGTCGCGGTGGAATCTCTTCATCTCAAATGGTTGTTCCTAGTCCTTTTAGCAGTAATGCGTTAGTTGGTGTTGTAGTTGCTCCGCTCGCTCGAACAGAATTCGTGCCAGTCTGGTATGGCTACGCCATGGTATTTACGGAGGAACGCTATACTGTGCTGGGAAGTTTGTCTGCCGTTTGTTGGTCGTTCTTCCAATAGACGTTTTTTTAAGTTGTAAATGAAAATCCCTGATGCTTTTCGTCTGAGTGTGGGGTAAAAAAAAATGTTTGATTGCATAAAAGGAAACTGTAGCTATTTTTTGTGTAATACGTCTTAATGGAAAAAAGAACGCTATGCATTTAGGGAAAATATTACTAGTTCCGGCAATTCTTCTTTCCTCCTTTACGGGGCTTGCTGTAGATAGGCCCACGCGCGAAGTGTCAATTTCGCGCAATGCGGCCCCTATTCCTACCATTGATGGTAAGCTCGACGATGCCATATGGCAACAGGGAACGTGGGAGGGGAATTTTACCCAATATATCCCCAACGAAAAGGCAAAGCCCTCGCAGGAAACTGAGTTTAAGATCTTCCACGACGATAGCTACATCTATGCGGCGTTCCGATGCTTGGATACCGAATCCGCTAAGATATCTTCAATCCTTTCGCGCAGGGATGATGCTGCCGGAGACCGTGTAGGGTTGGAGTTTGACAGCTACAACGACCATATCACCTCCTTCTGTTTTTACGTTAACGCCTCTGGGGTGAAGCTGGACTACACCTCGTCGGATAACAACGGGCAGGATGACAGCTGGAATCCTATTTGGTGGGTAAAGACGTCGAAGGATGAAAGAGGCTGGTACGCCGAGATGCGTATTCCGCTGGCGGAGCTCCGCTTTAAGCCCTCCGAAGACTCGAAGTGGGGGCTAGAGGTTGTTCGCTGGATTTTCAGGTTGCAGGAGCGCGATGTCTGGCAGCCCATGAGCCGCGAGCAGCAGGGTTGGAATGCCAATTTGGGCGTTATGAGGTGGCATGAAAAGGTTGACTCGAAGCTGCCCCTAAACGTTACCCCTTACGTGGTTGCTCAAGCCGATAAGTTTTGGAAGGATGCCGATAATCCATTCTGTAGAACCGGTCATGCCTACAAGGCAAACGTTGGATTCGACGCCAAGATCGGCATAAGCAACAGCTGGACTACCGATATAACCGTTAATCCAGACTTTGGGCAGGTTGATGCCGATCCATCGCAGGTAAACCTTACCGCATACGAGATTTACCAGCAGGAACGTCGTCCATTCTTTGTTGAGGGGCGCAATATTTTCTCCTTTGGGCTTGGCGTGGGCGATGGCGACCTGGGAAGCGAGTCGTTATTCTACACCCGGCGTATCGGACGACGTCCCCACTACGATCCCGATCTTAAGGACGATGAGTATACGAAGCGGCCTGAGTTTACCACTATTCTAGGTGCCGCCAAAATATCTGGGCGCAACCCTAACGGCCTTTCGGTGGGCGTCATGGAGGCTGTTACCTCGCAGGAGTTTGCGCGCGTTGGCACCAAAGCCGGCGAGCATGAGCTGGAGATAGAACCGCTCACCAACTACGCCGTTGCCCGGGTCTCGAAGGAGATGAATAACGCCAATACGCAGTTTGGGGCTATCGTAACCTCCACCATTCGGAACATCAACGCCAGCCAGCTCTGCTACCTGCACAAGAGCGCCACCACGGGAGGCGTAAACCTGCTCCAGTACTTCGCCGATAAGAAGTGGTCGCTAGCCTTTAGCACCTATTTTAGCAGGGTTGACGGTTCGAAGGAGGCAATTGTTGAAACACAGGAGGCTGCGGGGCACTATTTTCAGCGGCCAGACGCTCCACATCTGGGAGTAGATTCCTCACGAACCTCCTTAACGGGTAATGGAGGACGATTGATACTCTCGAAGGAGTCGGGGAAGCTTCGAATGCTTTTTTGTGGGCTTTGGAAATCGCCGCAGCTGGAGGTAAACGATTTGGGCTTTGTTCGAACCGTGGATCGGCTTACGGAGATATACTGGGCAGGCTACCGCTTCACCAAACCCCAAGGAATAATGCGTCTGGCTAATCTGAACTTCAACCAGTGGGCCGAGTGGACCTATGGCGGAGAATATCAGGGAATCGGAGGTAATGTAAACGGGAATATAACCTTTAAAAACCTCTGGAATATGGGTCTTGGCACAAACGTAAACTTCGATCAGATTTCAACGGACTTGCTACGTGGTGGGCCATCTGTAAAAATGGGCGATAACCTAAATGGATGGTTTGGGCTTCGCTCCGATGATAGCAAAAAGTTCTTCGCAGAGGCAAATTTCTCGGTAGGGAAAAGTACATCCAATTCGAGCGACGTGTTTGTAGACTATGGCGTGACTTTTACCTATAGGCCGTCGTCGTTCCTAAATGTTTCGGTGGCGCCAGGCTACCTAAAGGAGACCAATGAGCTTCAGTATGTGGATAAGTTTACGGGTAGCAGCACCAACCAGTACATTCTCGCAAAAATAAGGCAAAAGGTATTCCGGGTATCGCTTCGGGTAAACTTCAACATCACCCCAAACCTAACATTGCAGTATTGGGGACAACCTTTTGTGGCAACCGGAGATTACTCGGAGTTTAAGCGCGCCAACAAGGTGATGAGCAGCCAATACACGGAGCGTTTCCATATTTTTACCCCTAACCAAATATCCTACGACGCTGCCAACGAAACCTACAAGCTAAATGAGGCGGGTGTCGGTACGTACGAATTCGACAATCCCAACTTTACGTCTACCGAGTTTCTTTCCAACATGGTGCTCCGCTGGGAGTACGTCCCCGGCAATACCTTGTTTGTGGTTTGGTCGCAAAACCGGAGCCACAGCACCAGCTTGGGACGATCGCAGGTTGGCAAGGATGTCGGAGATCTCTTCTCGGCATACCCCTACAACGTGTTTCTTGTTAAGGCATCGTTTAGAGTAGGGCGATAGCGCTATTTTGCTAGGCCAGGTGGTACTTTTGGGCTAATAATGTGCCTTTGCTGATGCTCTAAAAACAGAAATTCGGTAAAGGCACATTGTGTTAAATGCATTAATACATGTGTAGACTTTTGCAAGGCCGTAAAACCGTCAGATTGGGTACTACTTATCATAATGAGTGTAATTACACGGATGTGCATGCAAAGTGAAACTTGATTTGGCTTTATTTTTTCGTTTTTGTAAGGTGTATTGATACAGTGTTTTGCGCATTTGCGCGCGTTTTCGACCATTTTATGCAAACGTTATAGGTTTTGTAAGCGGTCTTTGTATGGTAATATTACCTTCCTATTTCTTAAATAACCATATATCGCAATAAATAGACAAACGCGCTGTTTAATTTAATGGATATTGCAATATATTTACACTCGATAAGGGAAGAGGGAATATTGTTTTAAGGAAAAAAAGGGAATGACATTTTGAATAATTATCTCCTGGGATACTAACTCTCCTTTTACATTTTTTCATGTTCAATTTTAGTTACTTACTACAAGGTAAATGTAGGTGACGAGGCTTTGCTTTATGCCTTTTCGGCCACTGCTTAAGATACTTATTGGGTATGGCGAATGGTGGAGGCAATATTTGGGGCAAGGTTTTGAATAAAAAACATTCAGTCGTTAATAAGCGATAATCAGCAGGTTAATGAAACTAAATGGCGATATAGGAGCAACCCATCATACCTTAAACAGGCAATTCTACAGCTTGCGCTGTAAGATGAGCTCTGTGCACGACTACTCGGAGCGGAATTTCAACCACCTTAGCAAGCGGCTGAAGGTGTACTTCGAGGAGATTCGGGAGATTGCCACAGATGCGGATCTTTTGCTTGATGCTATGGGCGGGATTGATCCAACGGATCGCAGCTTGCACGCTGCTGCATCCGGGATAGAAGATCGTAGGAATCAGATCCACCTGCTGTTTCAAACGTTTCAGGTAATCCAGCACCAGTGCTGGAGGCTAAAGAAGGAGGTTGAGGCCGAGCGAACCGCTTTCAGAACGCTGACGGAGAAGGTCGGCATGCACGCCTTCGCCGCTAACGGCTCTACTAGCTCCTACACCGAAATTGTAGGCTTTCTCGAAGAGCAGGGAGATGGGCTCGACTGCCTCATCATCGCACTGGATAACCTTTTGGTGCCCATCTTACAGTCGGGTGATGCCCTCTTTTTCATCAATAAGTACTTCGATTTTTCCGAAGACTCCTTGAATAGGGCTCAGGACCTGAGCAGCAGCACCGCCTCGGCTCTAATGCTTACCATTGGCACCGATGCCGCGCTTTGCCTCGAAGATATCAACAAGCTGGCTACCAATATACAGATTCACGATAGGGTGAGGCAGCGCCTGGAGCATATTGATGAGGTGTACGAGCAGCTGCTGCACGAGCTGGCATCCTCTAAGGGTAACGGGCTTATCCCCCAATACCTCGCAATGATTCCCGAGCTAACGCGGCTTCATATTGCCCAGCTCGAGTCTACAAAGGAGGAGTGCATGGGCGCTTTTTCGGCAATCCGAAGCGTCCTGAACACGATAGACAAAAGAATGGGCGAAGCGCTGGAATCCTTTGTAAAGGTATCCTGCCTAAAGTGGCATTTCGATGCCGACTTTAACCGAAAGGTGGAGGGCTTGATGCAGCAGGAGCTCCCTTCGATGGCCAGCAACGAGCAAAACTACATCCGAACGGTTGGCGATTTGCAGGCATCTTTTCGTGGGCTTAAGGTTGGGCTGCTTAGAATGAGGGGCAGCATAGTTGAATACATGAATACCTCTGCTAGTGGTATGGCTGAAGAGTTTGACCATGTCTCGTTTTTCGATGAGCTGGAAGATCTCGTTGCCGCCTCGCGTAGCCAGCTGCTCACGCTTAGCGTGGAGGTCTCCAATAGCATTAAGCAGTATGCTGATGTGTCCGCTGCCATGCATTTTGTTGATGAGGCCTACGGCAGGAGCCACGAGGTGTGCTACAACGAATCGGTATACCAGCTGTATGCAAAAAAGTGTGGCTCGAAGCTGGATAATGCCAGCTCGATCTTGCTACCCGAAGAGGACAATACCCGCGAGGTTCATGATAAGTATACCGACTTCTTTAGCAAGAAGATTTCGGAGGTAATAGACGATTTAGCAAAGCTCTCGGAGCTGCCCCGGCTGTTTGGCGCTTCGGACGAGCAAATCCTACAGGGATTGGCAGAAATAGAAAAGGGATATACGATGCAAAGCGAAAGGGAGATTCATCGTAAGATATATTTAGGTGTAGCGGGGAATGGCTCTGGAGCTTATGGCGGCACAATGGCCGAATGTGCTGTCGGTGAGGATAACCTCGAGCTCTTTTAGCGAGCCATTGCAGAATAGAATGTAGAGGATTAAGGGAAATTCTTATACGTTGATAACCGGTCGCTTAAAAAGTAGGAGCGGCCAAGTAATTTTGAACAGAGGGAAGTCTATTAGTTGAGTTAGTGTAAGCTCCTCGTGAAGCTAGGCAGATTTTTTAGTGAAGCTCTTCCTACCCTTTTGGGGGTAAGAGAAATCGGGAAGAGTGTTTTTAGGATCTGTTGGCTGTTATAATGGGATAATTGGTTGGCTGTTGGATGCTGCCTAGTCTTCACGGGGCTTACTACTAGCTAGAAGCTGGTTCTTATTGGGGTTGATGTCACGATTGCTGAGGCAATTTGCATCGGAAACCCAGCATGGCGAGCTTTTAGCATGGAGCAATTAGCTTCGAAACGAGTATTTTACGCTTCGAGGGAGGTTTGAGAACCTTCGAGTATAGCATACGGAGCTTCGAGATAAGCTTACCGCCTTTCGAGAGAGGTTTACGGAGCTTCGAGATAAGTTTACGGCATCTCGAGAAAGGTTTACGAAACATCTACGAAAGTTTACGAAATCTCTCGGAATGTTTACGAAATCTCTACGAAAGTTTACGAGCTCGTAAACCATCGTCGAGATGGCGTAAACCAATTTTGAAATGGCGTAAGCTATCGTCGAGATGGCGTTGGGCTTTCTCGAAAAGCGGTAAACCAAAGTTGAAAGTCCGTGAATGTCTGTCGAGGTGTTGCAGGCGTTCTTCGAAAGAGCGAATACCATATTTCGAACGGTAAGAATTAACATCTAGCAGCTTGCTAGGGATTTTTGGAAGGGAATATCGCACTTAAGCGTTCGCATTGGGGCTGCTGAAAAGGTTTGCAGCATTCACCCCCAACCCCCTAAAGGGGGCTATGGCGAAGTAGTTAGTTTGGCAATATGCCGAATAGTAGCTGGGGGAACTCCTAATATGTTGAGCTGCCGCAAAGTCCCCTTTAGGGGATTTAGGGGTGAATAGAGCGAGATTCTAGTTTTTATATAGGGGCTGATGTGGCTTTAACCTTTCTCTGATTATTTTTTTGATGGGAACATTTAGCGTAAAAAACGAAATAGCTCCTGCACAGGGAGGACAAACGATTACCGTAGAGGGCGACATTACCCTTGAGAATAGCGATGCGCTAAGGCAGGAGCTGTTGGCTATGGTTAGTAACGGTGGAGCGGTGCATCTTATTGCCTCGAATGTCGAGAAGATCGACCTCTCGGGGTTACAGCTGCTGGTATCGCTCCAGAAGCTGCTGCAGCAGGAGAACCGGACGCTGACCTTCGAGATTATCTACTCGGGCGATGCGCAGAGCTTGGTTGAATGCTCGGGATATAGCAGCCTGCTCCGGTAGGCACCACTTGCCCGATGGCTTGGGAGCATTGGGTAAGAGCAGAAAAAGATTGGTAGGCGTAGTAAGGGGCAGATTTTTTTGGCTACCTGTAATTTCTACCATGCATGACTTATTGGCTAAACCATTTTGTACGCTTAACCGCTGTTTTACGGGTTTCGCGATGCAATGAATCTATACTAGAAAAATAAAAAGGGACTACAGACGATGGGGAAAAGCATTTTGATTGTTGACGACTCCGAAAGTATCCGAGAAGTTGTCTCGTTTACGCTGGAAAGCGCAGGTCATCAAGTTATGAAAGCTGTTGATGGACAGGATGCGCTTAAATACCTAGATGGAACACATATAGACTTGGTTATAACCGACCTTCACATGCCCAACAAGGACGGTATTGCGCTTATTAAGGAGGTTAGGGCAAGTGGAAGCTACAAGTTTGTTCCTATACTTTTCCTAACCACCGAATCGCAGGCCGAGAAGAAGCTACAGGCAAAAGAGGCTGGGGCTACTGGGTGGATTGTGAAGCCTTTTGTTCCCGAGAAGCTGCTTGCTGCCGTTTCTAAAGTTGTACGCTAATGGATCAGTTCCGAAAGAAGTTCTTCGAGGAGGCCTTTGACCTTATTCAGGAGCTCGAGAAGTCGTTGCTGATACTGGAGGAAGATCCGTCGGATAGCTCGCACATCGAGCAGGTCTTCCGAGCTATGCACACCATTAAGGGGAACAGCGCGATGTTCGGCTTTAGCCACATCGACCGGTTTACGCATAACCTGGAGACGGTTTACGACCATGTACGGCAGGGTAAGATAGCGGTATCGTCTTCGCTGCTTACGGTAACGCTTTCGGCAGTCGATCATCTTAAAGCTTTGCTCAACGAGGGCGATTTGGTATCGGAGGAAACCTTGCTGGAATCGAAACAGATTACCGACAGGGTGAACACCTTTATTTCGGGAGCCGAGGCGGCAGAGACGACGTCGGGTGGCGCATCGCCAGCGGCCGAACAGGACGGTAGGGATGGTGCGCGTACCTCTTCGACCTACTTTATCAGCTTTAAGCCGCATGCCGACATCTTTAGGACGGGTACCAACCCGCTTTTCCTTATCGATGAGCTCTGCAGCATGGGCAAAAGCATTGTGTATGCCGATACCAGCAGCATTCCAACGCTGCAGGAGCTTCAGGCAGATGCCTGCTACACCGCATGGAGCATCTTCCTCGCTACCGATGAGGACGAAAACGCTCTCCGCGATGTTTTCATCTTTGTTGAGGACGACTGCGACCTTCAGATTGTGCCTCTAGCAGCTTACGACCTGCTAGGTACGAGCCTCTTTACCGATAAAATTGCCGCCATATACGGCGCCGGAAGCGGCTTTAGCGCTGCGGACCTTCTCGGGTTCGTAGAATCGCTGCGTCAGGATAAGCCGGCCCCAAGCAAAAAGGATCATGCCCGTAGGGTAGCGGCGGCCAAGGATGCGGCAATATCGAGCATCCGAGTTTCATCGGATAAGGTGGACGGGCTGATGAATCTGGTGAGCGAGCTGGTTACCGTTCAAGCCCGTCTGAGCCTTTTTGCCGAAAACAACCTGCTGCCCGAGCTCACCGTCATCTCCGAGGAGATGGACAAGATATCGCGGCGCCTACGCGATACCGCCTTTAGCATCTGCCTAATTCCCTTAGATAGCATGCTAACGCGCTTCCATCGCCTGGTGCGCGACGTATCCACCGAGCTGGGCAAGGATGTGGCCTTCGTAACCGAAGGAACCGACACCGAGCTGGACAAGACGATGATCGAAAGCCTTGCCGACCCCATCATGCACATCCTGCGCAACAGCCTAGACCATGGAATCGAGAGCGCACAGGATCGCCTTGCCAAGGGAAAGCCGGCGCAGGGCACCATAAAGCTCAAGGCGTTCTACTCGGGCACAAACGTACACATCCAGATTGCTGACGATGGCGGCGGAATAGACACCGAGCGGGTACGAGAAAAGGCCATTCAGGCCGGAATCATCTCGCCCGACGCCATGCTCAGCGCGCAGGAATTGTTGGAGCTGATCTTTCTCCCAGGCTTCTCGACCGCCGCAAAGGTTACCGATCTTAGCGGTAGAGGGGTTGGCATGGACGTGGTGAAGCGGAAAATTACCGAAATAAGGGGCGAGGTGGAGATCGAGTCGGCCCAGGGCAAGGGAACAACGCTAACCATTAAGCTTCCGCTGACGCTCTCCATCATCGATGGGCTGCTGGTGCAAATTTCGGACACCTACTTTGTGGTTCCGCTATCGGTGGTCGATACCATATTTGGAATAAAGCATGGCGAGCTTAAGAAGTACAACAACCAGGTTGTACTAGCCGGCAGGCAAATACCCTACGTGTACCTGCGCACCGTTTTCGACTACCCCATAAGCGTAGACGAGCAGGAGCAGGTGGTGCTGATTAACTACAACGATTCGAGCGTTGGTATTGTTGTCGATAGGGTAGTTGGAGAATATCAGGCGGTGCTTAAACCGCTGGGAAAGACTTTTAAGAATCTCGATATTGTAAGTGGAGCCTCCATTTTGGGGGATGGAACCATAGCGCTTGTACTCGATACCGCAAAAATCATCAAGCAGGTTGCTGCGCGGTAGCTGGAGTTGAACGGGAGCTTTGCTTTAAAGGGTATTTAACCCCCCAAGCAAGGAGATGCTAATGATTTAGCCTTTCGTGGCACAAAGCGTATCCCCCGCTGGCGGGGGCAAGGGGGTGGAAGATGCAACTTGATGGAATCGCTGCGATGCTAATGAACGGGTTTGGGAATAAAGGGCTGAACCGGGGCCTATTTTATACCGAAAGTCCACCCCCCACCCCCGCCAGCGGGGGATAGCCTTCGAATTAGGGTTGTGCAATTGGGGATTGCACTCGTTTCGTACCAATTTGAGGGAGACTAAATTATTGGGTTTTGATATTGGGCATATAGGATCAATACTTTAAAGGAGAAATTCCTAAAGGTAAAGAGCTTCCAAATATTTTTTTGAATCGTAGTAAGGGAATTGGAGAGACACTAATAGAAAAATGGCTTAAAAAGAAAGGGATAATATGGATGGAGAAAAATTGATGCTAAACTCTTACCTGTCGTTTAAGCTGGGGGATGAAACGTTTGCTGCCAACGTCAGTAAGGTTCTCAATATCCTCGAGATGACCAAGATTACCAAGGTACCCAAGGCTCCCCCCTACATGAAAGGGGTAATAAACCTTCGGGGAACGGTCCTTCCGGTAGTCGATACGCGGGTAAAATTCGGGATGTCGGATACGGAGTTCACCCCCAACACCTGCATCCTAGTATTGGAGGTCGAGGTAGAGGGCGAAGCTCTACAGGTTGGCGGACTGGTCGACTCCGTACAGGAGGTGCTCGAGTTTGAACCCCACCAGATTCTGCCACCGCCCAACATTGGGAGTCGGTATCGGTCGGAGTTCATTAATGGGATGTATAAGCTCAACGACGAGCATTTCATCATGTTGCTGGATATGGATAAGGTCTTTTCTTCCGATGAGGCGCTCATCTTGCGCGATAGCACATCGGAATCGGGCAGCGAAGAACATTTTTAAATCACCTAACAACGAAAAACATGCTAAAGAACCTTACAATTAGGACTAAGCTGCTGCTTGGCTTCCTTTTAGTTGCTGCCATTGCGGCAACTGTTGGATTTGTGGGTATTTCCAACATCAGAAATCTAGAAAAAGAAGATACACGTTTATATGAGACGATGACCGCTCCACTAACTGACCTTATGGATATGGAGTCATCGTTCCAGCGCATGCGCGTAAACCTGCGCGAGGTTGTTCTTTCCGACAGCCAGCAGGATTTCGAGAAGTACTCCGATAAGTTTGATGGTCATTGCAGCCAGTTCGAGAAGTCTGCTGCCATTTTCGAGAAGACCATCCTTACGGATCATGTACGGGACCAGCTCCGTCAGGCGCAAACAGCGAAAAAAGACTATCAGGACGAGGCAAAGAAGATTATGAGCTTAGCCATGAGCGGCAAAAAGGCCGAAGCAATAGTTCGCATGCGCGAGCAGGGGCAAAAGGCAAACGAAGCTTGCCAAGTTGCGCTCGACTCATTGCAAAGTGGTAAGCTAAAGGTTGCGCAACGCGTAGCCCAAGGGAATTCCGACACTGCTGATAAGGCCGTTGTTACCATGGGAATCTTCATGTTTATCGGCATAGTGATAGCCATTGTGCTTGGGTGGTTTATTGCTCGCGCCATAATACTGATCGCAGGGGCCATCAAAGATGAAACCGACAAGCTGGTAACTGCTGTTATCGACGGGAATCTGACATTGCGTGGCGATGCCGCCTCAATCAACTTCGAGTTCCGAGATCTTGTTCTTGGAATGAACAAGGTGCTCGATGCATTTATGCGCCCGCTCGATATGGCTGCCCGAAATATAGAAAGGATTAGTAAAGGGGATATCCCAGAGAAAATTACGGAAGAGTATAACGGAGGTTTTAACATCATAAAGAACAACCTTAACCAGGCAATTGATGCCGTTAACGGCCTGGTGCAGGATGCCAATATGCTTTCGGACGCTGCCATTAAGGGAGAGTTCTCTACCCGTGGCGATGTGTCGAAGCATCAAGGTGATTACCGAAAAGTTATTGAAGGAGTTAATGGAACGCTGGACATTGTGGTGGACAAGATGGAGTGGTACCGTTCCATTCTCGATGCGGTTCCATTCCCCATCCATGTGATCGATAATAGCATGAACTGGGTATTCCTGAACAAGAACTTTGAGAAGCTGATGGTCGATCAGGGTTACGTTCGCGATCGCCAAGAGGCGCTAGGACGTCCTTGTGCTACCGCAAACGCCAACATCTGCCGAACCAAGAACTGCGGTATCGAGCAGCTGCGCATGGGAGTTGGACAAAGCTTCTTCGACTGGTGCGGCATGAACTGCAAGCAGGATACGGCGTTTGTTTATAACGCTAAGGGCGAGAAGGTAGGCTTCGTGGAAACCGTTACCGACCTTACATCTACTTTACGCGTGAAACGCTATACCGAGAACCAGGTTAGCATCGTTGCTAAGAACTTGGAGCAGCTTGGAGATGGCGATCTGAATCTTGACTTCACCCTATCACCTGCCGATGAGTACACCAAGGAGGTTGAGGCACAGTTCGGCAAGATTAACGAGAGCTTCAAGATGGTTGGAAGCTCGCTTGGTGCGCTGGTTACCGATGCTAACATGCTATCGAATGCAGCAGTAGATGGAAAGTTGGCCACCCGTGCCGATGTGACAAAGCATAAGGGCGAGTATAAGCGAATCATTCAGGGCGTAAATGATACGCTGGATGCCGTGATAGAGCCACTTAACATGGCCGCCGCAAACATCGCCCTAATTGCCAAGGGAGAAATTCCAGAAAAGGTTACGGCAAGCTACAACGGCGATTTCAACATTATAAAGAACAACATTAACGATTGTATCGATGGTTTAGGAGGCTTGGTTGAGGCTTCGAAGGTTTTAGGCGAGATGGCCTACAACGACTACAGCCATATGGTGGAAGGAAACTACCAAGGGATTTACCATAGCACTGCAACCGCTGTAAATAATGTAAGAGCACGTCTTTTACATGTTATTAGCATCACCGATAACATCAGTAGGGGTAATTTGGTCGATCTTGAGGATTTGAAGAAGGTGGGTAAGCGAAGTGAGAACGATACGCTGATTCCCGCATTTATTCAGATGATTGAAGCAATCAAGGGGCTTGTTGCCGACGCTAACATGCTAGCAAAAGCTGCTGTGGACGGAAAACTGGCCTCAAGAGCGGATGCCGAGAAGCATCAGGGCGATTTTAGGAAGATTATTGAGGGCGTGAATAACACGCTAGATGCCGTGATAGGCCCATTGAATATGGCCGCCGAAAATATCGACCGTATCGCTCAGGGCGACATGCCTGCGAAGATCACCGAGAGCTACAATGGCGATTTCAACAACATCAAGAACAACATCAACATTTTAATAGACACCCTGAACGATATTACCGCCAAGGCAACGCAGGTTGCAGATGGCGATCTTACCGTCGACCTTAAGATGCGCTCCGACAAGGATGAGCTCATTAGGGCTTTGATGAATATGGTTAAGTCGGTATCGGATGTGGTGATTCAGGTACAGTCAGCGGCTGATAATATTGCTGCGGCCAGCCAAGAGATGAGCGCCAACGCTCAACAAGTATCGCAAGGTGCTTCGGAGCAGGCTTCGGCTGCCGAAGAGGTTTCTTCTTCGATGGAGGAAATGTCTTCCAACATTCAGCAGAATACCGAGAATGCACAGCAAACGGAGAAGATCTCGATTGCTGCAGCGCAGGGCATGCAAAGGGTAAGCAAGTCCTCCAACGACAGCATGAAATCGGTTAAGGAGATAGCCTCTAAGATTACCATCATCGGCGATATTGCTTTCCAAACCAACATTCTTGCTCTAAATGCTGCCGTTGAGGCTGCTCGAGCAGGTGAGCATGGTAAAGGATTTGCCGTTGTTGCCGCTGAGGTGCGTAAGCTCGCCGAGCGTTCGAAGATTGCGGCCGAAGAGATTGATGTTCTCTCCAAAACCAGCGTCGAGCTAACCGAAGAGGCTGGCAAGCTGATGGTCCAGATTATTCCCGATGTTGAGAAAACGGCAAACCTAGTTCAGGAGATTACCGCTGCTTCGCTTGAGCAGAACTCTGGGGCTAACCAGATCAACAATGCCATTAATCAGCTCAACCAGGTTACCCAGCAGAATGCTAGCGCCTCGGAAGAGATGGCAACAGGGTCGGAGGAGCTCTCCAACCAGGCTGATCAGCTGCGCGAGATGATCTCCTTCTTTAAGGTTGACAATGTGGGTCGTTCTAAATCCCAATTTCAGGTCAATAACCAGCCTAAAAGAAACATCCAGGTTCAGCATCTGAATATAAAGGATAACAACCACGAGGCTTCGGTTAAGTCGAAGGGGGTAAAAATCAACTTGCACTCTAGCGCAAAAGATTCAGATTACGAAAGATTCTAGCAGTGGGCTCTAAATGATTAGGTCGTATCGTTGTGCGGAATAATGTGAGGCTGTTGGGTTTTTAGTTAGGGGAAATTCTGCGGCAACCGATCACGATCTTTTGAGCCTTACTGCCTGAGTCTTCTATTTACTCTGCTCTCCGCATTATTTTGCGGGGAGCAGATATCTTCTTTCACAGCAAATCATTAATCGATGTTTTTGAACTCCTACGTTAGGTTGGCTAAGTGGCTAATCCTGCCGTGGGTATTGCATAATTTTTCGCAGGCATCCGATTAAGTACGCTGTTTATGGGTCTTGATGTCAGGTGAAGCATTCATCTGTCCGGTAATTACACCCAGCTGAAGCACATGAATATTAGTCAACTCATAAAAATTGCGAACTATATCTCCGACGGCATTACGCGCAGCGGGATAAGCGAGCACTATCAACGTCTTATTGGGTTTTGCACACAGGCTCTGAAGGGGAATGCTGCCGATGGCGAACTGCTAGGCAAGGAGCTGGAGCTGCTGAAGGGAAGCCTTTGTGAGGTAAATCCGCAGGATTGGGAAAAGGGATATTTGCGAATTTTTGAGAAACTGGAGAATCCTAGCTTGCTGGGCGCTCAGGCATCAGACCGCCTACAGCTGCTCTTTGAGAAGGGCAATGGAGACTATTCGGCGCTGGTACAGGAACTGGAGAACAATAGTACGCGAGTTGTAGCTCTTCAAGGTCAGCTAAAGCAGCTAGTTGCCAGCCTTGAGCCGCTGGTTAGGCCCCTGGAGGGGAATGAGTATTCGATGGAGATGGAGGAGCGCAACCATTTGCTGCAAATCAGCTTCGACGAGGCTCTTTTCATCAAGGATATCAACCAGCTCGAAAAGTTTTGTAGGATATGGAGTAGCATCCTTAACGCATTTACAACGCTTACGCGCGAAGATGCTACGATGGTTAGGATTTACGATCTCGAATCGAGCTCCATCACCTTCTATGCGGGCATTCGAACGCTTAATGCGCTATCAAAGGGAACCTATCTGGTGCTATGCCAGTACGAGAGAATCCTTGCAATAAAAAGGATGCAGCAGGAGATTGCAGAGCTGGAGATGAGCAACGGAGATGAGGTTATAGCCCTCCTAGAAGAGGAGGTTGCCCAGGTGGTCGACGATGCTGCCTCGTGTGTTGCAAGCGATCTTATTGACAGGTACGAATGGGATCAGGAGGAGGAGAGCGGAGTATCGGTTTACGGTATGGTGCAAACGGCGCTAAAGCAAACGCTAAGCTTCGTGGAGCGAGGCGGACGCATCTACTCCAACCATTCGAGCGACCTAAAAGGGCTCAACGAACGAATAGTGTCGATGCTGCAAAAGCAGCAGGAGGTGGCGTGAGCTTAGAGCTGCGCTAGCTTGGGTTATTCAAATCCGACAATGTAGGTGTAATTGCTAATAATCATACTATTTTATTGATGCAGGATCCTCGTGAAGCAGGTGAGCTAATTCTGAAAATGTCGGCAACGGAGTTTAGCCGTTTGAGCGAATTTATCTATAGCAACTACGGGATTAAGATGCCCGTAGAGAAAAAAATAATGCTCCAGAGCCGGCTCCAAAAGCGGTTGAGGGCATTAAATATCCCCTCCTTTACCGAATATGTCGATTACGTGTTCAGCAAGAATGGGCACGAGGAGATTGTGCTGATGATGGATCAGGTAAGCACGAATAAAACCGACTTCTTTCGCGAGCCGCACCATTTCGATTTTCTGGTGGACACCATTCTGCCAGAGCTTACAAGCCGATCATCAGTAAAAAGGAATTTGAAGGTGTGGAGCGCTGGTTGCTCGAGTGGCGAGGAGGCCTACACGCTGGCAATGGTTATGGAAAACTACATCGAGCAAAACAAAAGTTTCGACTACCATATTCATTGCACGGATATCTCAACAAAAGTGCTCCAAATTGCCGTTGATGCGGTGTACAAGGAGGATAGGGTGGCTGTTGTTCCGCTGGAATTAAAGAAGAAGTATCTGCTACGGAGCAAGGATCCGCTAAAAAAGACGGTTAGGATAACTCCAGAGCTACGCGCAAAGACAACGTTTGCGCGATTAAACCTAATGGACTCCTACTACGATGCTCCAGATAGCTTCGACATGGTGTTTTGCCGGAATGTGCTAATCTATTTCGATAAGAAGACCCAGGAGAAGGTGATAAACAAGCTGGCAGCTAAGCTAAGGCGTGGCGGCTACTTTTTTCTAGGGCATTCGGAATCGATAATGGCAATGAATGTACCGCTAAAGCAGGTAAAGCCAACAATTTTTGTAAAAGTATAGCCTCGTAGAGGGTAACTTTTAATATTGAGATCTTAGGGGAATAGGCAGGTTTAAACCGAAAAAGCTTACAACAAATGAAATTAACTGATGCGGAGCTGCTAGACGAGCTAAAAAGCAGGTTCGAACAAAATACTGATTCGCTAAAGCATTTAAGCGAGCTGAATGTTCAGCTGATGGAGCTGAATAGGAAGCTCGAGGAGTCGGAGAGGATGAAGAGCAACTTCCTTTCCAACATTCGTAACGAAATTGTAAATCCATTTGCATCCATTCTAGGTTTGGCCACGCATATACAGGCTTGCGGACCAGACAATATTGATAGGATGAAGCAAATGGCAGCCATGATACACTCCGAGGCGTTCTCGCTGGACTTCCAGCTGCAGAATATCTTCGCAGCAGCCGAAGTAGAGGCTGGCGAAGCAAAGCTGAGCTGCATGAGCGTAGATGTAACCTCGTTGCTTAAGTCCATCATTGAATCGTATGGATTAGAGCTACAGAAAAGAAACATAACCGTCGATTTCAAGTGTACCGCCGAGGGGGGAGTGTTTAAAACGGATGCCGATAAGCTGAAGCTGGTCTTCCTAAATTTGCTGGATAACGGAATCAAGTTTAGTAAAACAGGAGGGCATATTGAGGTTACCATGTCCTGCGCAAACGGATTCCTCGAAATCACCCTTGCTGACAACGGCATTGGTATCGACGAGGACAATCTGAAGTCTATCTTCGATAGATTTAAGCGAATCGACACCAACATCAACACCTTGAACGTGGGCTACGGACTTGGGCTTACGGTAGCAAAGGCAATGCTCGAGGTGCTTGAGGGCACAATAGAGGTATCGAGCAAGGCGGGCGAGGGAAGTCGCTTTACGGTACGAATCCCAGAAGCATTGGTGGTCGACGAGGTTGATGGTTTTGCTTTTGATACCAACGAAATCATGTTCGATTCCGATAATGAGATATTCTAGCATCACCTCTGGTGCATTTACGAATCGAAAACATGCATGATGGATAACATTGAACAGCATTTTTTATATCCGTCGGCTCTTTTTGCTAGCGCGAAGCCGCATCGGGTGGTAACAGTTCTTGGCTCTTGCGTTTCTGTTTGTCTTTGGGATCCCATTCTCTTAATAGGAGGTATCAACCACTACATGCTGCCGTTTTGGAACGGCAACGGGCTGGCCTCGCCGAAGTATGGCAATATAGCCATTGAAAAGTTGATAGAGCGAATGCTCCTTTTAGGGAGTAGCAAGGCAAATCTACGGGCAAAAGTATTCGGAGGAGGGGAGGTTATTGAAACCAACATCGCCAACTTTCGCATTGGAGAGCGAAACATCGCCATCGCAAAGGAGCTGCTGGAGGCACATCGAATTCCTATTGTGGCGCAAAGCGTTGGTGGCAAGAATGGGCGCAAACTGATGTATGTAACAGCAACAGGCGAGGTCTTCCAAAAGATAATCGAAAAGAAGTTGTAAGATACAGGTAGGGTATTACTTCTAATCATTGTATACCCCAAATAGGGCATGAAAAAAGTAAGGGTTCTAATAGTAGATGATTCGGCAGTAGTTCGGCAAACGCTTACCGGGATACTTCAATCGGATTCCATGATAGAAGTAGTAGGAAGCGCCTCCGATCCGTATATCGCGGTGAAGAAGATTATGGACGAAGTGCCAGATGTTATAACGCTCGACATTGAGATGCCAAGGATGGATGGTCTTACCTTTCTGCGGCGGATCATGTCGCAGCATCCGATTCCGGTGGTGGTGATATCGAGCCTAACCGATAAGGGGTCTGAAACTGGAATTAAGGCATTGGAGTACGGGGCTGTGGAGATTATCACCAAGCCCAAGATGAACACGAAGCAGTTCTTCGAGGAGTCGTGCATCCGAATCTGCGACTCCGTTAAGGCAGCATCGCTGGCTCTGGTAAAGCGCAAGGTGATAGCCGATCGGATAGAGGTTGCTCCAAAGCTATCGGCTGATGCCATTATCTCCGAAGCAACTTCGCACAGCATGCTGCAGACTACGGAGATGGTGGTAGCCGTGGGCGCCTCGACAGGAGGTACGGAGGCGTTGCGGGAGTTCCTTACCGCATTGCCCCACGACTGTCCGGGCATTATTATTGTGCAGCACATGCCCGAAAAGTTTACCCAATCGTTTGCCAATAGGCTAAACGAGCTCTGCAATATCACCGTAAAGGAGGCCGAGGATGGCGATACCGTTATCAGAGGGCGTGCGCTTATTGCGCCAGGCAATAGGCATCTGCTGTTAAAGCGAAGCGGCGCTCGCTACTTCGTGCAGCTCAACGACGGACCGCTGGTGAATCGCCATCGGCCATCGGTGGACGTTCTCTTTAGGTCGTTTGCAAGGTATGCTGGCAAAAATGCCATTGGCATTATCATGACAGGAATGGGGGACGATGGCGCAAGGGGACTTTTAGAGATGAGGATGGCTGGAGCCAAAACAATTGCCCAGGACGAGAAATCATGCGTAGTGTTTGGAATGCCCAAGGAGGCAATCCGGCTAGGGGCTGCGGAGAGGGTTATGCCGCTCGAGCAAATTGCTCCGGTAATGATGAAAGTAAGCGTACAGCATTGAAACTAGTAAGATGAAAGTAGCAGATTATTCGTTGTATGATTTCGGGGAGAAGGTAGATGTTAAACGGATTGCCAAAGTTTTTACCCTTGTAGGGGTTGCGGCTGGCCTTTTAATTTGGATCGTCTTTTTCTTCATAGAATTCTTTTCTAAGAGAGAGCTTATAACCGGGAATGGTATTGTATTTCTTCACGGGCATAGCCCATCGTGGTGGTTGATTGACCTGCTGCCTGCTGCTATGGGGGTGGCTGCCTATTCCATCGGAAGGGTGCATGTGCTTTACCTTAGAGCAAGAAAACAACGTGCGTCAGACGAAGCGTATAGGAGCAAGCAGCTGCTCCAGTTTGCCGAAAGGCTCAACCGTGGCGAACTTGATGCTCCTGCCGAGTTTGATCAGGACAGCGAGCTGGGGCGTTCTATCCTGCAGCTTCGGGAATATCTGGTAAAGAGCAAGCAGGAGCAGCAGGCTCGGGCTGACGAGGAGAAGATGCGCCGCTGGGTTGTTGATGGCCTAGCAAAGTTTGGCGAGATACTCCGCCTGAATAACGATAATCTGGAAAAGCTGTCGTACGAAATCATCAGCAACCTGGTGAAGTATCTTAATGCAAACCAGGGGGGCTTTTTCCTGCTGGAAGATTCGGATCCTAGCGATAGGCATTTTGCTCAGGTGGCGGCTTTTGCCTACGATCGGCATCGGCTTATTCGCAAAAGGGTAGAAATAAACGATGGCCTTATTGGCGCGTGCGCCTTCGAGAAGGAGTCGATCTTTATGACGGATATCCCGGATCGCTACGTGAGCATCACCAGCGGGTTGGGTGGGGCAAATCCGCACTGCTTGTTGATAGTTCCGCTTGTTGCCGATGGTGATGTGCTGGGGGTTATCGAACTCGCATCCTTTAACGTGCTTAAGAAGCATGAGGTCGATTTCGTTGAGCACCTGTCGGAGGCCATTGCATCTACCATTAAGAATGTGAAGGTAACCTCGCACACCGCCGAGCTGCTGGAGCAGTCGGAGCATCAGTCGGAGCTGCTTAAGGAGCAGGAGGAGGAGATGCGGCGGACCATTGAGGAGCTGCATGCCATTCAGGAGGAGGCTGACAAGAAGAGCACCGAGCTGGCCAACTTCACCGAATCGGTAAACAACACGCTGGTTCGTGCTGAGTACGATATTTCCGGGAAACTACTATACGCGAATTCCCTCTTCCTTACGAAGCTTGGCTACGGCCATATCGATGAGATTCGGGGAAAGCACGTTTCGCTCTTCATCAATAAAAAGGACCGGGAGTGGTTCTTTAAAATTTGGGATGGCTTGGGCAGGGGCGGCAGCCACTTTGAGGGCGACATGAAGCACGCCACCAAGATGGGAACCGATTTCTGGTCGATGGCCACCTACACCTGCGTGCGCGATCAGCGCGGCGAGGTAACGCGGATCCTCTTCATGGGTATCGACATTACCGAGCTCAAAAAGCTTAGCCTCGACTTGGAGAGCCAGGTCTTTGCCCTAAACAGCTCTGCGGTTACGGCAGAGTTCGAGCCCAATGGCGCGGTACGAGCTGGGAACGCCAAACTCTTAAGCATTATTGGCTACGGGCTGAACGATCTGAAGACGATAACCGTCTACGATTTCTTCTCGGCTGAAAATGCTTTTGCATTTAGGGATACCTGGAACGAGGTGATGCTGGGACATCCTCAGGAAAATCAGTACCAGATGATCTCGAAGTTTGGCGAAGAGAAGTGGCTGCAGGGAACCTTTACGGCGGTGTACGACATGTACAACGAGCTTTCGAAGGTGGTGCTTATTGCCAACGATATCACCTCGCAGAAGCGGCTCGAGCTGGAGGCTCAGCAGAAGACGGAGCAGCTGCTGATGCAGGAGGAGCAGCTCCATCAGAAGCTGGAGGAGATAAAGTCGGTGAAGATCCGAAACGAGAAGACCCTCGAGGGGGCAATGGATGCCATCGTTACCATCAGCTCGGACGAAAGGATTGAGCTTTACAACCGCGCTGCCGAGGAGCTGTTTGGCTATACCAAGAGCGAGGTGATTGGGCAGCACATCGGCATGCTGCTGCCTCCGGCGTGTAAGGATTGGAAGCCTGGCGATGCAATATGCTACCTGAAATCGGACGAAAATAGGTTTAAAGGGGTTCGAAGCGAGGTGACGGTCTACAATAAGTGGGGAGACGAACTTTCTATCCTGCTAACCATCTCGGAAGCCGAAATCGGGGATGATTACACCTATACCGGCTTTATTCAAAATATCTCGGTGGAGCTGTTCTAGCTGCTGATAAAGAAAATCGGTGCAACATCGACCGAATCTGATGCTGATATGGGCTGATGAAATCATCCTCCGATGCGCACCATGCAAAAGGGCTATTGCAATAATGCGGTAGCCCTTTTGCTATATGCTAGTAGCCCCGCCATTGCTGGCGGGGCTACCTTTCTTAAAAAACTAGTAATTAACAATTACGGGCCTTCACAGGCGCTAAGAGCTTTTCTTGGGATCCTTGCGCTCCTTGGCGGCAAGGGTTTCGCGGGTGCGAACCACGGCCATGGTTTTTTCGATCTCCAGGTTCACCTTGTCGATGATGGCAAGATACTCGGGCTTCTCCTCCACGTTGTAGAGGTCCTCGATGAGCTCCATGATGGCCGAGCATTGGCTCTTCGCCATCTTGGAGATCTCGTAGGCCGAGGCCTCGAGCTTCTCGTCCGCCATTACGTTGTTTCGATAGCCGTATGCCGACTCAAACTCCTGCTGGTTGGCCCAAACTTTGCCCCATTCTGCAGTGGCCTTGAGTAGCGTAAGCGCTTCGACGTAGCGGCTGTTGGTGGTAAAGAGCACGTTTAGCCCGTGGATGGCCGTTGTCGTATCTTTAAGCCCCATGCGGTAGATGCTGCCCGCATCCTTCAATGCCTTTAGGATGAGGTTGGCCGCTGTAATCTCCTTTTCGTCATCGCTCTTCTTGAAGTACTCGACAAAGTGCTGAAACCGGGATATGCTCGTCTCGCGCTTGGCATTCGACGACTTTACAACCTTTGTTTGCTCCTCGAAGCTACCGCTATTCGTTGCGGCTTCTAGGGCAACCATCGTTTTGGCCATCTCTTCGAGCATCTTTTTTAGCTTTGCACTAATCGTGGTGCAAGCATTGATGATGGGTAGAATAAGGGTTAGAAATGCGAATAGCTCGCCAATGCGTAAATTTTGAAGCGTAAGCGTCTTAAATTTAGCTTTCATATGAATCAATTTTTGGTTAATGCTTAAAAATACGAAAGATTCTATATATTATAAAATATTTTGTTAAATATTTTTTGAGGAGTCGTTGTTTTATTCATGATATCAGCCTTTAGAGGCTTTGCAGGGCATCCCAGTTCGCGGGATTGTCCATTGCTGCAGCAACATCGCATCCCAGCTCGCGGGATTATCCATTGCTGGAGCAATATCGTATCCCAGCATTTGGGATTAAACGTTGCTACAGCAATGGCGCATCCCAGCATTGGGGATTGAGCGTTGCTACAGCAATAGCGTATCCCAGCGCTTGGGATCGTCTGTTGTTGTTGAGATGGCTTTTCCCGAAGGGAGAGGTGACATTCGCTTCGTCATCATAAAACAAAAAGGTACCGAGGGGCCACCTTTTTATATTTCATCAAAACGAATGGGGATACTGGGGAATGGGGAAACCTCTACTATTGGATGGAGCTACTTCTTTGTGTAATCCGTTGGGAAAACGGTTTCCTGCTCCACCTTACCATCTCGTAGGCGAATCCATGTATGGATGGTGCGCTTGTCCTCGGTGAGCTCTATCACGCGTGCTCCGTTGGAGAGATGGTTATAAACGGTATTTCCGCCCGAGAAGCGGCCGTAGGCTAGCAGGATGCTGTACCAGTTCACCGCAAAGTCGTTGTCGTGATCGTGCCCCACGAAGATGCCCATCACATCGCCCTGCTCCATCATGGCGGCAAAGAGGCCGCTATTGAGCGCGGGGGCGCACACCTTTTCGTTGTGTATGCCGTATAGCGTTGTATTCTGGCTGGCGGCCGCCTCAGCGAACTCGGGGAGCGGGATGTGGAAGAAGGCCAGCGAGGGAAGCGGCTTGTGATCGTTTCGGCGGGCATACCTCTTGCTGGTATTTATGTACCACTGCAGCTGATCGAGGCGGATATGGTCGTATCCATCAACCCCCTGCGGCTTGAGCTGGGTGTACGCCTGAGAGTCGAAGCAGTAGAGCGCAGCGGCATCCCTCACTCCATCGGCGCTTTTTACCGAAAGGGCGCAGTTCCCCTCGCCGCTGATGCCTCTCTGGGTGGATACGATGCAGTAGGGGATTCCCTGGACAACCTGTAGCAGCTCGGCATTGTTGGCACCCTGCTCATGGTCGTGGTTGCCGAAGGTGAGCGCAAAGGGGATTTTAAAGCTGGAGACGAATTGCAGCACGCTGCGCATGTTGTCGGTTGCGGGGGAGCTGTAGATGATATCGCCGGTAAGCATGATTAGGTCGGGCTTCTCGGCCTCCACCACATTTCGGATGCACGCAAAGGCTGAATCCGAGCGGTGATCCTGCCACTTAATGTGCAGGTCGGTGAGCTGAACAATCTTGAACTTTCGGCTGGCGCCGAACCTTAGTTCGGGCTGCTGCGCCAGGGTTGGCGTAAGGGCCGCCAGAAGCAGCAGCAGTGGGAGGAGGCGCTTGATCATGGGCTATAGGTGTAATGGTTCTTGGTGATCGAAAGCAAATCTACACAATTCTTTTTAGCGCATATCCGACCAGCCTGCAAAATCAGCTTTGGAGTGCGTAATATCTTAAACTATGTTGATGAACAGCTAGCTATGCCCCTGCATCCTTGGGGGGAATTGCTACTTTTGCATCCCCTTTTAGGTATTATTTTAAATCGTAGGTTATGTTAGAAAAGTTAAGGAAGTACTACCAGCGCTGCAGCATTCGGCAGAAAATTAGCATCTCGGTGATCGGGGCTGTTGGCGGCGTTCTATTGCTGGTGATGCCGGTGGTGCTTATCCGGGTTCAGCAGATTGTTATCGGGTATGCCGAGCAAAATGTGGTGTCAATAGGCCAGGAGAATGCAGCCCAGACGAGCGGCTCGCTCAACGAGAAGCTGGGAGTCCTTAAGGGGATGGCCCGCGGCCTAGAGAGCCTCTCGGGCATGGGGTCCAGCAGATTCGAGAGCTACCGAAAAGTGATCGACCGCACCGTCAAGGAGGATACGGCGGTATACGCCATGTGGTATATCGAAGATGCCAGCCAGGGAGACTCCTCCACGGTGAACAAGTATATTGCCGGAGGTAATACCGGCGCCAATTTGGCCAGTACAGCCAAGCTGCTCGATAAGGTAGAGCGGGAGGCTGGCTACCAGGAGGCTCGCCAGAGCCGCGAGGTCGCCATCAGCGATCCAATTACCATTGACGGCACAACGGTCATTGGCATTACCGTGCCCATTGGGAGCGGAACGTCCATCGGAGCCGTTGGCCTTCTGATCAAGGAGGAGTTCTTCGTACGTATCGTGCGCAAAGCGATGGGCTCCGATGATGTTGCCTGCAAAATCATCTCCAGCAACGGCTTCGTCGTAGCCCACCCCACCAAGACCGTCATAGGAACTAAGCTGAACGAGGGCGAGCAAACCGAGGAGATCCTGGATGCAATAAAAAATGGCCGCCTGCACACCAGCTACTCCTACTCGGCCACCTTTGGCGAGGAGGCATACAAGGTTTACGCCTCGGCCAATTTCGCGGGAGCCAAGTCCAGCTGGTCGTTCTGCACCATGGTGCCCAAGAGCACCTTTACCCATAGCACAAATATGGTGGCGCTGCTGCTGCTGGTGCTAATGGTGGTGGGGTTTGGCGTGCTGGTTGTTGTCATCAGCAGCATCGCCAGAGCCATCTCTAGGCCCATTGTTGAGGCATCCACCGAGCTGAAACTCATTGCAGAGGGCCGGCTCTCGGAGGTGAAGGAGATCCACGTTAACGCCCAGGACGAGATAGGCACCATGGTCAGCGGCCTTAACGACCTTGCCTCGGGGCTAAAGCACCTCGCCTACTTTGCCCACGAGGTGGGAACGGGCAATCTGGATGCCGACATAACGGCAAAGAGCGATGATGATGCCATTGGGAAGGCGATGGTGGAGATGAAGCAGAACCTTATTGCGGCTAAGTCTGCCGAGGAAGAGCGCAAGCGTATCGATGAAATTCAAAGCTGGAAGGTGGCAGGTAACGCCCGCATCCACGAAGCCATTCGCAAGGAGAACACCTCCATCAAGCAGCTCTGCGATGCCGTTCTTCAGGAGATTGTCAGCTACTCGAACTTCATTCAAGGCGGCTTGTTCGTTGTCGATGGCGAGCAGGAGGGCGGAAGGTTCGTAGAGTTGGTCTCGTGCATCGCCTATAACCGAAGGAAGATGATGGACAAGCGCATATCCGTTGAGGAGGGGATGGTTGGCCGCTGCATCTACGAGAAGGCCCCCATCATTCTTACCGAAATACCCCAGGATTACCTGTCGATCTCCTCCGGTCTGGGCGATCGCAGGCCCGACTTCCTGGCGCTCATCCCGCTTATCCACAACGAGGAGGTGATTGGCGTGATGGAACTATCCTCCTTCGGGGAAAAGGAGCCCCATGTAATGGAGTACCTCGATAAGGCCGCCGAAGCCCTTGCCTCGGCCGTTGCCAACGTTAATATCAACGAGCGAACCCAGCGATTGCTCGACCAAAGCAAGCAATACTCCGAGGAGATGGCTGCCCAGGAGGAGGAGCTACGCCAGAACATGGAGGAGATGCAGGCCGCCCAGGAGGAGATGCATCGCAAAACTGAGGATTACGAGGAAATGATAAGCCAGCTAAAGGCTGAGCTTGATAGAAGAGATTGAGTAGGGGTGGGGGATTCTAAGGATGACGTGCTGACGGATTGAGGAGGAGGAATCTCCCGATAACCTTGCTCGATATTGGGCTGTTGCAGATGTGCAGCAGCCCTTTTTTTTCGCAAAATATACTATGCTTTTACTCTTCGAAGGTGTGTTGACCACAAATGCAGCCTGCCAGCTCGGAGGTTATGTTTAGGGAAATTTGATTTTTTAATATGTATTCTGTATTACGAAAAATTAGCATAACTTAAATTTACAGAGCAACAAGAAAATCTACAAGTTAGGCCGATTTTTGGCATTCCAGAGATGGTGAATATTGTCTCAACCCTCGATTTTATTGGGATTGCTCGAAATTGAGGCTATAAAAGTTATATCTTCGCAACGCTTTCGAACAACAGGCTGAAAGTTTTGACTGTTTTAAATAGAATTAAATTATTTACTCTTAATATTGGCTGAACGAATGAAAAAAGCAGCATTGGTAAGTCTTGCTGGCTATTTACCTGGTACCGATCTACTAGAAAGACAGGCAAAAAAGTTAGGAGATTACTTAAGAGATAATACTCTTTTGAAGAAGGAGTATATCGCGATGATAGAAGGGGAGCAAAAGCTTCCTGGGTACGTAGAAACCAATTACGATGGCTGGATCAGCCAGCCATGGTACGACGCTTGGTTGCAGCAGCTGCCCGAAAAGAAGCGTAGCAATCCCTTTCAAGGGGCTGAAGAGCGCCGCCGAGTTCCAATGGACCCAACCTCTGTGAGGACGTCAACTCACCCACATCCGATGTTGCCCTCCGATGCCGAAACCATTGCTGGTGCTATGGCATTGCTGAAGTGGGGCAAGCCAAAGGAGGAGATCGACCTAGTGCTGGTGCACTCGCAGGTGCAGGATAGGCCGCTTCCCTCCAACGCCTCGCTGGTGCAGCACAAGTTGCAGCTTACCAACGCCGGAGCCTACACCGTAGACTCGTGCTGCTCCACCTTTGTAACAATGGTAGAGGTGGCATCGGCGCTCGTAAACGCTGGGGTGAAGAAGAACGTGCTGGTGGTAAACAGCATCCTCGACTCTATGATTAACGACAAGAGCACCTACTACAGCATTTGTACTGGTGACGCTGCCTGCGCTGCCGTAATTACGGCAGTTGAAGGAGAGTACGGGTACGAAGGCTCCTTCTCGCTGAGCCGTGGCGAGCTGCACGATGGAATCGTGTTCCACCACCGTTCGCCTATGCTTCATGCGGATGTTTCTTGTCAGCCTTCCTACGCGCAGGACTTTGTTACCTTCATGAATCCTGAGGCGTGCCGTACGATTGGCGCCAAGGCTACCGAATATTTGGAGTATGCTGTTGAGCAACTCGAGAAAAAGACCAGAATCACCCGTTCGCAGGCGCAGTTCCTGGTAACCCACCAGCCTGTGGGTTGGGCTCCTCTTGCTTGGCGCGACTCGCTAGGGTTTACTCCTAGCCAGCATCTGTGCACCTACGAAAAGTACGGTAACATTGCCACCTGTAGCGTGCCCACCAACCTGCTCCTCTCCATCGAGCGGGGGATGGTGAAAGCCGGGCAGCGTGTGCTAATGGCCTCATCGGGTGCTGGCGAAAATCACATAGCCCTCTACGAAACGCTCTCTCCAGAGTTGGAGAAGAACGTCCTTGACTTCTAGCCATGCAGATGGTTTTCGAGACGGAGTTCTACACGCTCTACCACGATGCCGATCGGGCAATCTTGCTGCAGCAGTGGCGTGGCGGATGCCCGTCGGAGGTATTTCGGGCTACCCACACCAAGTCGCTACGGTACTTTGAGGAGAGTGGCTGCCGGCACGTGGTGAGCGATATCCGGCTGGCGCCTCCGCTGCCTCCTGCCGATGCTCGGTGGGCCGCAGAGGAGATTCTTGGCAGCTACCAGCAGGCTGGGTTAGAGTGCCTGAGGGTAGTGCGCCCCCTTGCCGCTCAAACGCGGCAGATTGCCGATAATTTGGGCTGCTACGGCATGTCAGTTGTAGTGTACGATAGCCTCGATGAGGCATTAGATAGCATTAAATAGACTTCAAGGCTGAAGTTGAAATTAGTATTTTAAATTTTTTTTGAAAAATGGAGACACTATTGGATTTACGCTGCGTAACCATTACGTACGTTCCCGAGAAGAAGTGCTTAGTACAAACTTGGAAGGCATTTTGCTCTACCGAAGAGTACCAAAGCGTACAGGAGAAGAGCGTTGAATTTATTATTGCCAAGGGATGCAAGTACTTTATTAGCGACACTACCAATGCGGGCTTGCTGAAAAAGGAAGCGACCGACTGGGCAACCGAGGTGATCGTGCCCAAGCTTAAGGCGGCAGGCATCAACCACTTGGACATCGTGCTTCCTCAGAGCGCCTTTACCAAGATGACCATCAGCAACCTGGAAAAGGACTTGAGCGACTACATGAGATACTACAACTCATACGTCAGCGCAATTAACGCCATCTAAAATCCCGTCGCTGGGGCGGGCGGCTTTTCCCTGGTGCTACCCTTCACCTGAGAGTTCACCTCATGGAGGGTTGCCTAGCAAGATAAGTAAAGCCCTGCCGTTGCTGGCAGGGCTATTTTTTTGAGGTATTGGTGCCGTTACGGCTTCTTCTTGGCGGCAAGTCTTGCGGGCCTTCACCACCGGCATGGTGGTTTAAATCTTCTGGAGTATTATTTTCTCGCTAAACTTATCTACCAATATCTTAAAGAATGCCTTTAAGTCGGAATACTCCTCTACTGGATAGATATCCTTTTTAAAGGTATAGGCTCCACTTATGCGTACCGAACCATCTTCCTGCTGCTCGACTCTATAGGACAGGTTTGCAATGGGGTTGTCGATGGTGAGATCCTCGGGCTTCGCCATTAGCTTGTACCCTTCGGGAATAACAATGGTGGAGAAGAAGCGCTTGGTGCTTCGGTAGGCCATATCAACGGGGCAGCTCCTGGTGTCTTGCTTTAGGGGATTGGTGATGATTGCATTGCAGAAAGGATTTACAACAAGCTTATCCTCTATTCGGTCTGTGCCTATGGTTGCGCTATAGGCCAGCTCGAAGGGCTTGTCGACCTGATAGAGATTCTTCTGCCTTAACGAGTCGGTAGTAACAATATTTCCTGTGATTTTGGCCTTATAATCGGCGTAGCTGCTGGCGTACTGGCTTCGGCTATCGACGGCATCGTAGCCGGTGGCAATAATTCGGTGCATCAGTAGGGAGCTATCCTTATCGGCCATTGGGTTTATGGTGATGATGTGCAGCGTGGACGATCCCGAAGCGCCAGTAAGCTTAGCCCACTCCGGTTTCTTCTTATTGGCAACGAGGCCCTTGTCGCTGATGCAGCGTATGGGTAGCTGGGCAAAGTCGCAGAGCGGGTCGGTGGCATCTAGCAGCACCGGCTGCTTGTTGATGTTGGCGAGCACGATTACGCTGTTGAAGAACTGCTCGAAGGGGTAGTCGAGCTTCAGCTTTCCATGCTCGCGCGTGCTGATGAGCACGGGGTATGCCTCTATGCCAGCAGCCTTGAGCATCCCCGCTAGGAAGAGGTTGATGTCTGCCGAGTTTCCCGTTTTGCTTAGCAGGAATTCCTTGACGCTTTTACTTGCAAACTTATCGTTATGCCCGTTCCAGCTATAGGTTCTTTTTACGTACTGGTTAATTTGTCTGGCGAGGCCTACCTGTGAAGTATCGCTCCCCCCAATACTGCCGAATAGGGTCTTGGCCTTATCTTGGCTATTGCTCAAATACCTGCCAAAGCTCTCCACCCTGTAGATATCCTCTACCAGCTTATCCCAGGTAGCCATAACTTTCCTCTCGATGCCTTCGTCGTTGACAATGCCAACGAGCTGAAAGTCGATTTTGATGAGGTAGTCGTCTACGGAGGCAACGAACGCCTCGTCGCGGAAGGCGGGTACATCGCGCATGGCAAACTCGTACACCATCTCGTTGTAGTCTACCCCAATACTTTTTTGGTCGGCGTAGCTTTTAAAGCTATCTGGTTTGGGGGCACCTTGGAAGATGTAGGTGTAGTTGTAGTTGGGTGTTATTCGGGTGGTATATTCGCTGTATACTACCGGAATTCGCTGCTGAAACTTCCAGCCGCGTAGGTTGAAGAGGAATGGACTCCTAACCGTATAGGCAACTTCGATTACGGAGCCCACCTTTACATCGGGCATGGCAAATACCCGCTGCGACCAGTACTTATTAATCTTCTCGACATACGAATTCTCTGGATTCAGCGCTGTGGTGCGCAGCTTCTCATTCTCGAAGTTGTAGGTGTTCCCCTTTACCTCCTCGATGCACTCCGAACCTTGGTCATCTGCATAGTAGGGTATGGCTAGCTGTGCCCACTTAATGCCCGCCTTGCTCAGCACCTTAATCTTCATTCGGCGCTCGAAGATGATGTTTAGCCCCCTATCGTTAAAGAGGAAGTGAGAGCTGCCGATGTCGTGGAGAACAACCGCTTCGGCCGAGGGATCCTTGGCGTAGCTCTTCATCTCGAACTCTTCCTTGGTATGACGGCCAAATTCGTAGGCCGAATCTTGGGCGCGAGTGCCTGCGCATAGGCAACCCAGCAGTAAGCCTATTACAATGCCTTTACTTATTTTCATGGTATAATGATGTGGTAGTTATTTTCATAGATGGTTGGTTAGGCGGTAGGCTTTAGTACAATTGCCCGCTTCTCGGCCTCCTTAACCGCCTGGATGAAGCCGTAGAAGTCGGGGTATTCCTCCAGCCTGTAGGCGGCGGAGTGGAGCACAAGCCTTTTTGCAACCATAAGCACCCCGTTTGCATACTTAAAGGTTAGCTCGTAGCTGCCAAACCGGCTTTTCATGCTCACGGCATCGAGGTTCGATGTTACGCGGTATCCCTGCGGAAGCGTATACACGAGCGTATCGGCGTTGCAGATGGGATATGGGATCTCTACGGGTAGGCAGCGCTTGCTTATGGGCGCAAAGTAGGGTATTCGGCTTGGCTGCAGGCCAATGTAGAAGTCGTTGGCTATTGGCTTAAGCATTTTGGAGATGCTTAGCGATGCCTGCAGCTCGATACGGGCAGTATCGCGGTGCATCTTTTGGAGCTTCCACTGCTCGAGCTCGTAATTGCTAAAGGGTATGTACTCGCGGATGAATCGATCCTGCTCATTGGCATTAAGTTCGGTATCCAAGCTGCTGAATAGCTCGAAATCGCGTCCTCTAAGGGAGTAGCTTATGGTGGCCCGAGCATTACCATCGGCTTGCAGGTCAAACTTCATTCTTCGAGAGGTGGCGTTGTCGCCAATTTTCATGGCAGGTACTCTTACTATTCGGCTATTGCTCTCGCATACCAGCAGGGCTTCTCTGTTTTGGGTAAAGGTGCCTATGTATCCCAGCGGATTCACCTTACTGGTGGCTTCAACCCATATCGTATCTTGCCCGTTGGGTACTGCAACTATTGCATGGTTAAACTGCGGCCCAACATAATCCTTAATCAGCTCGTGCGGCTGATCTCCGGCCATTACCAGCACGTAGTACGAGTCGATACCCACGCACTTTAGCATTGCCCTCATGTAGTTGGATAGCGCCTTACAGTCGCCGTACTTATTCTGGGCCACGTACGAGGCGGGATAAGGCTTCATGCCTCCAATGCCTATGGATACGTTAATGTATCGGGTATTATCCTGGAGGTAATGGTACAGAATCCTTACGATTTCTCGCCTATCCGTTATACCTTGGGTGAGATGGGCGAGGTTCACCCTTTCATCCTCCGGAAGCACATCTAACCCTTTTAGGAGGTTGCTTTGCCAATCGCCGTACGAGGCCCAATTGCGGGTGCTGCCTTCTACTCCATAGTAAAACTGTATTGGGGCTACCATAACGCAGGGGAGAAATGCATCGAGAGGTTTGGCGAACGCCTCCTCTTTCAGAATTTTGGGGTAGGCGGCGCTCCATTCGTATACGATTTCCTGCTTGGTGGAGTCAACCCTGCATGATGCGATATTAGCGGCATACTTTCTTAGAGGAATAGTCTTCGGAGCGATAACCCTTAGTCTCGCGCTACGCGTGGGTACCATAGTGTTGATAATGGGAGTCCAATTGGTAACTTGAATAAAGCTTTTGCAGCTTGTTTTGTAGGTGTATGCGATCCGGTAGGGATAGGTGCTATGCCTTAGCTGAAACTCCTTTACGAAATCGTCTTCGTAGAGCGAGATATCCGAGATGGCGCTTCTGTCCGTTATTTCGTTGCTCTTCAGCGATCTTACTTTGCTCCCGTTACGGTCAATAATCCAGGCATCAATATCCGATACCTTGTAATCCTTCGAGTAGGGGATTGCTACATGTGTATATTCTTCTCCGTTGCGGTTGTTGATTTGAATGGTTACAGTGTCAATCTGCGACATCCTACCTGTTTCAACCCTGCAAGTCCGATTATACTTGATGACTTCCGCATCGAAGGCCTGCGAATTTGCCCGATTGCTTGAAATAAAGAGGAGAAAGAATAGCAGCACGTATGGCTTTAGGTACAACCTTACATTCATAGGTAATTAAGTCTTTTTGTAGGAGTAGATACAATACTTAAGCACGATCGACACCGAAATAATGCAGGTTGAAAATAGTGTTGCATCCTCAATTTTGTACTATTCAGATACCTTTCATGGAGCACAAAGGGCCAGCATGCGCACATTGCGGCTCTTTTGCTGCTACAAAAATAGCATTTGATTTACTTTAACAAAAGTCGAGCATGGATGGGGCTCGTTATGGCTGTTGGGCAATGCTCAACAAACGTCTCAAAATCCCTACCTTTGTACCTATGGACGCATCCAACCCCATATCGCTATCGCACACCATCCGTACCCTAGCCGCAGGCTTGGGCTTCGACGCGGTGGGCTTTGCCCGTGCCCAAAGGCTCGATCAGGAGGCTGATCACCTACGCGCATGGCTCGATGCGGGCCACCATGCCGACATGGCGTGGATGGAGGGGCACTTCGACAAGCGGGTAGACCCTACGCTGCTGGTGGACGGTGCCAAGTCGGTGGTGGTGGTGCTCCTGAGCTACAAACCAGCCCAGGTGCAGCTCGCAGATCTGCCGCAGATCGCCAAGTACGCCTACGGCGACGACTACCACGATGTGATCAAGGGTAAGCTTTGGGATTTGTTGGCACAAATCAAGGAGGTGGTGCCCGAAGCCGATGGCCGTCCGTTTGTCGATTCGGCGCCCGTGCTCGAGCGTGCCTGGGCCGAGCGTGCCGGCTTGGGCTGGATTGGCAGGAGCTCGCTGCTGATTAATCGACAGCTGGGCTCGCTTACCTTTATCGGCACGCTGATGCTCAATCAGGAGCTGGAGTATGGCACCCCCGTTCGTCCATCGTGCGGGGCGTGCACGCGCTGCATCGATGCCTGCCCCACGGGGGCCATCGTAGCGCCAATGGTGGTAGATGCCCACCGCTGCATCTCGTACCAAACCATAGAGAATAGGGGCGAGATTCCCGACAGCATAAAGGAGGTCATGGGCAGCCGCATCTTTGGGTGCGACGCCTGCCTCGACGCCTGTCCTTGGAACGCGAGGGTTGCCCCACATCGGCATCCCGAACTCACACCCCGCGAGGCCATCCTCACCTACACCACCGAGCAGTGGCAGCAGGTAGACGAGGCGCACTTCTCGGCCATCTTTCGCCGATCGGCGGTGAAGCGCACTAAGCTAGGTGGCTTTAGGCGCAACCTGGCGGTGATGCTCCGAAACGAAAGTAAAAAGAATGAGTAAACGCTACTAATATGTCGATTCTAGATATCAACAGCTACCAAACCGAGGTGGCGCTGCCCTGCTTCGAGGCGCGCATGGGCTACACGCACCCGTTTATGATGATGGGCTCGTGCTTTGCCACCAACGTGGGCGAGCGGCTGGTCAGGCTTAAGCTGCCCGTTATGGTTAACCCCTTTGGGGTGATCTACAACCCGCTGTCGGTGGCCTCCAGCATTAAGAAGCTGGTGGATGGCACACCGCTTACCCCCGACGACCTCTTCGAGCAGAACGGCGTATGGAACAGCTACTCGCACCATTCCTCGTTCTCGGCTGTGGATAAGGAAGGGTGCTTGGCCAAGATCAACCAGGCGGTGGCCTCGGGGGCCATCATGCTGCGCGAGTCGTCGCACCTTACCATCACGCTCGGCACCTCGTGGGCCTACCGGCTGAAGGCCATCGGCGAGGTGGTGGCCAACTGCCACAAGACGAAGGCCGCCGAGTTCGACCGCTTTTTTGTTGAGGTGAATCACTCCGTCGAGGCGTTATCGGAGGCTATTGCTGCCGCGCGAAGCATCAACCCAGCGCTCAAGGTTGTCCTTACCGTTAGCCCTATTCGCCACGTTAAGGATGGGCTGGTGGAGAACCAGCGGAGCAAGGCATCGCTCGTTGTTGCCTGCCACAGCCTCTGCGCGCAGCTGCCTGGGGTAAGCTACTTCCCCTCCTACGAGATCGTGATGGACGAGCTGCGCGACTACCGCTTCTACGCCGAGGACATGGTGCACCCTTCGAGCCTAGCGGTGGATATCATCTTTAAGAAATTCGTGCATTCGGCGGTCAATCGTCTTTCTGTTGAGGCCATGGAGGAGGTCGATCGGATTGTCCGTGCGGTGGAGCACATCCCCTTTAATGCCCACGGCAGCGAATACCGCAAGTTCTGCGCCTCGATGGCCGCCAAGGCCGAGAAATTGCAGCAAAAGTACTCCTTCCTCGACTTGACGGAAGAGCTAGAGTTCTTTAGCCGGTAGTAAGGGCGGATCTTTTTTACTATACTTGCACTACCAATCGTAAAATAAGCAAATGGCTAAGAAAGCAGCAAAGGACGCTGGCAGCGAATTTATATGCCCATCGTGTAAGGCCGAGGTGAAGCCCACCTTTGGAACCATTACCGGCATCGCACCGCAAAAGTGCAAGTGCGGTAAGTATTTGGTGATATACATGTGGTTTGCTGCTATTGTTTGGGGGGCATGCATTGCTGTTTGGTACGGCATCTTCCTCCTCTCCGGAGTTGTCCTACCGCTTATTGTTCAAATCATACTCCTTCCTGTCTGGGCCTTTTTCGGATACCGTCTGTTGCGCAAGGTGGTGTTCCGTTTCGTTAAGGCTAAGGAGATGAAGTAGCCATCAAGGCCTTATTTGCTATTCGTTGATTTACGTTGATTCCTGTCTGAAAATGTGGTGCTTGACAGAATTGTACTGATGAATGACAAAAAGGTATCTTTTCTCCCTTCGAAATGGTCTTAGATTTGTGTGTTGTGAAATCCGCAATACCTTTAGAAAATGCGCAAAACATTTTTACTTCTATCGCTATTCGTAACAACCTTTTTTGCAGCTTCTGCAAAGGTTAAGCTCCCTGCGCTGGTAGGAAGCAACATGGTACTTCAGCAAAAGGCCGACGTTAGGGTGTGGGGCGAGGCATCGCCAGGCGCCAAGGTTACCATCTCGGCAACCTGGAGCAAGCAAAAGTGGAATGCTGCTGCCGACAAGAATGGCAGCTGGAGCACCTTTATTAAGACCCCATCCGCCGGAGGCCCATACGACATAACCGTTAGCGATGGGCAGCCAACCGTACTTACCAATGTGCTTATAGGAGAGGTTTGGGTATGCTCGGGGCAGTCGAACATGGACATGCCGCTTAATGGCTACTGGAATCTTCCGATTAAGGGCTCGAATGATGTTATCGCCAATAGCGTTCAGAATAAAGCAATCCGATTATTTAATGTAAAGCACGACTTTTCGGCAGCGCCCAAGCCCGATTGCGGGGGCGAGTGGCAGGAGAGCAAGCCTAACTCGGTGGCATGGTTTAGTGCAACGGGGTACAACTTTGGTTTGTACTTGAACAAGGCGCTTAACGTGCCTGTCGGTCTTATATCTAGCTGCTGGGGAGGCTCTTTTGTGGAGGCCTGGATGGATAAGGAGACCTTAAGCCAGTATAAGGACGTAGACTATACCGCTATCGAGAAGGAGAGCGTTAAGCCCGAGTCGAAGCCAACGGTTTTGTTCAACGCCATGATTAATCCGCTCACCTCATATACCATTAAGGGGGTGATTTGGTATCAGGGAGAATCGAACACCTTTAATAATAGCACCTACAAGGAGAAGTTTTCGTCAATGATTTCGCTGTGGCGTAAGCAGTGGAAGCAGGGCGATTTCCCATTCTTCTATGTAGAAATTGCGCCATACAATTATGGCACTCCGCTAGAAGGTGCTTTAATTCGCGAAGCACAGTACAAGGTGATGTCGATGCTTCCGAACGTGGGCATGGCAAGCACCAACGATCTTGTTCCCGAATACGATAAGGACAACATACATCCGAACGACAAACCATCGGTAGGGAAGCGTCTTGCTTACTGGGCGCTGGCGAAGTGTTACGGCTATGAGGACGGTTTGGCCTATATGGGCCCATCCTATAAGTCGATGGAGGTAAACGGAAGTAAGGTGACCCTTACCTTTAACGGTGCTGAGCATGGTTTTGGGGTAGAGGGCGATATCGTAGGCTTTGAGGTTGCCGGAAATGATAGGGTTTTCCATTCTGTAAAGGCTTCGATCCTCGCAACCGATCGTAAGATCCTTTTAGAATCTGCCGAAGTGTCCAGCCCAGTAGCAGTTCGCTACTGCTTTAAGAACTACTCGCACGGAAATCTCTACAACCTACGAGGACTACCCGTTATTCCTTTTAGAACAGACGACTGGAAGTAGGATTAGCAGCATGCAACGCCTGCGCGTTGATGCCTCGGCCTTACGAAATACACTTGAAGATGAAAAAACTAGCACTAGCTACGCTGCTTTTTGCAGCATTAGGATTGGAGCATGGCTACGGCTACGCCGCTGCGCAATCGGATAAGGAGGTGGTAAAGGCCGACAGTAAGGCTATCCGCTACGTTGGCCGCATAAAGCGCTTGCCCGATGGCGCGGTGAGCTTCGACTGGAGCGGAATTTACCTGCAAACCCTCTTTACGGGCAACTCCATAGCCATGAACGCTTCGGATACGAAGTATAACGAGTTTAATGTCTTTATTGACGGCAAGCTGGTGCGCAAGGTCGACGTAAAAGGGGCCGCAACTACCATTACCCTTGCCGATAGCCTTGGCTTTGGTCAGCATAAGCTGCTGCTGCAAAAGCGAACAGAGGGAATGGAGGGCCGAACCACCATCTACAGCTTTGTGCTCGATAAGAGCGCGCAGCTTTTCGAATGCTACGATGCGCCTAAGCGCCACATCGAGTTCGTGGGCAACTCTATCACCTGTGGATACGGTACCGAGAGTAACGATGTGAACCTGCCCTACAATCCAAGGGTGGAGAACAGCTATAAAGCCTTTGGGCCCATTCTGGCCCGCTACTTTGATGCCGACTATACGCTGATTTCGCACTCGGGACAGGGAGCTGCTAAGAATTGGGACGATAAGAAACCCGTGTCGGACTACACAATGCGCGAGCGTTTCCTTCAGCTCTTTGACGAAGATAAGGAACCCTACAAGTTCGATCAGTATCATCCAGATCTTGTGATGATAGGACTGGGTACCAACGACTATTCGCGCGATCCTAAACCTTCGAAGGAGCAATTCCTTGATTCTTACAAGAAAATAGTAAAAAGCATCCGCGAGAAGTACGGGAATGTACCCGTGATATGTGTTGCCCCTTTGGGTGGCGATGCGGTTAAGGAGTATCTAAAGGATATGGTTGATAAGGCTGGCGATAGCAACCTGCATTTTGTTGCACTTGATAACAGCTATATCGATCAGGGGCAAGATTTAGGAGCCTCGTATCACCCCAACTACAACGGGCATCGTAAAATGGCGATGTCGCTCATCCCCTATATCTCTAAGGTGATGAAGTGGACAATGCCGTTAAGGGTGGTTGAGTAGTATTCTCCCGTTTACAACCCACAGGCGGGCTCTAAGCTGAGGCCGATGGGTAGGCGCTGCAATATGAGTAGCGATAGCAATGGGCGAGTGGATGCAGCCTTAACGCACGCACTACAGATAATTAGATGAATTAGTAAACACTAGAACAAGATGATAGTAAGATTTCTTTCTTTGCTGATGTTTGTTTCTATAATGCAACTAGATATGGCGAATGCACAGAATAACCGCGCTGATACCGAAGCGCAAATTGCTAAAAAGGTAAAGGCATTACTTGCCAAGATGACGCTCGATGAAAAGATTGGGCAGATGAACCAGGTGAACGGCAATGGAGCGGCTACTGGTCCCGTTAAGGCCAATCCGAACGATGTTGATTTGATAAAGAAGGGGCTGGTAGGCTCCATGCTTAACGTGAACGGATCGGCTAACGCCTACGCACTTCAGAAGATAGCCGTGGAACAAAGCCGTTTGGGTATTCCGCTCATCATCGGATTCGATGTAATACATGGTTACAAGACTATATTCCCTATTCCACTTGGTGATGCGGCCAGCTTCGACCTATCTTCAATAGAAAATGGTGCAAGAGTTGCGGCCACCGAGGCTTCGGTAGCGGGTGTAAGCTGGACATTTGCCCCTATGATGGATATTGCTCGCGATGCCCGTTGGGGGAGAATCATGGAGGGAGCAGGCGAAGACCCCTACTATGGTTCGCTGGTTGCTGCCGCCCGCGTGAAAGGCTTTCAGGGCAAGGATCTTGCCGATAAGCACTCCATTGCTGCTTGCGCCAAGCACTTTGCAGCCTATGGTGGTGCAGAGGCGGGCCGCGACTACAACACGGTAGATATCTCCGACCGAACATTATTCGAGGTGTACCTGCGCCCATTTAAGGCGGCTGCCGATGCAGGCGTTTGCACCTTCATGAACTCGTTTAACGACCTCGGAGGTGTTCCTGCAACCGGTAATACCCTGCTGGTGAAGCAAACATTAAAGAATTCTTGGAAGTTTAAAGGATTTGTTGTTTCCGATTGGGACTCTATCGGCGAGATGGTTATTCATGGATCAGCCGAAGATAAGAAGGATGCCGTTTACCAAGGCATCAGCAACCAGTGCGATATGGATATGTGCACCAATGGCTATGTTACCGAGCTAAAAGGCCTGGTTGACGAAGGAAAAGTTTCTGTTAGCCAGATTGATGATGCTGTTGCCCGAATTCTAACGGTGAAGTATCGCCTTGGACTTTTTGATAACCCCTATAAAAACTGTGATACGGAACTTGAAGCGAAGCTTACCATGCAGCCTTCGTTTCTGGAAGCTGCTCGAGATGCTGCTCGCAAGTCGTTTGTGTTGCTGAAGAATAGTAACGGGGTTCTTCCGTTGGATGGAAGATATAAGAACATTGCTCTGATAGGGCCTCTTGCCGATTCGAAAAAGGATATGCTTGGTACATGGACGGGTATGGGCGATGCAAAAGATGCTGTTACCGTTTTTACAGGGCTTAAGGAGCAGCTACCTGCAGGTGCTACCCTTACCTACGCTAAGGGATGCGGTTTCCTAGGTGATGATGTTTCGGGCTTTGAGGAGGCCATTAGTGCAGCAAAGAATGCCGATGTGGTAGTAATGACTATCGGCGAGGCTGGAAATATGAGCGGCGAGGGATTGTCGCGTACTGATTTAATTATTCCTAGGAAGCAGGTGGAGCTGCTGAATGAAATCGCGAAGCTAGGAAAGCCTGTTGTTGCGGTTACTTTTAGCGGGCGTCCATTGGCGCTTGGCAGCATTATTGAGAAGGCTAATGCCATTCTACAAGTTTGGTTCCCTGGTACAATGGCTGGTCCAGCTGTTGCCGACGTGCTTTACGGCAAGTACAACCCTTCGGGTAAGCTTCCGGTGACATTCCCACGTGCTGTAGGGCAGTGTCCTATCTATTATAACCATAAGAGCACGGCGCGCCCTACTGGTGATCCAAGTTATCAGTACTGGTCGCACTATATCGACATGCCGAACACGCCGCTATACCCATTTGGCTATGGGCTAAGTTATACCACCTTCGAGTATTCGGCGGTGAAGCTGAGCAAGCCCGAGATGAAGATGAATGAGGCGCAGGAGGTTGCCGTTACCGTAACCAATATCGGCAAGGTAGCCGGTGAGGAGGTGGTGCAGCTTTATGTGCACGACCTAAAGGGGAGCGTAACGCGTCCGGTAAGGGAGCTGAAGGGGATAAATAAGGTGATGCTTCAGCCTGGAGAAAGCCGTGAGGTGAAGTTTACCCTTAAGGCCAACGATCTTGCCTTTTACACCCGCGATATGAGCTTTAAGGCAGAGCCTGGCGACTTTAAGGTGTTTGTGGGAGGCAATTCGGATACCGCCAACGAGGCTTCGTTTAAGCTGATGGAGAAGTAGCCGTTAGCTGCTTAGCCGATAAATTTATAGCGAGGTGCTATGCCGATATGTTTTCGGTGTAGCACCTCTTCTCTTTTGGCTAGGATTGGCGTGGCGATGATTTGGAGGGCAGATGAATTGCTGATGCCAATGGAATAAGTAGGAATGGTGCTTAGTATATATGCGAAGACAAGGCAAATAGTAGTGATGGTACTCGTTTAGGTGGAAAAGACATGTATTTAAATAGTAATGATGCTTATTCAGATAGCTAATACAGCCGATTTTATAGTGATGATTTTTGTTCAACTAATGATGAATGCTAATATGAACGTGTCGGCATGCATTCAAAGCATGTTGGTATGTATTCAGAGAGTATTGGCAGCTATTCAGACGACACTGACATGAATTTATATCGGATTGGCATCTATTCATAAGATATTGGCAGCTATTCAAACGATGTTGACATGAATATTAATCGTGTTGACATTTATTCAGAATGCATTGGCATGTATTCAAAGTATGTTGATATGTATTCAGAAGATATTGGCGACTATTCTAACAATATTGACTTGAGATATAATCGTTTTGGCATTTATTCAGAAGGTATTGGCATGCATTCAAAGCATGTTGGTGTATGTTCAGAAGATATTGGCAGCTGATCAAACGATGTTGATATAAATTTTAATCGTTTTGACATTTATTCAAAGCATATTGGATTGTGTTCAGAGCATATAGACATATATTGGATAGAGAATGGTTTGCAATTAGAGAATGAAGAAATTTATTCAGCTCGAAATGACCTCAAAACAGAAGCCGTGGAATCAGGAAAATTGCTTTTAGTCCAGCTATTTCTATACAGCAAGATGCATGCAATGTGGCTCTAGCTCTACGATGCTGATTATGGATCTTTCTATATTCAACACTCGCACTTATAAAGAACCTATTATTACTACGAACTGAAGTTCGTTAGGACTTTAATTTTATCAGCCTCAAGTGGAACTTAGAGAATTAGATTGGAAGAAGAGAACAACCTCCAATAAGTTGAGTAGATTCTCTAAGAAACGGGCAAACTCATCACTAATATTTACGCTATTTATTATAGAACCAGTATTGAGGTTGCATGATTAAGTTGTGTATTTATTGTAGTAGTTGGTAATTGAGAAAAAATTGGGGAGTGTTTATTAAGAAACAAATCTGCAAGATTGAAAAATAATGAAAATATGCTTAATATTGTTTTATACAGCTAACCAAGACTAGGCCGCTATGAATAAAAAGATGATAAGGAAGCAAGCAATGATCCTAACGATCATCGAATTTCTTAACAACAACCTGGATATTGCAAGCGCTATCCCTAACTTTACAACGGTATTTACTGATTTAAAGAATAATGCTAAAGAAATACAAGCGATTAGGCATAAACAGGGGGCTAGCATAAAAGGGTTAACAGCGGCTAAGGAGGAGATGCGCAAGCAGCTTGCTACTAACACATACGATGTAATTTGCAAGGTTAGGGCGTATGCGGTAACGGGAGGTGATAAGATTCTAGAGAAGGAGGTTTACTATACCCCGTCAGATTTTACCCGGTCTAAGCAATCTAGCATTGCCGATAAGGTAAAGGTGGTACATGCTAGGGCCAGCGAGCACCTAAAGGAGCTAGAGCCCTATGGAATTTCCGAGAAGACGTTGGCCGACTTAAAAGAGCTATCGGAAATGCATGCAGCAGCGATTCCGGAGCTGCGAACTTACATTAGCAGCAACAAGGTGCTAACCAGTAGGCTAGATGCGCTTTTTGAGGAAGCGAGTCGAATCCTGAAAGTTATTGATGTGCTTGTGGATATTGTTAGGCTAAGCCATCCCATCTTCTATCAGGCCTACAGGAATAACCGTAAAATTGTGAATACGGGAGGGGGCACGCTTGCGCTTAAGGTACGCGTTGTTGATGCGAAGAGCGGTGAGTCGCTAAAGGGGGTAACGGCTACCCTTATGCTAAAGAGTGCAGCCGAAGCCAATTCTTTGCAGAAAGGGAAAAAGAAGATTGTGAAGAAGACAGCGGCAATGGGTGGCTTTTTTATAAAGAACCTTACTGAAGGCATCTATTTGGTTTCATTTGATAAGATTGGGTTTGTCTTTCAAACGGTTGAGGTACATGTTGCCGGCAATGAGATGAACGTACTTTTGGTTAAGATGGAGGCGATTTAGCACTACATGCTACCGATACGGCAAAAAGGGTTCCGCATAATGCGGGGCCCTTTTTGGTGGGGGCTATTGGAATTAATGGCATTTAGTTAAGGAAGAAATTTTCCTCGGAGTGTCATCCCGTGCTTGTCACGGAACCAAGCGAAGCGAGCTCAGCGCATCTAATCTAAAGAATAGTCCGAAGGTTGTGCCGAAGCGGAAATCCCGAGAAACGGGAACTTTTTCAGCATCTATTGGATGCTGATTTAACATCAGCTCAGCTTAAGGCGATAATGTTATTGTATATCTCCTCCAGAGAAAAAAGCAGGGGAGCAGAAATGATAGGCTACAAGTCTATTACCGCTACGCGGTATTCTGCTGTTCTAATTTTGTCCGTAGGACATCAAGATTTGTAGTAGGACAAGCATAAGCCGCCTATTTTCTTCGTAGAGGATAAACCTGGTATTGGCTTATGGCAGCCTTTTCGTAAAGTTCGCAACAGATATCGAGCTGACGTTAATTTAGATGCTGGGACAATCCCAGCATGACAGCGCTGATTAAGCGGTGTGCTTAACTAAATAGCATTGCTATTGGATTCCTCTTCAATTCAGAAATCAAGCCCAGAATCCAATTCTAATTGAGCGTTGCGCTTAACCTTGCGACATGGATGAAGAAGGAATGCTTGACGAAAAATGCTTGCTGTATTGCCTTAAGACTGCAGGAAAAGATCAAATAATAATCTTTCGCTTAACGTACTGCTCCCGGAACTCCTGGGGTGTAAAGCTCCGCTTCTTTTTGAAGATACGGTTGAAGTTGGAGAGGTTGTTGAACCCGCTCTTATAGGCAATCTCGGCGATGGTGCAGGTTGGCTCGTCGATTAGGTACCGCGAAGCGGCGCTCACCCGAATCTCGTTGAGGCAATCGATGAAATTTTTCCCCGTGCGCAGCTTAATGAAGCGGCTGAACGAGGCCTCGCTCATGTTTACCATCGAGGCAACATCAATCAGCTTAATGGGTTTCTTGTAGTTCTCCGAGAGGTAGTCCATCACCATCTTAATGCGGCGGCTGTCGTAGTTGTTTATGCCTTTGGCAAAGATGGAGTGTGAGAGCACCTTGGAGTCTTGGGCGCGCGAGAGCTGGTTGAGCAGCCTCAGGAAGATGAGCACGGAGCCGAAACTGTCGGTACTCCTGAGCAGCTCCATGATTACGGGGCGTGCCGAGATAATGGTCTCGCGCGAGAAGGCCAGCCCGTTGCTGCCCTGGTCGAGCATCTTCTTGATGAAGAAGAACTGCTTCTTCTCGATAAATCCGCTCTTGAACAATTCGGGACTAAACTGGATGGTTACCTCGTAGATCTCGTCGGAGGTGCAGGTGTGGTTGAGCCAGGCATGCTCGAGGTTGCTGCCCGAGATAAGCACCAGCTCTAGGTCGTCGATTTCCGAGACGTGATCGCCCACGATGCGCTGCGCACCCTTAGCGTTCTCGATGAAGTTAAGCTCGTACTCCTTGTGGATGTGAATGGGAAAGTTGAAGCTGCTCTTCTTCCTCTCGAAGATGACGAAGCTGTCCCGTTCAGCAATTGGTGGAACCTCGGTTAGGATATCTCTCGTTGCCATGCTCGTGTGTTTTACTGCGAAATCAGTTGGCGAATTTTAAAAAAAAAGCCAAATAATGAACTATTTATCAGGAAAAAGATGGCAAATCGAGCAAATTTGGTAGGCGAAGGTGGTTGCTGCTGGTCTGGGAGCCCCTCGGAGGGGGGTGGACTAAGGACTTTCGGATTTTGGCTGTGATTTCCGAAAGGAAATGGCTGGCATACCTCAAGATGGGGAATTGCCTGAGGTATGCCAGCTTTTTTACTTGTACATCTTCTTTAGGTTGCGGCAGGTGAAGAATGCGCGATCGCGGGTTAGCTTCACAAAGTCGGCCGCCGAGCTATGGCCCGGGTAAGGAGCATAGAAGTGGCCCTTCTTGTTGAAGGCATTGCGCCACAAAAGGACATAGGATATATTTCGGCCCCTAACGCCGGGGGCAAGTACCTGTGTAAACCAGCTGGAGTCGGGAATTGCCTCGTAGCCGGCTTCGGTAATCGCAAAAAGCTTGTTCCGATCCTTTGCTACCTTCTGGGCGATGTCGCTCTTCATCTTGAGGTCGGCGCTAAATATCGTTCCCTTTGGGTCGTTTTCGCGATGGTAGATGTCGAAGCCTACAACATCCACGTAGCCATCGCCAGGATAGCGGTCGAGGAACTCTGCTTCGGAGTAGAAGTCGGCAAGGCAGTAGGCCACCAGCATGTTGTGCGCGCCTTTACCCCTAAGGTAGTCGATGGTGTACCTCCAAAGCGCGACGAAATCCTCCTTAGTGCAAAGCTTTTTGCCCCACCAGAACCAGGAGCCCGATAGCTCGTGGTAGGGGCGGAATACTACCGGAATAAGCTCGCCATTCTTCCCCTTTAAGTTCGTCATGAAGTCGGCAACGCGGTCGAGCCACTGGTTGTAGAGGGTATTCTTTTGGCCGCCAGGCAGAATAGAGGTAACTACCTGGTTAGAGGAGATGTCCCAGGCATCAGAACCGGTAAGCGGATTGCGGGCATGCCAGCTGATGGTGTTAATAGCGCCAGCTTCGTAGCCGCGAATGATGTTTTTTCGCATGGTGGCAAAACTCACGCTGTCGAGGTTAACGCTGGAACCCAATTCGAGGTGCCCCAAGTCCCAACCCATAACGGCGGGATAGCTACCGCATACATCTTTAACGTCGCAGCGGTTGCTGTTATCGTACCAGCCGATGCCGTACGAGAGCGCATCCTGATGGCCAATCATGGTGCCCTTCTTGGCCAGCGTATGCATGTTGCGGATCAGGTTTTGGGTCTTAGTCGTGGCCTTTGTGTCCGATGCTAAATTTGTATTAGCCGCAGTAGCACCGCTTGCGCCTGCTTGTAACGCGAGAAGGAGTATAAACTGTAAATATTGCATTTTCATCGATCTCTTTTTTTCTAGTTTATTTAATGCAAAATTAGTATACGCTAGGATGTTATGGTAATGCTTTTTTAACCAGTTAAGGTACGTTTGGTTGATGATAAATTGACAATGTCCTGTATTATTTTTGCAAATCAACGGCTTCTTTCATGCAAAAATAGTATGATACATCTAAAAAACATGAAGGCTTTTGCAGCGTAACGTACAGGAATACAGCTAAGTCATATTTAACAATTGGTTCTGATGATACAATCTTGACAGGGTACAACCCTTTCCCCTAAATTATTGTAGGTTAACATAGCCTTAACTAAATAATAACTTTGCCCCTAGATTTTAATCAAGTTTTGTTTAAAGACCGTTTAATCTAACTTAAAAAACACAGAATAATGAAGCAGAAAGGACTACTATTGGTTATCATCCTTTTGCTGGTATCCTCGGGGCTTTGGGCTCAGGAGGTAAGCATCAAGGGTAAGGTAACCGATAAGGCAGACAACTCGCCAATCATTGGAGTTACCGTGGGCATTAAAGGAAGGCCTGTCGGAACAATGACAGATGCTGCTGGTAGGTATATCGTTAAGGCAAAGCCTTCGGATGTGCTTACTTTCTCGTTTGTGGGAATGGATACCCAGGAGATACCCGTTGGAAAGAATACGGTAATCGATGTAGCGCTAACGTCAAATTCTAAGAAGATTGACGAAGTTGTGGTTGTTGCCTACGGTACCGTGAAGAAGAGCGATCTTACGGGGTCGGTTGGTACCATTAAGAGTGACGCTCTGCTAAAGGGCGGACCTGCCAGCATCAACCAAGGGCTGCAAGGCAAAATGGCTGGTGTGATTGTTAACCAAAACGACGGCGCTCCAGGTGCAGGTGTTAGCATCCAAATTCGTGGTGCAAACTCCTTCTCTACAAGTTCTCAGCCCCTTTACGTTGTTGATGGTATACCTTACGATGCTGCATCTACTCCTTCTGGAGGATCGGGTAATAGTAACAACAACCAAACATCTAACCCATTATCATTAATCAACCCCAACGACATCCAGTCGATCGAAGTGCTCAAGGATGCTTCCGCTACAGCGCTTTATGGCTCACGTGGTGCAAATGGTGTAATTATGATTACCACTAAGCGTGGCGAGGTGGGAACTGATAAGATTGAGTTTTCAGCAAACTTTGGTATTTCCAAGATTGCTAACAAGGTTGATGTTCTCGATGCTTCTACCTATGCAAAATATATTAACGAGGAAACCGTTAATAGCAAATTCTACGAAAATACGCCCTACACTACATTACCTTACTCTGGGACTTGGAGCTACAGCTACGATTCCAATGGAAATATGATCCAGAACTCTGGTAAGTATAACCCAAAGCCCGAAGATTTCCAGAATCCTGGAAAGTATACAGATAAGTACGGAAACTCTTCATATGTTAAGGGTGCCGATTGGCAGGATCTTATCTACCAAACAGGTAAGTCCAGCGAATATAACTTAAGCGTATCGGGAGGTACTGATAAGGGCTGGTATAGCATCTCTGGAAACTATTTGGAGCAGGAAGGTACCATAAAGAATTCAGATTTCAACCGTTACTCTATCCGTTCGAATATTGGTCGTAAGCCATTCAAGTGGTTGGAAGTAGGGTTAAACACCAACTTCTCTCAGTCGAAGACAAACTTCGCAAAGACCAGCGCAAACGACTACGGTGTTATCCGTTCTGCGCTAATCTTCCCAACAACATTTAATCCCGACCAGGAAGCTACAGCTGGCGATCAGCTCAACTGGCTTGCTGCTAACCCATATATTTACGTACAAACGGCAAAGGATAGGGTTACCTCGGGCAATGCATTTAACTCTACATTTGCGGAGATAAAGTTTACCGATTACTTAAAGTTCCGTCAGAACTTAGGCTTAAGCTATAGCAAAAACGATCGTGGAACCTACTACGGAACGCATACGCAGGAGGGAAAGGCACCAACCAACGGTTTGGCAAGTCAATCCGATAGCTGGTATACAAGCAGAACTTCCGAATCTTTGCTTTCGTTTGATAAGGTATTTGCTAACGATCACTCCGTTGGAGCGATGATCGGATTTTCTACCGAGTTTTCTGAGTATGGTGCCAAATCAGCTTCTTCGCAGAACTTCCCTACCGATATCACAGAGGAGTATGACTTGAGCCAAGGACTTACCCAAAACAAGACAACTAGCAGCAGAGGACGAAATACCCTGCTTTCGTACCTTGCTCGGTTTAACTATACCTATAAAGGAAAGTATCTGTTTACCGCATCTGTACGTCGCGACGGATCTAGTAAGTTCTCTGAAGATAATAAGTACGCAACTTTCCCATCAGCGGCTTTTGCATGGAAAGCTTCGGAGGAGTCATTTATCAAGAATCTGAACGTATTCAGCAACCTTAAGGTTCGCGCTAGCTACGGTCAAACAGGTAACCAAGGTATCAGTAGCTATATGACAAGGCGCTATCTAGGAACCTCAAATTATCCTGTTGGAGGTTCGTTGAGCAGTGGTTTTTCGGAAGTAGACTGGAGAGGGCCAACCAATCCAAACCTTAAGTGGGAAACAACTGAGCAGTACAACGCAGGTATTGATATGGGTTTCTTTAACAATAAGCTAAACCTTACTGTAGACTACTACCATAAGAAAACTACCGATCTGCTTCAGAACGTAAAAATTCCTCTAAGCACGGGCTTTGGAAATATGATGACCAACTTTGGTTGGGTAACCAACGAGGGATGGGAGTTCACTGGAAAGTACTATGCTTTCACCGGTAGTGCCTTCAAGTGGGACATTGACGCAAACCTCTCTTTCAATAAAAATAGAATTGGAGGCCTTCCTTCCGATCAATTTGCAAATGCACTTTGGTATAAGGCCGATGAAGTATTCATTCAACGCAACGGAATGCCAATTGGTGCAATCTATGGATATGTTGAAGATGGATACTACGATAATGAAGCCGAAGTACGTGCCGATCCAAAGTATGCAACTGCAAGTGCCGATGTTGTAAAGTCGAAAATCGGTGAAATCAAGTACCGTGTAGATAAGGATGGCAATAAGGTAAGAACAATTATTGGCGATACGAACCCCGATTTTATTTTGGGTGTAACTAATAATTTATCCTATAAGGATTTCACCTTAAGCTTCTTTATTCAGGGTGTTTTTGGAAACGATATCTTTAATGGTAACCTGATGGATGTTAGATTAGCAAACATCGGTAACATTCCGGTTGATGCTTATAACTCGCGTTGGACACCTGAAAATAGGGAGAATGCAAAGTGGCCCAAAGCCGTTGCTGGATATAATAGAGAGTGGCTTCTTTCCGATCGTTATGTGGAAGACGGTTCGTATGTACGCCTAAAGAATGTGAACCTTGGATATACATTCCATCCTAAGTTTAAAGGAGTTCAGGCTATTAATGTGTATGCAAGCGCAACGAACCTCCTTACCTTTACCGACTATAGCTGGTTTGATCCAGATGTAAATGCATTTGGTGGTGACGCATCTCGCCGTGGTGTAGATATTTATTCTTATCCAAGCAGTCGTACCTTTTCTTTAGGTTTTAGGTTAACATTCTAATTGGAAAATGAAACAACGATGAAAAAGATTAAAAGAATTTTATTCATAGCGGCTTTAGTTCTTTCAGGGTCATTATTCTCGGGATGTTCGGACTTCCTTGATGAGAAAGCATATGACTTTATAGGACCAGAGCAAATCGGTGATTCCGATGCAGGAGCAGATATGTGGGTAATGGGTACCTACAGCAAGTTATGCGATGACATGTTTAGGTGGGACGAGCTTCCCCGTATCCTTGATCAGGACTGCGATTATGTGACTGGACCAGACTGGTCTTTTGCGGCCATGGGTGCAGGTAGTTTCCAGGAGGAAAGCGCAATTAATAGGCTTTGGATTGGTTCGTATGCCTTAATTAATCGTGCTAATGTTGCTATAGGCTACATCAAGGGAATGAAGAATGTTTCCGAAGCACACAAGAATAACAATCTTGGTGAACTATACTTCCTGAAAGCTTGGTGTTATTTTTGGTTGGTAAGAGGTTATGGCGATGTGCCTATTTATGAAGATGCGGTTTCTAATGGAGCTGCTTTTAGCCAGCCTCGTCAGCCAATTGCAAAAGTGTATGAGCATATCATTAAGCTGCTAACAGATGCCGAAGGCATGATGTATAAGAACACGGATGCAGCATTTACTTCGGGTAGGGCATCTGCTGGTGCTGCAGCCTCGTTGCTTGCTAAGGTATATGTAACCATCGCATCTGCGGCAACGCCTTCTGCAAATATTACTTTTAAAGGTGGTCCTGCATATACCCTCAATGGGAAAGAAATTGTGCGTACAAAGCCTGTAACGTTAGTTGCAAAGAAGACCGCTGCTGTTGCTGGATATGAAGGGTTTAATTCTCAAGATTATTTTAAGCTAGCAATGGATAAGGCAGCGGAAGTCATGAAAGGGACATATGGAACTTACGATCTGATTCCCAACTTTAGAGATGTATGGTCTATTGCAAATAGAAATAAGACCGAACACATCTGGAGCCTTCAGGCAAAAAGTGGCGATCAACTTTATGGTAATGGAGTATCGAGATGGTATACCGGAGTTGATAACTCATCTAAGCTTATCATCGAGGGTATGTTTATGGGATGCCGCGACCACTGGTATCAGCTATTCGATGATTCTAAGGATTCACGCGTGATCGACGGGGTTAACCATAAGTATCGTTTTGTTGATCAGCAGCAGTTTAATGCGGGTTGCTACTATCCAGCTTCTTGGAAGGAAAGGGCCGAAGGAGTAAAAAGAGACTCTCTGGATAAAGATGGAAATCAGGTAAAGGATGCTAGCGGAAACGTTATTCAGGTTTTTGTAAAAAAGCCAGAAGCACAATATAACGATGGCGTGGCATGGACATTTGCCAATAATAGCAGAGGTCTTGCATTTACTACAAAATATGCAGATGTCAGCGATAGAACAATAAACAAGGGAGATATTCATTATCCATTCCTTCGCTTTGCGGATATTTTGTTGATCTATGCCGAAGCTTCTAACGAGGTTGCAGGTCCTAACCAAGCCGCAATCGAAGCCCTTAATCGAGTAAGAAATAGAAGCCATGCAACACCGTTTAAACTTACAGGTACTGGAGCCTTGCTGGATAAAGAAACATTCCGTTCTGCTGTTATAGAAGAACGTGCGATGGAGCTTGCCCTCGAAGGAGATAGACGTTGGGATCTTTTGCGCTGGGGTATTTATCTTGATGTTATGAATTCTATTGGTGGATTGGATGAATGCAAGGTTAACAAGAGTAGATCCGCTAAGCATTTACTATTCCCAATTCCAACATCTGAAATTCTAACGAATCCTAAGATCACTACAAACAATCCAGGTTGGAACTAGCAATCTATCAGACAATGAAAAAACTTCATATAAAATATTTGCTCTTTTTCGCATTGATTTCAGCAATGATGATGTCTTGCGATGATATTGTAACCTACAATGATGGTTATGATAATGGATTAACATCAACAGGTGCTCCAACAATTGCGAAGATATCACCTGTTAATTCACGAGAATCTTCTATAACAGAGGGCGCTCTTGCACAGATGATTGTTATCCAAGGTGAAAATCTAAGTGGTGTAAAATCTATAACAATTAACGACGTAGAGGTAGACCTGACGGAGGCTTATATAAAGGCAAAGGAGATTGTACTACCAATTCCTCGTGTACTTCCAACAACCGTCAACAACAAGTTAGTCGTAACAACGCAAAAGGGGGTTGTCTCGGTTGATTTTAAGGTTGTGATTCCCGATTTGAAATTGGATGGCCTTTATAATGACTTTGTGAATCCTGGTGATACAGCACGAATAGAGGGAGACTTCTTTGATCTTTACAAGGTTGATAAAGCTAATGGCTCAGTTACATTAGGTGGGAATAAAATCGATATTATTGATGCAACTGGTTCTGAAATTCGTGTCAAAATACCAGATAATGCTGTTCCTGGAAGCAAGATCGTTATCTCTAGTCCCTTAGTAAAAACACCTTTGGAACTAAAGTGGAGAGATACAGGCATCCAACTTTTAAATTACGCTGATCTTGGTGGTTATAACTGGATTTGGGCTGGGGCGAACCTAATAACTTCTGGTTCGAATGCTGGCGATCCTAAGCCACTAATAGGCTACCCTTCCTATTCACGAGTAGTACGTAGTAATGTTGCTGCTTGGGATTGGTTTGTGATATTTGGTGGTAATACTGCTGTTAACGATGCCGATGTGGTTGCTCATCCTGAAAACTACTGGTTTAAATTTGAAATTAATACAAAAAGCAGTAGCCCATTAGCAATTGGGAATATGATTTTCCAACTTAATGGTGGTCAGTATTCTTGGAATCCTGCAGCTGGAGGTATTTCATTTAATACGTATGAAAAATGGAGGACTGTAAAGTTGGATCTAAAAACCTTCATGGGAGATAAAACGATAGAAAATGGGCGGAATCCATTTAATATCATTTTCCTGAATACAGCGCTTTTCTCATGCGACTTAAGTCTTGTTAATTTCAGAATTGTTCATAAGTAGCATTTGCAAACTCTAATTAGTAAGGGGCTGTTTATGCAGCCCCTTCTTTTTAAGGATGAGGAAGATGTGGCGATGACGAATAAAAGATAAAGTATTATGGAACGGTTTAAAAGTATCATTCTATGATATCTATATCTAGTACTTTTATTACAGTAAATGTCTATATAGAATTGCCAATGACTAAGCAGAACTTGCGATTGTTATTTTTATTTCTAATCTGTTTATCGTTAGGTTGCACAAAGAGTAGTGATTCTGCTACGTCTGTTAAAGGTGAGGAACCTGAGTGGATTGAGGCATCTCCTAGTGCTACCGCTGTGAGGAATTTCTTGGTAGATAAAAATGCGACTGATGAAGTTGCGGCCTTATTCTACAATCTAAAGGCTTATGCCCAAAATGGGGTTATGATCGGGCAGCAGGATGCATTTATTAACCGCTATTCAGAGCAGAGCAACGTATTCTCTGATAAGTCAGATATTAAGCTTACAACCGGACAAGATCCAATTGTTGTCGGAAGTGATCTTATTTTTGCCACGAACTACCATAATGATGGAACTTCAACTAGTGGATGGTGGTATGAACAGGAACTCCTGCTTAAGAAGCAAATTAAAGAGAGTTACAAAAGAGGACTAGTTGTAACCATTTGCTGGCACATGAATGAACCTTATCATGGTGATGCATTCTACGTTAGCGAAATGGATAAGGTTGATCCAACCCTAAAGAATAGGGCGTTTGTTAGCATTTTGGAGGGTAACGAAAATCATGAATACTATAAAAAGAAGTTAGATAAGGTTGCTCAGATTCTTTCTTCGACAACCGATGATAGCGGGAAACCTATCCCTGTTATTTTAAGGTTATTTCATGAGTTTGATGGTAGCTGGTTCTGGTGGGGAATTCCACACTACGCTACTCCTGCTCAGTTTATAAAGAATTGGCAGTTTACCGTTAAGTACCTACGAGATCAAAAAGGGTTACACAACATCCTTTACGCATTTTCGCCTGGTGATACATTTACTTCAGAATCAGCCTATACTACTTGCTATCCTGGAGATGATTATGTAGATGTGGTAGGCTTTGATAACTATGAGGATTATGGAGCGAAAGGTGCTGCTGGTGTTGCTAATGTATCTTCCAAGCTTAAAATCATTTCAGACTTTGCCATTGCACACAAAAAGGTTGCTGCACTTACCGAATTTGGTTATTCGTCTGCCAATAAGTCTGTAAGCAAGCTTTACACTAGTTATATGCTTCCAGCCTTTACCCAAAGCAATGCAAAGATTGCTTATGCAATGTATTGGTATAATAATCAAACAAGTTACTATACGGCAACTCCATATAATCCAGAACCAGCAAAAGACTTTGTTGATTTTGCAAGTTCTCCTTACATCTTCTTATCTGGTGATACTCGAAATCTTTATCGTTTCCCAAGTTCTATCAATAACTAAACCGAGATGAGTAGAATAAGAAAAAGTTTTTTATTGCTTCCTTTTTTCCTTTTTATATCGGGAATCGCTTTGGGACAATCCTCTGATTTTATCAAGGTTTCGTCTACCCACTTCGAGCGTAATGGTAAGCCATACTACTTTATTGGAACCAACTTTTGGTATGGGGCAATATTGGGTTCGAAGGGCGAGGGTGGTGATAGAAAGCGGCTGAAGAAGGAGCTTGACTTTCTATCTAAAAAAGGGATAAGCAACCTTCGGATTCTGGTTGGTGCCGATGGCCCTAACGGAGTGCCTACGAAGGTTGAGCCAACGTTGCAAACAGCCCCTGGGGTGTACAACGATACTATTCTTGATGGGCTCGACTACCTAATGAAGGAGCTTAACAAGCGAAAGATGGTGGCTGTACTTTACCTTACCAATAGCTGGGAGTGGTCGGGAGGCTTTGGGCAATACCTTGCGTGGAATGGATATGGAGATTTCCCTATTCTCAACTATATAGGCTGGGAGCCCTTTAAGGCAATGGTTAATAAATTTCACGAATGCGAACCTTGCAAGCAGCAGCTTCGCGATCATATCAAATTTATAATTGCCCGCACAAACCGATATACGGGCAAAAAGTATGTAGATGATCCTGCAATAATGTCGTGGCAGATTGCAAACGAACCTCGCGCATTCGCCGATAAGCAGAAGCCTGCCTACGAGAAATGGATAAGCGAGACAGCTTCCCTGATCAAGTCGCTAGACCATAACCATCTTGTATCAACAGGATCGGAAGGTGAGAAGGGGGCTGAGGAAGATATAGGAATGTACGAACGCATTCATACCGATAAGAATGTCGATTACCTAACGTTTCATGTTTGGCCTAAGAACTGGAGCTGGATTAACCCTAAAGACATTGCAGGTACGGTGGACAAGGGGATTGATCTTACAAAAGAATATATGGCAAAGCATATCGCCATAGCCGAAAAACTTGGTAAACCGATTGTGATGTCGGAGTTTGGGCTTCCAAGGGATGGGCATAGCTACAGTCTGTCTTCTACAACAACCTTGCGCGATAGATACTACGATACTGTTTTTTCGATTGTGGTGGCGAGTGCGCAAAAGGGAGGTGCTCTTGCAGGTTGTAACTTTTGGGCATGGGGCGGATTTGCCCGTGCTACCGAGGGGCACAAGAACTGGGCTAAGGGAGACGAATATATGGGAGATCCTGCTCAAGAGGAGCAGGGGCTAAACTCCGTTTTCAATACCGACTCGACAGTAAACCTTGTTGAGAGACGAATTAAAGAGTTAAAGAAGTAAACAACCGAATTAGTTTTAAAGGAATGAAGAGTAGTGAATTTGAAGGAAAGGTTTCCGAGTTGTTTGAAACGTACGAGACGCTCGTAACGCGTCCTAACGAAGTTGCATCTTCTAACGGTGTTTGGACTCGCTATAAGTATCCAATACTAACCAACGAGCATGCGCCTATTTTTTGGAGATACGATCTTAATCCTGCAACGAACCCTAACTTGTTGGAAAGAATCGGCATTAATGCCACTCTGAATTCAGGAGCCATAAAGTGGGGCGATAAGTATTTGTTGGTTGTTCGTACCGAAGGGGCCGATCGTAAGTCGTTTTTTGCGGTAGCCGAAAGCCCAAATGGAATCGATAACTTTCGATTTTGGGATTTTCCTATTACCATGCCAGAAACAAATGAGCCAGAAACAAATGAGCCAGACACGAATGTTTACGATATGCGCTTAACCGCACACGAGGATGGCTGGCTGTACGGCATCTTCTGTTCGGAGCGTAAAGATCCGAAAGCACCTGCAGGAGATCTTTCTTCGGCAGTAGCTGCAGCTGGCATTGCGCGTACAAAGGATTTGGTAAATTGGGAGCGCCTTCCCGATTTGAAGTCCAAGTCGCAGCAGCGAAATGTTGTGCTGCATCCCGAATTTGTTAATGGAAAGTATGCATTGTACACTCGCCCTCAGGATGGCTTTATTGATGCTGGTAGCGGTGGCGGTATTGGATGGGCTCTTATTGATGATATTACCAATGCAGAGGTAATCGGTGAAACGATTATCGATCAACGCTACTACCACACCATAAAGGAGGTTAAGAATGGGCAAGGTCCTCATCCTATAAAGACGGATAAGGGATGGCTACACTTAGCTCACGGTGTTCGTGGTTGTGCTGCTGGTTTGCGCTATGTGATTTATATGTTCATGACCTCATTGGAAGATCCTACCAAGTTAATTGCAACACCTGCTGGGCACTTTATGGCACCAGAAGGAGAGGAGCGTATAGGTGATGTTTCTAACGTGCTATTCACCAATGGATGGATTGCTGATGAGGATGGTAAGGTATTTATTTACTACGCATCGAGCGATACACGTATGCATGTGGCGACATCTACCGTTGATAAGCTGGTAGACTACTGCATGAATACGCCAGCTGATGGCCTTCGTTCTGCCGCTTCGGTAGAGGCGCTAAAGGAGCTTATTGGTCGTAATTTGGACTATTTGAAAAATAAAAAGTAGGCAGGGAAACACCCTGCTTAACCCGTTACAATAACTCGGAATAATGAATAAGAGTGCTGTAGTAAAATTTAGGGAAAAGGTTGGATACGGATTAGGTGATGCTGCTTCGTCGATGTTTTGGAAGCTGTTTAGCATGTACCTACTTTTCTTCTATACCGATATTTTTGGGATTCCAGCGGCTATTGTTGGAACCATGTTTTTGGTGACACGTATTTGGGATTCGCTTATCGATCCTATTGTAGGAGTGATGGGGGATAGAACCGAGTCGCGTTGGGGGAAATTCCGTCCTTATATTTTGTGGGTTGCCGTTCCATTTGGAATAATTGGCGTGCTAACGTTTACCGTGCCCGGCTTTGGCGAAGGTGGTAAGATTGTATATGCATACATCACCTACACCTTGATGATGATGATTTACTCGCTTATTAATGTGCCATACGCATCGTTACTAGGGGTTATGTCGTCCGATCCAAAGACTAGGACGGAGCTTTCGTCGTACCGTATGATATTCGCATTTGGTGGTAGCATCATTTCCCTTTTGCTTATAGAGCCATTAGTGGAGATATTTAGCCGTACAAAGGAAGGCGTTAACCTTGCATTTGGCTGGCAGGCTGCTATTGGCGTGTTTGCCGTAATTGCGGTAGTGTTCTTTATGGGTACATTCTTCTGGACTAAGGAGCGTGTTAAGCCAATAAAGGAGGAGAACAACGCGTTGGGCGACGATGTTAAGGACTTGTTCCGCAACCGTCCTTGGTGGATATTGCTAGGTGCTGGTGTTGCTGCGCTTATCTTCAACTCTATTCGCGATGGTGCGGCAGTTTACTACTTTAAGTACTACGTAGACGATATTGGCGTGTTTAAGCTTGGCTTTGTAGATGCATCCCTGTCGCTAACCACGCTTTACTTGGTGTTGGGGCAGATTGCCAATATTGTGGGGATTGTTTTGGTAACCCCAATATCTAACCGAATTGGAAAGAAGAATACCTACATGTTTGCAATGGTTATTGCAACGGCGCTAAGCATTGGCTTCTACTTTATAGGTAAGAATAGCATTGGGGCAATTCTTGGGCTTCAATTCCTCATCAGCATGTGTGCCGGAAGCATCTTCCCATTGCTTTGGTCGATGTATGCAGACATTACCGATTACTCCGAGTTGAAGACTGGTCGCAGGGCTACGGGGCTTATCTTCTCGTCGTCGTCGATGTCGCAGAAGCTGGGATGGACTGTTGGTGGCGCATTAACCGGCTGGTTGCTGGGATACTATGGGTTTAAGGCCAATGTGGTTCAAAATGCCGATGTACAGAATGGCATTCGCATGATGCTAAGCTTCCTTCCTGCTGTTGGAACTGCGCTTTCGGTTATCTTCATCTTCTTCTATCCGCTAACAGAGTCGAGAATGGAAGAGGTTGAAAAGGGATTGGGAGAAATTAGGAGCAAACAATCATCAAGCAAAGTTCATGCATAAGGATTTATTAGTTCTTCGCGATGAAATGGTAAATGAGCTAAGCCAAAATATCCTTTCGTTTTGGCTTAACGCCGTTGACGATAAGCGAGGTGGCTTTTACGGACGTATTGACGGCAACGGGGTGCTACATCCCGAAGCCGACAAGGGTGCTGTGCTTAATGCTCGTATGCTCTGGACCTTTTCGGCAGCCTATCGGGTGTTGGGGAGACCCGAATACCTTGATGCGGCAACACGCGCCATGGACTACATCCTCGATAAGTTCTGGGATAAGGAGAATGGTGGTGTTTACTGGACGGTAGACTGTAATGGCAATCCGAAGGATACCAAAAAGCAGATCTACGCACAGGGATTCGTTATATATGGTTTAAGTGAGTATGCTAGGGCAACCGGCAGCCAGAGGGCGTTGGATAAGGCTAAGGAACTTTTCTACATCATCGAAAAGTATGCCTTCGACAAGGAGTTGAACGGCTACTTCGAGGCGTTTACTGCCGACTGGCACGAGATTGAGGACATGCGCCTGAGCGCAAAGGATGCAAATGAGAAGAAGACGATGAATACCCATTTGCACATCCTTGAGCCCTACGCGAACCTGTATAGGGTATGGAAGGATGAGCAGCTGGAGCAGCAGCTGCGAAACCTTATCAGCATTTTTGCTACGCAGATTACCAACTCCGAGACGGCGCATTTCGACCTATTCTTCGACGAGTACTGGAATAAGAAGGGCAACTTCGTATCGTACGGGCACGACATAGAGGGTTCGTGGTTGATTCACGAGGCGGCATTGGTGCTTGGCGATGAGGCGCTGGTCGAAAGCATCTCTCCGCTGGTTAAGCGCATCGCCGAAGCATCTACCCAAGGGCTTCAATCCGATGGCAGCATGATTTACGAAACCAACCTAGATGCCAACCATACCGATACCGATAGGCATTGGTGGGTTCAGGCGGAGACGGTTGTTGGCTTCTTTAGCCTATTCGAGCATTTTGGTTCGGAGCTGGGGCTTCAGCGGGCCGTAGGCTGCTGGGAGTTCATCAAAAAAAACCTGATTGCCGATGGTGGCGAGTGGTACTGGAGCGTTGCCGCTGATGGTAGCAAGAATACCACCGACGATAGAGCCGGACTTTGGAAGTGTCCCTACCACAACGGTAGGATGTGCCTGGAACTGGCTGAACGTATTGCCCACCTCGCCAGCCCAACAGCTAGGTAGTGGACTTCATGAATCATTAGTTTTATATACATCAGACAAAAGAGAAGGGCTGTTGCTTTGCTGCAACAGCCCTTCTTTATGTTCGGTATAGATGGTTTTACTTTTCCCTAGAGTAGAATCCTTGTCCGCCCTTGATGTCGTCCATCTCGGTGCGGCTGTAGCTCCAGCCCATAACGGTGCTGATTACAGGCGCCACGATCTGGGCCATCTTCTTTTGGCCATCGCCACCGGGGTGGCCCGATGCGCCGTAGTCTTTATCCAACGCGAGTATCGACTTGGGTATCCCAATAAAGTGGATGTGCGAGTCGTTGTTGGTATTTCGCTGCATCTCCACCATCTCCTTAACGTAGCTGTAGCAGGGCTCGTCTATCATGGGGCCAACGATGCAGAAGATCTGCGTTTGGCTGCCGTAGGCGGCTCTGATCTTGGCGATGAGCTTTAGGTAGCCATCGATGAAGAGCGACTTGAGGGGCTGTGGCCAGGTGGAGTAGTCGTTGGTGCCAAGGTTTACCACTACGGCATCGGGTTGGTAGCGCTTAAAGTCCCAGCGGGAGGTGGAGTCGGAGTCGAGCACGCGGCCGAAGAGCTTGGGTACGGTAGCCTCCTTGGTCGATACCATGCTCTTATCTCCGTAGTTGCGAACAACGCCTCGGCCCGAGTGGGCAACGATGTTAGCGTCGGCATCGAAGGCGCGGGAGAGCACGTTGGCGTAGCTCAGGTAGTTGTTCTCGGTTTCGGCTGTAAATGTCGAGTGGATATCCTTCGACTCGGTGCCAAAGGCGCAGGTGATGGAGTTGCCCAGAAACTCTATCCTTCGAGCCTTGTAGTGTGCGGGGCTGCACGAGGCCTTATCGTCAACAACGAAGCCCATGAACTCGGCAGGCGTGTTGTCGAGATTCTCGGTGCGCTTAAAGAGTATTACCTCGTGGGGCTGATTCTTGGCGAGCTTGCTGGCGATTACGATGGTGGTATCACCAAAGGAGCGGTAGATAGCCTGACGGCCCGAGGGGTCGAGCGCGGGCTTGCCATCGACAAAGGCCTCGAAGTAGGTTTGCGCGCTACCCTTTAGCTTGGCGGCAATGCTGCTGCTACCCGAAAACTGCATGGTGAACCGAACGCCGGGATAGTCGAATCGGTACCGTTCGGGGTTGGTGGTGTCGACACGGCCTTGAGCCTTGATGCTGGGGCTGCTGGGCCGAACGACCTGCTGGGCATAGGCGCTAAGCATCGGCATAGATAGCATGCCTAGCGCTAGAAGTGTTTTCTGAAGCATTGATGTGTATTATTATGGTATTAGTGCTTTCGAATGTAGGGTAATGTCGGGAAGGCGCTTATTCGTCGAGCCGTTTTAGCAGCTCGATCCCCCAGTGCCACCTGCCGTAGCCCGAAGCGGGGTTGATGTGGCCGGCGTTACCAAGGGTTACCAGCTCGCTACCCCAGCACCCGGCAAAGGCCTCGGCACGCTCGTAGGTGGTGTAGTGGTCGTTTAGGCTGGTTATGAGAATGGTGGGAAAGGGGAACTCCACCTCGGGGATGGGGTCGAAGCCGACGATGCCCGTAGGGGCGGTAGGGGCTTCGGTGTCGCAGGGGGCAACCAGCAGCGCCCCCTTGATGTAGCGGTTGTAGCGCTCCACCCAAAAGGCCATGGCGATGCAGGCCAAGCTGTGGGCTACTACAATTACGTTGTCGGCATCGCGCGTGCCAATCTCTTTTTCGATGGCCTCCACCCAGTCGTCGCAGGCGGGGGTGGCCCAATCGTGCTGCTCAATGCGCTTGAAACCGTGCTCTTTTTCCCAAAGTGTCTGCCAGTGGTTTGCTCCCGAGCTTCCGTAGCCGGGGAGGGTTAGGATATCCGAACTGAATTCCATAATGAATCTGTATTAGTTCTAACGCCACGAGGGGCTTAGAATTGTCTAAGGTATAAGCTTATCGTTAGCGGTTACAGGCGCCTAAAGTAGGAAATCCTCCGAGAATTCAAAACGTAAAGTGCGCATATTGGCGTAAAAATGTAGCTATTTTCTTCCCATTAGGTTTATTAACGGATAATGGGAACCTTTTTCGCATCCTGCGGCTAGCTTTGTGGGATAAATGAAGCAGAGTAGGGACATAAGAGCACGGATAGCCGCATTGCTGCTGCTCGTATTCCTATTCCCCTTTGCGCTGAAGGTGTTTCACCACCACCATATCGAGCATCAGGATGTCGATCTATCTGTGGTGAGCGTGCATGGGCCGCAGCATGCCTGCGAGATATGCCAGTTCGACTACCTTACGTTTGTGGTCGACGACCTTTCGCACCACTTCAATCTTACTCCGATTGCCTTTAGGCGGGAGACTTTTGATGTCTGTCTTCCGTTTGTGGCTCCCATTGTTCTCTTCCTCCTTCGGGCTCCGCCTGCTGGGGTTTAGCATTCTTTTTTGTTCGGTACGTGGGCTTTCCCTAGCGGGGAATGCGCCTGCTGTGCCCTTTTATTTCTCATCAAAAAGACTAAATCCTAGCATGAAAAGTATAGTTAGACAACTTTTTGCTGCTGCGGTTTTGCTGATGGCGAGTGCGCCGCTGCTGTTTGGGCAGGGGGCGCTTTCGGGCAGAATCGTGGACCAAGCGTCGCGGCAGCCAATGGCGGGTGTTTCCGTCTATCTTCCCGATTTAAAGGTGGGCACCACCACCAACGCCGATGGGGCGTTTACCCTGCGGCGCATCCCGGCGCGGCGGGTGATGCTGCAGGCCTCCTTCGTGGGCTTCCGAAATCTGATTCGCGAGGTGGGCGTGGGTACCGACTCGGTGGTGGTGCTGGCCCTGGAGCCTGCTGCTACCGAGATTAACGAGGTGGTGGTTACGGGCAACGCTAAGGCCATCGAGCAGAAGCGCAGCCCCGCGCCCATATCGGTGGTGCCCCGGCAGCTGCTGGTGGAGGCGGCATCGTCCAACATCATCGATGCGCTGGCGGCGCAGCCCGGCGTCGCGCAGATTACCACGGGGGCGGGCATCTCCAAGCCCGTCATTCGTGGGTTGGGCTACAACCGCGTGCTGGTGGTATCCGACGGCGTTCGGCAGGAGGGCCAGCAGTGGGGCGACGAGCACGGCGTAGAGGTGGATGCCTACGGCGTGGAGCGCGTGGAGATCCTGAAGGGGCCGGCCAGCCTGGCCTACGGCTCCGACGCTCTGGCGGGCGTTATCAACCTGATATCGCCACCGCTGCCCACCAATGGGGCCATCCGCGGCAGCATCCTTAGCGAGTACCAGACCAACAACGGGCTAGCAGGCCTGTCGGCCAACGCGGCGGGTAACGCCGGGAGCCTGGTGTGGGATGCCCGCCTGAGCGGCAAGCTGGCGCACAGCTACCGGAACCGCTACGACGGCTACGTCTTCAACTCGGGCTTTAGGGAGAACAACGCCTCCCTTCTGCTGGGGCTTAAGCGCGATTGGGGCTTCGCCAACCTTACCCTTGGCCGCTACGAGCTGGAGCCCGGCATTGTGGAGGGCGAGCGCGATGCGGCCACCGGGCGCTTCGTACGGCAGGTGAATCGCGGAGGTGTGGCCGAGGAGGTGCTGGCCACCGATGCCGACGGCCGCAGCTACCAGCCGGCTACCCCATCGCAGCAGATTGGCCACTACCGGGCGGTGCTCAACGCCTACGTGCGGGTGGGCGAGGGTGGACTGAGGGCCATCGTCGGCTTCCAGCAGAACCAGCGCAAGGAGCTGGCCGATGTGCTGGCCCCCAGTACGCCCGAGCTCTACTTTAAGCTCAACACCGTTAGCTACGACCTCCAGTACCAGCTGCCCGAGCGCTGGGGGGCCTCGTGCTCGGTGGGCGTCAACGGCATGGGGCAAACGTCGCGTAACCTGGGCGAGGAGGTGCTGGTGCCCGAGTACAACCTCTTCGATGCGGGTGTCTTCGGCATCATCCGTAAGAACCTCGGAGGGGTTGACCTGACGGGTGGCCTGCGCTTCGACCGCCGCAGCATCAACTCGCGCAGCCTGTACCTCGACGCCAGCGGCGAGGCTACGCCGCAGCCCATGCCCGATGGCAGCGTCCGATTCGGGCGCTTTAGCTCCGCCTTCTCGGGCATCTCGGGGAGCGTGGGGGCCACCTGGCAGCTCTCGCGGTACGCCTTCCTGAAGGCGAACGTCTCGCGGGGGTACCGCGCCCCCAACATCGCCGAGCTGGGCTCGAACGGCGTGCACGAGGGTACCCTCCGCTACGAGCTGGGCGACCCCAACCTGAGCCCCGAGCATAGCCTGCAGGCCGACCTGGGCGCCGGGTACAGCTCCGAGCACATCTCGGCCGAGGTTAGCCTCTTCAGCAGCTGGATCAGCCGCTACATCTACCTGCACAAGCTCAGCAGCAGCGCTGGGGCCGACTCCACCATCGGCGGCGTGGATGCCTTTAGGTTCGACCAGGGCGATGCCCACCTTACCGGCGGCGAGGCCCGCCTGGACATCCACCCCCATCCCTTCGACTGGATTCACCTCGAAAGCTCGTTCTCGTACGTCCTGGCCACGCTGCGCCACCAGCCATCGGCGGCCAGCCACCTGCCCTTTACCCCGCCGGCCAAGCTGATGTCGGGCGTAAAGCTCGAGGGGCATAGGCTGTCGCGCGGCCTGGCCAACAGCTACGTGCGCTTCGACGTGGAGACCTACTTCCGCCAGGGCGAGGTGTACTCGGCCTACGGCACCGAGACGGCCACCCCGGGATACGTGCTGCTGAACGCGGGCGTGGGCACCGACTGGGTGGTGCGGGGCCGAACCGTGTGCACCATCGTCCTCTCGGCCACCAACCTTGCCGACAGGGCCTACCAGAGCCACCTCAGCCGCCTGAAGTACGCCCCCGAGAACCCCGTTACTGGGCGCTCGGGCATCTACAATATGGGCCGCAGCTTCGGCTTTAAGCTGATTATCCCCTTCGAGGGGAGCCTCGGCGGGCGCTAGTCCGCTGGAGTATATACCGAAGGGCGCACCTGTGGCGGCAGCGTTGGCTGCTGCTCCAGATGCGCCCTTCTTGGGCTGTGTAGGGGCGTGCTTGAGCCTTCGATCAGTCTCTTCAAGGTTTTATGAGGGCGTGATTCGCCCTTCCGAGCAGTCTCTCATGGTTCCATGAATGCATGATTTGACCCCAAACGGGATTTTCATGGGTGCATGAGAGCATTTTCCGCCCCCCTTATGGCTCTCTCATGGTGCCATGAGAGCATGCTTCGACCCCCTGAGCACCATCTTATGGAACCATAAGAGATGGTAATGCCTTTTCGTTTGGCTCCTGGCTTTTTATGAAATAAGAAGCTAGTACAAAAAAATAATATTTAACTTAGACGGACGTAATGGAATTATTCCTATTTTAACAGCGCAAACCTAAAAACTACAACTTATGAGATTTACAAGAAATTGTTTAAACAACATCCGTGTTAACGAATTGTCCGATTTTCTTCATGTAATTTACCCTTTTCTCGATACCCTAGGGCCGCTCAACCCCAAGCTGAAGCTGGCGCTGGTGGGGCTGTCTGACGTAAGCAAGGAGCTCGATGCCGCGCTGCCGAAGACGAACCTTAAGGGCGAAACCCGAAGCGTAAACGAGATTGACGACTACCGCGACGGCGAGTACCTCACCTTCCGCACCTTCATCGAGGCGTTTACCCATAGCCGCAACGCCACCACCCGCGAGCAGGCGCTGCTCATTCACGATACCCTAAAGGCCAACGGCTACACGCTCAACAGCCTCCCTCTGAAGGAGGAGAGCACCACCATCCGTACCCTTAACGGGCTCTTCAGCACGGGGCGTCACGCCGAGGCGATGGCCGGGCTCAGCGCACAGCCGCTGTGGCAAAATGTGATGGTGGCGCAGGAGGAGTTCGACACCGCAGCTGGCATCCGTAGCAAGCTGGCCGTGGCCGAGGACGCTGGCGAAGCCGCTCACGTGGTGGCCAAGCGCGCCAAGACCCAGTGCACCGAGGTGTTCGAGCTGATAGAGGCGCTCTATAAGATAGAGGGAAAGGCCGAGTACGCCGACGCCATCGGCAAGGTAAACCACGAGGCCGATGCCGTGATAGCCCTCATCCGAACCCGCGAAACGCTGGCCAAGAAGAAAAAAGAAGAGGAGGAAAAGAAGAAGAAAGAGGAAGAGGAAAAAAAGAAAGGAACAAAATAGTACTAGCACCTGCGAAGGTCCTGCTGTATACCCATGTATTTTTCAGTTTATAAAGTTAAAATGGTTGGTGAAAGCCCCCGTCAGCAATGGAGGGGGCTTTCTGTTTGTGCCTTAGCTAAGCTGTTTTTCTCAAAGCCTAATGCATATTCATGGCTAGTTATCCCCTTAAAAGGAGGGGGGCTAGCCCTGTTCCTTCTTCAGCAGGTCGCGAATCTCGGCCAGCAGCTGGGCCTCCTGGCTAGGGGCGGCGGGTGCGGGAGGTGCCGCGGCCTTCTGCCGCTTCAGGTGCATTAGCCCCTTAAGGGCGATGAAGATGAAGAGGGCGATGAGCAGGAAGTTGACCGTTACCTGGATGAAGCTGCCGATGTTCATCGTCACGGCTGGCTGGCCGATGGTGCCGTTGGCGGCCACCACGGCCTCCTTCAGCGTAATCTTCCACGAGGCAAAGTCGATGCCCCCAAGCAGGAGGCCTACCACGGGCATCAGGATGTCGTTCACGGCCGACGAAACAATCTGCCCGAAGGCGCCGCCGATGACCACGGCAACGGCTAGGTCGATGACGCTGCCCTTCGAGATGAAGTCTTTAAATTCCTTGATGAAGCTCATTGCTAGATTGTGTTAGGGTTCGTTTAGTATAAAAACGCCTACCCCTCGGTTTTGTTTGGATTGCCCTTGGCGGGTTGGCGAGGAATCGCTACTTTGCCAATGTTAAAACTTTATTCTACCATCTTTTTGCTAATTTCGCAGGTCAAAGAGTAATGCAAGTCATCATGGAATACAATTTTGTTGATATAGAGAAGAAGTGGCAGCAGCGCTGGCGCGAGAATAAGACCTATAAGGTTGATGTGGATGCTTCGAGGCCCAAGTTCTACGTCCTCGACATGTTTCCCTACCCATCGGGTGCTGGGCTGCACGTGGGGCACCCGCTAGGGTATATCGCTTCCGACATCTTTTCGCGCTTCAAGCGCCTGGAGGGCTTCAACGTGCTTCACCCCATGGGCTACGATGCCTTCGGCCTTCCCGCCGAGCAGTACGCCATCCAAACGGGGCAGCACCCAGCCATCACCACCGATATCAACATTAAGCGCTACCGCGAGCAGCTCGACAAGATCGGCTTCTCCTACGACTGGAGCCGCGAGTTCCGCACCTGCAACCCCTCGTACTACAAGTGGACCCAGTGGGCGTTCCTGCTCATGTTCCGGAGTTACTACAACAATAAAACCCAGAAGGCCGAGCCTATTGATGGCCTTATCGAAGAGTTCCGAATCAACGGTAACGGCAATGTAGATGCCGCCTGTGGCGATGTACCTGCATTCACTGCCGCTGAGTGGAACGCCATGGGCGAAACCGCTCAGCAGGAGATCCTGCTGCAGTACCGCATCGCCTACCTTGCCGATACTATGGTTAACTGGTGCGCCGAGCTGGGCACCGTGCTGGCCAACGACGAGGTAAAGGATGGCCTTTCGGTTCGAGGAGGCTTCCCCGTGGTGCAGCGCAAAATGCGCCAGTGGTCGCTCCGTATCTCGGCCTACGCCCAGCGCCTGCTCGACGAGCTCGAGGAGCTGGAGTGGACCGACTCGCTGAAGGAGATCCAGCGTAACTGGATTGGCCGCTCGCAGGGTGCCCAGGTATTCTTCGGATTGAAGGATAGCGAAAAGCAGCTGGAGGTCTTCACCACCCGTCCCGACACCATCTTCGGCGTTACCTTCATGGTAATTGCCCCCGAGCACGACATGGTGATGGAGCTTACCACGCCCGAGTGCCGCGAGGCCGTTCAAGCCTATATCGACGAGACCAAGAAGCGTAGCGAGCGCGAGCGCATGGCCGAAAAGCGCGTGAGCGGCCAGTTTACAGGAGGCTACGCCATCAACCCATTTAACGGAAAGCAAATCCCAATTTACATAAGCGACTATGTGCTTATCGGCTACGGAACCGGCGCCATCATGGCCGTTCCTGCCCACGATAGCCGCGACTACGCCTTTGCTAAGCACTTCGGTATCGACATCATCGAGGTGGTTGCCGGTGGCGATATTACCAACGAAAGCTACGACGCCAAGGAGGGCAAGCTCATCAACTCCGATTTCCTAAACGGGATGGAGGTGAAGCAGGCCGTAAACCGCGCCATCGACGAGGTGGAGGCTCGTGGCATTGGTAAGCGCCAAATCAACTACCGCCTGCGCGACGCCATCTTTAGCCGCCAGCGCTACTGGGGCGAGCCATTCCCCATCTACTTTAAGGATGGGCTTCCCTACGCCATCGAGGATGATAAGCTTCCATTGGAGCTACCCGAGGTGGATGCCTTCCTCCCAACCGAAACGGGCGAGCCACCGCTTGGCCGTGCCAAGAATTGGGCTACCACCGATGGATATCCATTCGAGCTGAGTACCATGCCAGGCTTCGCAGGCTCATCGGCCTACTACCTCCGCTACATGGACCCAACCAACGACAAGGCGCTGGTGTCTAAGGAGGCTAACGAGTACTGGCGTAACGTCGACCTCTACATTGGGGGAACCGAGCACGCAACGGGCCACCTTATCTACTCGCGCTTCTGGAACAAGTTCCTGTACGATCTTGGCTTTGTTGCCGAGAAGGAACCCTTCAAAAAGCTGATTAACCAGGGAATGATTCAGGGCCGTTCGAGCTTTGTTTACCGTGTTCAGGGAACCAACAAGTTCGTATCGCTAGGGTTAAAGGATAAGTACCAAACGCAGGAAATTCACGTTGATGTCAATGTTGTAAGCAACGATATTCTCGATACCGAGGCGTTCAAGAAGTGGCGACCAGAGTTTGCTACTGCCGAGTTTGAACTCGAGGATGGCAAGTACGTTTGCGGCTGGGCTGTCGAGAAGATGTCGAAGTCGATGTTCAACGTGGTTAATCCCGATGATATTGTAGAGCGCTACGGTGCCGATACCCTTCGCATGTACGAAATGTTCCTTGGACCACTCGAGCAGTCGAAGCCTTGGGATACCAAGGGTATCGATGGCGTTCACCGCTTCCTTCGTAAGTTCTGGAGGCTCTTCCTTAACAGCAATGGCGAATTCCAGGTAACCAACGACAAGCCTTCAGCCGACGAGTTAAAGGCGCTTCATAGGACTATCAAGAAGGTTCGCGAAGATATCGAGAACTTTTCGTTCAACACTTCGGTTTCGGCCTTTATGGTTTGCGTAAACGAGCTAACCGACCTTAAGTGCAACAAGCGTGATATTCTTGAACCGCTAACCGTGCTGCTCTCGCCATTTGCTCCACACATCACCGAGGAGTTGTGGTCGTTGCTAGGCTATACAACAACCATCAACGATGCAAAGTACCCTGTGCATAACGAGGAGTATTTGGTAGAAACTAGTTTCGAGTATCCTGTTTCGTTTAACGGCAAGCTTAGGTTTAAGAAAGTTCTTCCTCTAAGCCTGAATCCAAAGCAGGTAGAGGAAGCCGTTCTTGCCGACGAGCAGGCCGCAAAATTCCTAGAAGGGAAATCGCCTAAGAAGGTAATCGTAGTGCCAGGAAAGATCGTTAACATAGTTATTTAATAGAAGATATGGGTAAGCTTAGCACTCAAGCCATACTAGGGGAATTTAAAGTTTACCTCTTTATGGCATTTGGTTTATCGCTTTATTCCTTAGGATGGACCGCCTTCCTGCTTCCTGCGAACATTGTTAGCGGAGGAGTCAGCGGTATAGGGGCATTAATCTACTATGCAACTGGAGGTGCCGAAGGAGGTGGCATTAAGATTGCTTACAGCTACCTTGTCATAAATGTTTTCCTTCTGTACCTTGGAATTAAGGTGCTTGGTGGAAAGTTTGGGGTGCGAACCGTTATAGGTATTGGAATGACGGCTTTTCTGCTTTGGCTAGGACAGCTGTTCATTCACTCTTCGCCCTTAAAACTGCCCGATGAGCGTTTGCTTGCCACCATTATCGGAGGTGGTTTGTGCGGCACGGGGCTAGGACTTATCTTTACCCAAGGAGGAACATCAGGAGGTACCGATATCATTGCCATGATCGTGTGCAAGTACCGCAACATCTCCATGGGCAAGATGATACTGCTTTGCGATGTTATAATTATTGGCTCTTCCTATTTCATTCTGAAGGACTTTACCTCTGTTGTTTACGGTTATATCAGCGTTGGAGTGGTGTCGTTTGCCATCGATTTGGTATTGCAAGGTACACGTCAGTCTGTGCAGATGTTTATCGTCTCAAAAAGCTACGATTCCATTGCCGATAGGCTTTCAAGCGAAGTCGGTCGTGGAGTTACAGTGCTTAATGGGCAGGGCTGGTATACCAAAGAAGAGCAAAAGGTGGTGATGGTGCTTGTGCGAAAGTTTGAAACCAATCAGGTTTACAAGATCTGCAAGCAGGAAGATCCTAATGCATTTATCTCCGTTGTAAATGCAATGGGGGTATTCGGCAAAGGGTTCGAAACCATAAAGGCCAAGTAGATGACGTTTTAGTGGAATGTAATGAAGTTAAAAAAGTTTTATAGTAAAAGAGCCGTGCTAGTTGCGGCTCTTTCTTTTGGCATCCTGTTGGCCGGATCTATAGTTCTTTGGCCGTTACTTCAGCAGTTTAGCGATCTATTTAGGAAGAAAGAGGTTCCGCCACCTGTTATGGAGTATGGTATACCTGTCGATTCGTTTAATGTCGTAACGAACGAGATAGCACCGGGTAAAAGTTTGTCAGAGATTCTTGGAGACTGCGGAATTAGTGCTAGGCAGGTTGATAGCCTTTCAAAGCTAGCCGAAGGAAAGTTTGACTTGCGTTCTATTCGGGCAGGTCATGTATTCAAAGCGTTTGTACAGCCCGATTCCACTCAGCAATTGGCGTATTGGGTCTACGAAATTTCCCCTATACAGTACGTTGTGTTTTCGTTTAAGGATAGCATGAGCGTGCATGTTGCCGAAAAGCCAGTCCGAATTGTCAGAAAGATTAGCAGTACAACCATAAAGTCTTCGCTCTGGCATGCTATCGAGGAGGCTAAGATGAATACAGCCTTGGCTCTCGACCTTTCTGAAGTTTACGCTTGGGAAATCGACTTTTTTGGACTTAAAAAAAAGGACAGTTTCAAGGTGGTTTATGATGAGATGTTTGTAGGATCTACTTCTATCGGAATAGCGAAGATACACGCAGCCGTCTTCAACCATATGGGAAAAGCTTACTATGCTTTTGCATTTAAGCAGGATAGTATAGATTCGTATTGGAACGAGAATGGACAGAGCCTCAAAAAGGCTTTTCTGAAGGCTCCTCTAAAATTTTCGCGCATAACCTCGGGATTTAGCCGTAGCCGCCTGCATCCTATACTGAAGATATTTCGACCACATTACGGGATTGACTATTCTGCACCTATCGGAACGCCTGTAATGACAATAGGAAGTGGTGTCGTGATACTCAAGGGATACAGTGGTAGCGCTGGAAACTGGATTAAGATAAAGCACGTTGCCAATTTTGTAACCAGTTACATGCATCTCAGCCGATTTGCTAAGGGGATATCATTAGGTAAACGTGTTCAGCAGGGACAGGTTATTGGCTTTGTTGGTTCCACCGGATATTCAACAGGGGCGCACCTCGATTTTCGTGTTTGGAAGGGGGCTGAGCCAATTAATCCATTAAAGGTTCAATCACCACCCGAAAAGCCATTGCGAAAGGAGAACCTCAATCAGTTTATGCGGTATCGAAATGGAATGATGCAATTGATGAAGAAGCAGTAGGAAAACCCCAATAGTATTATTAAGCAGTACGAAATACGGAGTTGCTGTACCAGCCGTAACTCTTTAATATTGCAACAATTCAAACTAATAGATTATCTTTGCGAGCATTAAGAAATGCGGTTAATGAAGAATCTTAGAAACTTTTGTATTATAGCCCACATCGACCATGGTAAGAGCACCTTGGCTGACAGACTTCTGCAGGCAACCCACACCCTTAACGAAAGGGAGTTTCAAAACCAGGTTCTAGACGACATGGATTTGGAGCGTGAAAAGGGTATTACCATTAAGAGCCATGCCATCCAAATGGAGTATGTTCAGGATAACGAAACGTATATCTTGAATCTAATTGATACTCCTGGTCACGTTGACTTCTCCTACGAAGTTTCTCGTGCTATTGCAGCCTGCGAAGGAGCACTGCTTATCGTGGATGCAACACAAGGCATCCAGGCACAAACCATATCAAACCTTTACCTTGCGCTTGAGCACAACCTCGAAATTATTCCTGTTATCAACAAGATTGATATGGATGCAGCAATGGTTGAAGAGGTAACAGACCAAATTGTAGAACTTATTGGTTGTAAACCAGAAGATATTATTGCTGCTAGCGCTAAAACAGGTGTTGGAGTTCCCGAAATACTAGAGGCAATCGTTAGTCGTGTACCTGCTCCAACTGGCAATCCTGAGGCACCTCTTCAGGCGCTAATTTTCGACTCTGTTTTCAACTCCTTTAGAGGAATTATCGCCTACTTCAAGGTGACAAACGGAACCTTGCGCCAAGGTGATAAGGTGAAATTTTTCAACACAGGAAGGGAGTACGTTGCCGATGAAATTGGGGTGCTTAAGTTGAAGATGTTTCCAAAGCAGGAAGTTAAAGCCGGTGATGTTGGTTATATCATTTCTGGAATTAAGACCTCCTCTGAGGTGAAGGTTGGTGATACTATTACTCAGGTTGCTAAGCCTTGCAGTAAGGCGATTGCTGGATTTGAGGATGTAAAACCAATGGTGTTTGCAGGTCTATATCCAGTTGATTCTGATGACTACGAGGATCTTCGTTCTTCGCTCGAAAAGTTGCAGCTAAACGATGCCTCTCTTACCTTCGAGCCAGAGTCATCGCTTGCGTTGGGCTTCGGTTTCCGTGCAGGCTTTCTAGGGCTTCTTCACATGGAGATCATTCAGGAGCGTCTCTACCGCGAGTTCGACATGGATGTGATCACTACCGTTCCAAACGTTTCATATAAGGTACATACAACCAAAGGTGACGTTGTTGAGGTTCACAATCCATCAGGCTTACCTGCTCCAACACTTATAGACTTTATTGAAGAGCCAACCATTCATGCTCAGGTTATCACTAAAACCGAGTACCTAGGTACTATCATGAAGCTTTGCATTGATAAGCGTGGAATTCTTCGCAATCAGGTATTCCTTTCAACCGACCGTGTTGAGGTGAATTTCGACATGCCATTAAGCGAAATCGTATTTGACTTTTACGATAAGCTTAAGAGCATTTCACGTGGTTACGCATCGTTCGATTATTACTTGAATGGCTATCAGCAGGCTACTCTGGTAAAACTCGACATCCTGCTTAATAGCGAGCCTGTAGATGCTCTTTCATGCCTTATTCACCGCGATAATGCCTACGACTTTGGTCGTAAGATGTGTGAAAAGTTAAAGGAACTCATTCCTCGTCAGCAGTTCGATATTGCTATTCAGGCTGCTATTGGGGCAAAGATAATAGCACGAGAAACCATCAAGGCTCTTAGAAAGGATGTTACAGCAAAGTGCTATGGTGGAGATATATCGCGTAAGCGCAAGTTGCTCGAAAAGCAGAAAAAAGGCAAGAAGAGAATGCGTCAGGTTGGGAATGTTGAAGTCCCACAACAGGCATTTCTTGCTGTTCTTAAGATGGGAGATTAGTTGTGAATAAAATAAAAAAGAGGTCTAATCGACCTCTTTTTTATTTTATTCACAACTCTCAACTAATTCTTCTTGTAGCATCTAACCCAATCTATTAGGAAATCGTTAGATTCCGTTCCTTTTACATTTTTGTAAACGCCCGATGAAAATACAAGGTAGAGTGGAGTGTTCGGCAGATTATTGGTGATTCGTTTTACTACAACTCCGTTCAATAACCATTTTATTTCCTTATCATTCCATTCAATACCGGCAATGTAGGAATTCTCTTTAAGGAGATTAAGCGAAACTTTCGATTGGTTGTTATCCTTATCCTTTGTTCCATTGATTAGACCAAGTTCAAAGTTTTGAGATACCTTAAAAATATTAAGGTGAGGACTCGCAGAATTGCCAATCATATAGAATGCATTATAAATGCCGTCTGTATGATTGAAATCCATTTTAGCCTCAAACCTGCCATGTTGCTGGCGGAAACTTTTGCCTGTATTTATAATTCCAGAGGTAAAACCAGATTTTCTGCTTAGGAATCCGTATTTCTTATTCCACGAGAGTGATGTGTTTTCCTCTTCGTTGGTACTAATAATGAGGGTGCTATTTTTGAATCGTAAGTTCTTACCCTCGGTATAATTGTGAAACTCTTCAGAATGAGAGTAACCCTTTCCTAAAATGGTTTCTCCCCAAAAGAATTTTGTGAGCCATTTCGCCTCATCAATTTTCTCGCACTCGAAGTCATCTGAAAATGTTTCTTCTAATCTAAGAAACTCGGCGATGGTTGATGATTTTTTTAGTTTAGTATATCGCTTCCAACTTTCGCTTTGGACAATTTCTTTGATTCGAATTCTGGCACTTTTTCGCTCTTCCTTTGATAGATGCTTTGCCTTTCCAAATTCCTCATATTCTTTCCATAAATCTCCTTTAGAAAATTCACGAATGAATTCCACATCATCCCAAATGTTTTTCAATTTGGATTCATAAACTTGTGTCGATGGAACGATTCCAAACTTAAGTTTTAGTGCTAACGAAATGTTTCCCCAAAAATTCCTCATACCCTTTCAGCCAACTTTTTTACTGCCGTAAATGTACATAAGTTTTAGGATTGACAATTGTCAATCCTAAAACTTTATTAGCCGATTAGCTTAAATCCTTTTCCTCTGATATTCAGAATCTGAATTGACGGATCGTCTTTTAGATACTTTCTCAACTTTGTAATGTATACGTCCATGCTGCGAGCGTTGAAGTAGCTATCATCAGACCAGATAGTTTTCAACGCGAAATTTCTGTCAAGTACAGCATTTCTGTTGATACATAAAAATTTGAGCAATTCCGATTCCTTTGCGGTAAGCTTTTGATCAACGCCATTGTGTCCAAGTATCTGCTTGGTAGCATCAAAAGTAAACGTGCTAAGAGTAAATTGATCTTGACTTGCCACCCCTCCAGCGCCTTTTGTGCGGCGTAGAATAGCTTCAATACGGTATTGAAGTTCTTCAATGCTGAATGGTTTTGTCATGTAGTCATCTCCACCTACAGAGAATCCTTCAAGAACATCTTCCTTCATCGACTTAGCGGTTAGGAAAAGTACTGGCACCTTGTCGTCGATCATTCTGATATCCTTAGCGACGGAGAAGCCGTCTTTTACGGGCATCATCACATCTAGAATTACGATGTCGTACTTGTTGTTCTTAAATCCGTCGAATGCTTTTTCACCATCGACATAAAGCTCGGTTTGATAACCTTTGGCGTTTAAATACTCCTTTAGTAACATACCAAGGTTTTCATCATCTTCTGCTAAAAGAACCTTCGCCTTGCTTTCCATTGTTATACAGGTTTAATTGTTACTTAGTCCACTTTTAAATGGTATGTAGATGCTGAAGGTACTTCCTGAGCCTAGTTCACTATCGGCCCAAATCTGTCCTCCGTGTGCTTCAACAATCTTTTTTACGTAGCTTAATCCCAAACCAAAGCCTTTTACGTTGTGTACGTTGCCTGTTGGGACTCTATAAAACTGTTCAAAAATGCGTTTTATGTTGTCCTTGCTGATTCCAATACCGTTATCCTTCACTTCTATAACGATTCCTTCGTCCTTATTGTAAGTCGACAACTTGATTGAAGGAATACCCTTGCTATACTTTAACGCATTGTCCAACAAGTTAGCTATAATATTTGTAATATGCACCTCATCGGCAAAAATAATGCATTTTTCAGCAGAAAATGATCGTTCAAGGGATCCTTTTCTGCTGGAAACCTGAAGTTGAAGGTTATCGCATACTTTACCAGCGATTGCATGTACGTCAATTTCTTTTGTTTTAAGTTTAAGTTTCCCCTTGTCGAAAATTGCCATTTGAAGCACTTTCTCTACAAGAAAACCCAAACGCTTGCTCTCGTCACCAACAATTTTTGACAGGTAGTCATAGTTTTTTGATGAGTTGGGCAGACTTTTGTCTTGTAGCATTTGGGCAGCAAGCGAAATCGTTGATATGGGCGTTTTCAACTCGTGCGTCATGTTGCTGACAAAATCATTTTTTATCTCGGCTAATTTCTTCTGTCTAAATATAACAAGTAAAGTGAGAGAAAAGGTAAAAATGATGATCAAAGTTAATCCGACGGACATTGCTGCAAGCATTGCCATAGATCGGAATGCTACCTTCTGCGTGTTCGGGAAGTTTACGTGAAGGAAAGATGTGCGCGTGTAGCCTTCTGGTGAAATCTGTTGGTGAACAGTGAGCGCATCTGTCGGATTCCTTTCAAAATTTTCAGATTTAAATATGTTGTTTGCTCCCTCGTCGGTTACAGCAAACTCAAATGGAATGCGTATACCTCTTTTTTTTAATTCGAGACGGATAAGAGAATCAATCTGTTTTTTGCTGACACGTTGAGAAATTGGTTCCTCCACTCGAATGAGTTTATCTATGGTTTCGGAGATGAATACCGTACGCTTCTTGTAACGGTCATTCATCGGAAACCTTACTCTCTCGCTATTCTGTGAATTGGGAGTTTCTGGTCTTTTGTTCTTATAGGCATTGCTGACAATTGAACTTACTGCATTTGACTTGAATGAACCTTTAACCTGATTGACAAACTTGTTTGTATCCTTGGAGTCGATGTAGTATATCTTTTCGTTTTTACTAACGGTGTGAACTGATGAGCGAGTTTTTTTTACTACATTATACTGATCTTCGTAATAGGGATTGATTGCGTCATTATTACCAAAAGGGGATACGGTTCTTTCGGTTTGGGTAAGTATTTCACTTTGCTGAATGTCTTGAATAACTTGGCGAATGGTCTCATTGAGTTGGTCGCTTAACTCATCTTCTTTGATTTTAAGCGAATTCCTAATCCATAGGGTTTGAACGAATATCAAGCCTACAGAGGTAAGGAAGATGATGGAAACCAGTAACCAGATTTGCTTTTTATTCATGCTAGTGCTTACTATGAGGCAGAATTCCTTTAAAAGATAAAATTAGAAAAGGATTTTAACTTTTACTATCATGCAAAGATAGTATTGATTAAAGGGCCACTAGTTTAGCTTAAGCTATAAAAAGATCGTAAAATGCTAAAATAGATTAACTAAATCAAGAATCATCTTGTTGAGATTGGTAATTTGAACTGCTGCTACAACTCCAGAAGTCTTTTTTATCGCAGATTCGAGAGATAAAACGTCTGAATTTTGACGAATGGCAAGTAAGAAGTCGAATTCTTTGTACTTTGGCGCAATAAAACTTGTGGGGTCTATTTTATTAGGTAAAAGAATAGCTCCATTATTCTTTTCTTCAGTAAAGGCATCGAACTTGCAAATGAAGTCAGGAAATTCGTTGCTATTTAGTTCGTGACGTTGGAGGTTAAGGGATAGTATTGAGTTGAGTAGCCAGCTTAACCTGTAACCGTTTTCTGTAGAGCATATGGCAAAAAGGATAAGTGTACTGCTGGGCAAATCAGCAAGTTTTACTTTCTGTAAAGGCTTTACTGGTAGTTTCCTTGCCCTCATACCATGCTAGTTAAGGTTCAACGATAAATGCTCGGCAATTGTGCTTAATGCTTTGCATGCAGCTTTTTGTTCAGCCTCTTTTTTTGATTGACCAACTCCCTTGCCTACAACTAATGATCCAAGAAGGATGTTTGCTGTAAAGGTAATTGTTTTAGCATCTTCTATAAAACTCTCGTGAAATTCGAAGGAGAATTCTTTCTTGTTTTTTTGGCCCCATTCTATAAGACGACTTTTAAAATCGGTTTCCGTATACTCTAATCTGCTAAAATCAATGTGGTTGCGAATGAATTTGATGAGCATCTTTTTAGTGTATGCGTATCCCTTGTCGAGGTAAATGGCGCCAATTAGTGCCTCTAGGGCATCGCCGTAGATGTGTTTAATTTGGTGATTGGGGTTGGTGTGTAGAACCAATAAGGAAGGAATACCAATGTCTATAGATAACTGGTTAAGAGTAGAGCGGCTAACGATTTTTGCACGCATCTTGGTTAGAAACCCTTCGCTTTTGTCTTGATATTCCTCATAAAGGAAGTCGGCTACGACTAAATCGAGCACAGCATCGCCTAAAAACTCTAATCGTTCGTTGTGAATAACTGGATGATGAGTATTTAGAACTGATTTGTGGGTTATAGCGACTTTGTATAGCGAAATGTTGGAAGGGTAAAGATCGAACATCTCTCTAAGTGCCAAGTATATTTTCTTGTCCTTAGAAAGGGCGATCTTTACCGAATGTAGTAACTTGTTGAGCAATGCTACTACTTAGAGAATTTCTTAAGGATAACAGTTGCGTTATGTCCACCAAACCCAAAGGTATTACTTAGCGCGTAGTTAACCTCACGCTTCTGAGCCTTGTTTAGGGTGTAATTCAATTCAGAATCTAACTCTGGATCGAAATTTTCGTTGTTGATTGTTGGTGGAATAATCCCTTTAGTAATTGCTAAGATACATGCTATGGCCTCAACAGCACCAGCGGCACCTAGAAGGTGTCCGGTCATAGATTTTGTCGAACTGATGTTTATCTTCTTGGCATGATCCCCAAACACATTTTTTACTGATTTAATTTCAGCAATGTCGCCGAGTGGGGTAGAGGTTCCGTGAACGTTTACATAGTCGATAGCAGAAGGCTCAATGCCAGCATCGGTGATTGCCATTCTCATAGAGTTGCTAGCTCCCAATCCTTCTGGATGAGGGGCAGTCATATGGTAAGCATCGGCTGTCATACCACCACCAACGACTTCTGCATAGATTTTTGCGCCACGTGCGATTGCGTGTTCATACTCTTCAAGAATAAGAGCACCTGCTCCCTCTCCGATTACAAATCCGTCTCGACCAGAGTCAAATGGACGTGATGCCGTCTTGTAGTCATCGTTACGGGTAGAAAGGGCTTGTAGCGCATTAAATCCTCCAACACCTGCTTCATTTACGGATGCTTCTGATCCACCAGCGATCAAAACATCGGCTTTGCCTAAACGAATTGTGTTGAATGAATCAATAATTGCATGGTTGGAAGATGCACATGCAGACAAGGTACAGTAGTTTGGTCCACGTAGGTTGAGCTTTATGGAAATATGTCCTGCTGCAATATTTGCAATCATTTTTGGAATGAAGAAGGGGTTAAATCGAGGGGTTCCATCACCCTCGACATATCCCTTTACTTCTTGAGAAAAGGTGTTAATGCCACCAATTCCAGATCCCCAAATTACACCACCTCTATCTGGATCTAGGTTTGTTTCGTTAAGTCCTGAATCTGCAAATGCTTGCTCGGCAGCCACTATGGCATACTGTGCATAAAGATCCAACTTCTTAACTTCCTTGCGATCGAAGTGTTGATTAGGGTCAAAGTTCTTAACTGTACAGGCAAATTTTGTTTTAAACTTGGATGTATCGAAATAGGGGATCATCTCTGCACCACTAACACCATTCTCTAGGTTAGTAAAGTACTCTTCGATTGAATTTCCTAATGGGTTGATTGTTCCAATTCCAGTAACTACAACTCTCTTTAATTCCATACGTCCAAGTTTTATAACAAAATTTCTGTTCTAGTTTTCTCTTCTTACTTTACGTGTTGCTCAATGTAAGAAACTGCATCGCCAACAGTGCCGATTTTTTCAGCATCTTCGTCTGGAATAGAAATGCTAAATTCCTTTTCAAATTCCATGATTAGCTCAACAGTGTCAAGTGAGTCAGCGCCTAGGTCGTTGGTGAAGCTAGCTGCTGGAACAACTTCATTTTCGTCTACGCCAAGCTTCTCAACAATGATAGCTTTTACTTTTGATGCGATATCAGACATAACGGTAAATTTTGATTAGTACTGAATTTGACCTTTAAATTTCACCGCAAAGAAAAACAATTTTTATAATATTGAAATTGCCCTCTTTGCGAATGACGGGACAAATGTATAACATTTTGTTCTTATTTTTGGCATTTCTTTTTCTAATTTTTTACCGTCATCTTGTTTTTAACCCTGGAAATCAGCGCAGAATGAAAAAAATAGCAGTACTTGCATCTGGCTCTGGCAGCAATGCAGAAAATTTAGTAAAATATTTCAGAAAGGGTGATTTAGCTCGTGTTTCAGTCATTCTTTCCAATAAAAAAGATGCTTTTGCCTTGGAAAGAGCCCACCGATTGGGAGTCCCATCGCTATATTTCGGCAGAGATGACTTTTACAATTCTTCTAAAATATTGGAAACACTTAAAGAGCAAGAAATTGACTGTATCGTGCTTGCTGGTTTCTTGTGGCTAGTTCCTGACGATATCATCGAATATTTTAGTGAAAGGATTGTGAATATTCATCCTGCATTGCTCCCAAAATATGGTGGGAAGGGGATGTTTGGGATGAAGGTACATGCTGCTGTTGTAGAAAATGGGGAGCATGAGACAGGAATTACCATTCACTATGTGAATAGCAACTACGATGAGGGAAGTATCATTTTTCAGGCTAAGACAGAAGTTCTTCCTACAGATAGTCCAGAGATGGTTGCAGAAAAGATTCATGCGCTAGAATACGAGCATTTCCCAAGAATTGTAGAAAAAATTGTAGCGTCTCTTTAGCCTGTAAAACGCTATGCTATTGGAAAGGGATTACGCTTGTAGTCCCTTTTTTTGATTGAATATTGTTACCCAATAATTCTGTCCAGCGAAGCAACAATCGCAGCAAGCCTAATGGCATCAAATATTCTTTCCTCGTTAGTACCTAACTCTCGAACAGAATGCTCGTGAGAGTTTACGCAAACTTTGCAGCCGTTTACTGCCGATACGGCCAAACTTATAAGCTCAAAGCACTCCTTACCCAATACTGGGCTCATCATTATGTTCATGCGAATGCGGGCTGGTAACTCGGTGTACTTCTTATTGTCGCTGAAGTGGCGGAAGCGATAGAGAACGTTGTTCGCACTTAATAGTGATGCTATTGCTGCAGACTCTGCAAGCTCGTCGGGTGTTGCATTTGCTGCGAGTGCTTTTGCCTTAAGGGCATCTTGAAGCGGATGATTTTTGTTGTTTATGGCGGTAGCATAGGCTATGAGTAGCGCGTCTTTTTCTCCAAGTGCTTCTGATGCTAAGGCTGTTTTTACGTTTACCTTAAGATCGCGTAAATATTTTGTGCTGCTCTGCGATAATGTTTCAAGAGCAGGGAAGCGATGCTCTGCGCTAATACCAAGGTCGGCGAGTAGCTCTTGGGCTGTTTCGTTGTACATCTTTTGCTGTTTGTGGGGTTATCTGGTTGGGGGAGTTGCTCCTCTTTTTCTATTTATTATGAGAGCCTCCAGGTAGGAGGCTCTCGGCAGTTGAAAATCTTATTGCTTAATCGTTTCCTGTCCTTTTTCCCAGTTACATGGGCAAAGCTCATCGGTTTGAAGGGCATCTAGTACGCGGAGCACCTCTTTTACGTTGCGGCCTACGCTTAGATCGTTAACGCTAACAAATCGGATTATGCCTTGTGGGTCTACAATGTAGGTTACACGGTAGGCTACTTTTGCATCGTTTACAAGAATTCCGAGTTCTTCGGCAAGCGACTTTGAGGTGTCGGCTAGCATGGGGAATTTAAGGTCGTGCAGGTCGTTGTGGTTGTTGCGCCAGGCAAGGTGCACGAATTCGGAGTCGGTTGATGCGCCAACTAGAAGGGTATCTCTGTCGGCAAATTCGCCATAGGCCTTATTGAATTCGGCGATCTCGGTTGGACATACAAATGTAAAGTCCATTGGCCACCAGAACTGAACCATCCATTTTCCGTCTTTCTTGTGATCTTCGGAGGTGATATTGGCGAACTCTTTGCCTTTTTCCAACGATACTACTGCGGTTTTGTTAAATTCAGGGAATGTGCTGCCTACGCTTAAAATTCTGTTTGACATTTTTATTGTGTTTTTATTGTTGTTTTATTGTGTTCTTCTTTTATCGATTTTGGTATGCTGAGAGCATCCAAATCGTTTTTTCCTGCTGCGAAATGTAGTCGCTCATTAGGGTGGCAGTACCTTCGTCGCCAATTTCCTGTGCTTGCTTTAGTAGCGCTCTTTCCTTAACTACTAGTGCGGTGAAATTTCCGAGAGTGGTAGTGATGGTTGAGCTGGTGTCGCTGAGGTTCTTTGCTTCTTTTATCTCGGAGCTTGCGAGGTAATCGCTGTAGGCATGAAGAGGTGTTGAGCCTAGCGTTAGGATGCGCTCGGCAACCTCATCGATCTTTAGGATGACATCGTTGTAGAGTTCCTCGAATTTGAGGTGCAGCTCGAAGAACTTGTCCCCTTTTATATTCCAGTGAAAGCCTCGAAGGTTCTGGTAAAATATCTGGTAGTTGGCTAGAAGGTCGTTTAAACTAGCTGCTAGAGCTGACGAATCTTCGATGCCTAATCCTATTGCGCTTATGTTTCTTTCCATTGCTGTTAAGTGTTTGTCGTTTTTCTCTCTTTTGTTGATGCAAATGTATTTGGATGCACGATATAAATCAAATCGATAATAATTATGATGCAATAGAGTGAGTTTATATCTTTGCAACGTCAGATAGTTATGGAGGAGGATTGGGCAGATTTGGGCGTGATTTTCTTTTTACTGTCTGGCTAGGTGGTGAAGACGTAGCGGCTTGGAGCCGACCTTACATATATATAATGTAGTAGTATGGTATCGTTAGTGCAGTTCGAATACGTTGTTGCGGTGGATACCTACCGCCATTTTGCTACGGCGGCTGATAAGTGCTTTGTTACGCAGCCTACGCTGAGCATGCAGATTAAAAAGATGGAGGACGAGCTGGGCGTCTCCATCTTCGACAGGACCAAGCAGCCAATTATCCCTACCGATGTTGGTCGGGAGATAATTGAGCAGGCTCGGACAATCCTCCGCGAGGCAAAGGGGATAGAGGCCATTGTGGCCAACCATCGGAAGGAGATTGCCGGGGAGCTGCGCATTGGCGTAATACCTTCGCTGGCACCATACCTGCTTCCGCTGTTCATGAACTCGTTGGCGAGCGACCATCCTAACCTGCACCTGAAGGTTAGGGAGATGATTACCGATGATATAGAGAAGGCTTTGAAGAAGGATTTGCTGGATGTGGGCATTCTGGTTACGCCTCTGCACAATTCGGCCATACAGGAGGAGGTGCTGTTCTACGAGGAGATTATGGTGTACGCCAGCGAAGGGCATATCTTCACGGAGAAGCCTGCTATTGCGGTGAAGGAGCTGGCTGCTCCCGATCTCTGGCTGCTGAGCAGCGGCCATTGCTTCCGTTCGCAGGTGCTTAACCTGTGCTCGTACCACGATACGCACCGACACTCGCTGCCTTTCGAGTACGAGAGCGGCTCTTTCGAAACTCTGGTAAAGATGATAGACCGTAATGGGGGGTTTACCCTGCTTCCCGAGCTGGCCATTTCGGAGTTAGAGGAGAAAAGAAAGGCTCGGGTGCGTACGTTTACCGATATGGTACCCCTTCGGGAGGTTGGCCTGGCGTATGCCCGCAGCTACGCCAAGCGCAACCTGCTCGATACGCTCAAGAAGCATATTCAGGAGGCTGTTCCAGCGCATATGCTATCGAAGGAGCGGGGGACAATCATAGAATTCAGGTAGAACTTCCGTGGTGAAAATGCCTATATTTAGGTATTTCTGTGAATTTACAGAGCGTGTTTCTTTGCATCGAACTAAATACATGCGATGAATACAAAGAAAATAGCTGCGGTTTTACTGGGTGTCCTCTTGTGGGGGGAAGCCTCTGCGCAGGACTGCGATTCGCTGCCAAATTCTTCTCTTAGCCTATCTTTTTCGTATGTGGGCGATGGAGTGGGCTGTATAAGGAAGGGGCATAACCTACAAGGCACCTATCTAGGGCTGGCAAATGCTCAGCTGCTACTTAATACGCAGGCGGCAGGATGGTGGCGCGGAGGGGAACTTCATCTGAACTTTGCCAACACGCATGGCGGCACTCCTTCCGACGATTTTATTGGCGATTTTCAGGGGGTAAGCAATATCCAGGCAGGTAACCGAACTTTTTTTCAGGAGCTGTGGTATCGGCAGATGCTTGGGAAGCTATCTGCTACTATTGGTATCCAGGATATGAATGCCGAATTTTCCGTGAACGAGTTTGGGAGCACTTTTGTCAACTCTTCGTTTGCCTTGCACTCCACCTTTTCCGATAATATTACCGCTTCTGTCTTCCCGATAACGGGCTTAGGGGGAGTGCTGGCGTACTGCTTCGACTCAACCCATACCGTGCGGCTTGGAGCGTTCGATGGCAATCCTGGGTTTATGTCCATACATCCCGCCAACTTTGACTCGCCCTTCGAGGGGAACGATGGCTTTATGTTGATTGGCGAGTATGCCTATAATAAAGGTATGGTGCTTAACGAAGCGGGCTCGTACAAGTTCGGCTTTTACTTCCATAGCCATAACGAGCATATGGATACTGGCGCGAATGGCGTAAGTGAGTCAAACTACGGGTTCTACTTTGTCGGGAACCAACGGTTTACGTCGTCATTTGCAGGGCATCGTTGCTTGGACGGTTTCCTTCAGCTCTCCTATAGCCCTGTAGAGGGCAATACCAATAGATTCTATACTGGGGCTGGGTTGGTTCTTAAAGGATTGGCAACAAAGAGTTGTTCCGACGAGCTGGGGCTTGCCGTTGGGTATGCCCATCTTCATGGGACAATCTATCAGAGCGAAACGGTGGTGGAGCTGACCTACAAGTGCCCTGTTTGTCGTAATATCTACATCCAGCCCGACCTTCAGTACGTTATCAACCCCTCGCGGTTTGATGCGGCAACACCCAATGCGCTGGTGGGGATATTGAGGGTGGGGATTTCCTTATAGACGCAAGTATCAAGACGCAAGTATCACGACACACGACAACTAGTGGGGGCTTGTTTTTGCGTTTTTAACCCAGCCCTACCCGTTTCGTCGTAATAGCGTTAACTTAAGGGCCTCGCTACGATATAGCTGCTTATTGTTTATCTCCTACGGAGAAAAATGGAGTGGCGTAGGAATGATGCTACAAGTCTATAACCGCTACGCGGTATTCTCGTCGTTCGAAATTTGTCCGTAGGACATTACGATTTGTAGATACCATCATCCATACCCTGCTGTTTACCTCGGAGAGGTTAAACTGATAGTGGCGATGGTGGTTTTGCTTGATATGTGTGTCGTGATACGTTGCTACACCTTCAGCCCGATCTTGCGCATGAGGATGGAGGCGTTGAGGCTGGTGCAGATGCCGGACTTCACCTTATAGTCGAAGAAGAGCTCGTCGTTGGTGTCCACCTGCACGTCGAAGTGGTAGTTGGTGAGCGCCTCGGGGTAGGTGTCCTTGGCCTGGGCGAGGGTGAGGTCGTGCGTGGCGATGATGCCGCACACGCCGTACTCCACCAGCAGGTCGATGAGGGCGCGCGAGCCGATGTGGCGGTCGTTGGAGTTGGTGCCGCGGAGGATCTCGTCGAGCAGGAGGAAGGGGTGCTCGCCCAGTTTCACCGCCTGCACGATCTCGCCCAGCCGTCTTATCTCGGCGTAGAACGACGAGGTGTTCTCGACCAGCGAGTCGGTGATCCGCATGCTGCTGCGCAGCGGCACGTAGCACACCTCGAACCTCTCGGCGCACACCGCGCTTCCGGCGTAGGCCATCACCATGTTGACGCCTAGCGTGCGCAGGAAGGTGCTCTTGCCGGCCATGTTCGAGCCGGTGAGCAGGAGGACTTTCTCGTGCTCATCAACCCTAAAGCTGTTGGCGATGCGCTGCTGCTGGGGGATCAGCGGATGGGCGACTGCTGTAGCATCTACCGTAAAGTAGCCATCGGCTATTTGGGGGAATGCCCAGCTTGGGTTGTTGTAGCGGAGCGTGGCCAGCGACGCTATCGCCTCCATCTCGCCAACCACATCAATCCACTTCTGCGCTAGCGGCGCATACCTCTTGCGCCAGTCGGTTAGGCGGATGGCCATTCGGAGATCCCAGAAGAGCAGCGCGTTTACGGTAAGGAGGAAGATGATGTTGAGGCGGTAGTCGAGCTTATCAACCAGGCTGGCAAACCGCTTTACGATGGCCGACGATGGTTCGCCCTCCATCTCCAGCTCCTTTTGGAGGCGGATGAGCCTTGGGCTGGTGAAGCGGCCCTGCTCGATGTGCATCAGCAGCGTCGAGTAGCTGCGCATCTCGCTTTCGGCATTCGCCACCTGCGCTTGGACGAGGTTTATCTGCTTGCCGTACCTGTTGTAGACCACCATGTGCACGATCAGGGCTAGGAAGAAGGCGCCGGGTAGGATGCCGAGCGCCCACAGCACGGCGAGGGTGATGGTGATGGGCGGCATTATATATAAGGTAGCGCGTAGCAGGCGGCTTTCGAAGAGCTCGCCGGGGGAGGCGGCCCACTCGAGCACGCTTTTGATGCTGGAGGAGGTGGCCGAGTAGCGCTTGCCCGCCTCGAAGAGGTCCTGCCGCCATTCCACCTTTTCGGCCAGCTCGGCAACGGCCTCCTGGTGCGCTGCGATCTCGCTCTTGGGGAGCGGCTGCTGCAGCCGGGCGGCAAGCGCAGCCTTTCCGCTTGCGGTGGTGGCCCTACAAACCATCTGATAGATGGATTGAGATCCAAATATGTCGAGGTCGTAGGAGTAGGGGTGCTTGGTGTCGAAGAACTCCTGCCCCGCATCGAACGCCGCGTAGCAGCCATCGATGGCCGCCAGCTCGTCCCGGTTAATGGTAATGAGGCTGTCGAGGTAGGCGATGTGGCGCTGGTTGCTCAGGTCGCGCAGGGCGGCTACGGCAAACAGGGCCAGCAGCGCGAGGCTGGCTGCCGCTGCCGCTATTGCCGAATGGGGAAATAGCGCAAATAGCGCCGCTATGGCGGCTACGAAGGAGAGCAGGCGGAGCCACATCAGCCGCTTGCCGCGGGCTACGGCGGTATGGCGGGTGGCCTGCAGCGCGGCTATGCGCGCGGTGTACTCGGGGATACGGTTTTCCATGGGGTGCATCAGCATTAAAGGCCCAAAGCTAGCGAACATTCGAACACGGCCGACGGCGGAGGGGTAGATTTTAGGAATTTCGTCTCTAAACGTACTCAAGAACCCTGTAAATAGCTGACTGCGCTTAGGAGAGGCCGAGAACTCTTCTTTTCTATTCTTTTTGTAAGGCCAAAAAGAAACAAAAAGCCTTGGCACGAATTAACTCGCTCGGTCGCGGTGGTATGTTACCTTTTCAAATGTTACCTGTAGACCTTTCGATGGCGTTACGCGGATTGGCGTTGTAGTGGCTCCGCTCGCTCAGACAGAATTCCTGCCAGTCTGGTATGGCTGCGCCATGGTGTTTACGGAAAATAGCTATACGATACGGCTAAGCTTGTTCGCCGTTGGTAGGTCGGTCCTTCTGTAAACGTCTTGTTCTGGGAGGCTACAATATGGCGAAAATCATAAAAATGAAATACAGGGGCAGATTCATTCCAAGGAATTTCGTTTTTGGATATGCTAAGCTTTGAATTCACCTCATTTTTTTTGGATGATGGCGGCGAGCGGCCGATGGTGGGGTGAATTTAGCTTTTGTATGTAGTTGTGATGGCAAAGTACATGGCCGGGATGCAAAAGATGAGAGGCGGGATGCAAAAGTACACAACAGGAGTTGGAAAGATAAGAGACAGGAAGCGAGAAATTACAGCCGGAATTCAAAAGATAAGAGGCCGGACGCGAAAGATCATAACCAGAATTCAAAAGATAGGAGACAGGACGCGAAAGATTACAGACGGAATTAAAAATATCAGAGGTAGGAAGCAAAAGATCACTGCCAGAATGCGAAAGATTGGAGCCGGGAGACCAAAGCATAGTGCCGGGAGGCCGCGATCATTGGGTAGGAGCCCGTCGGTTGGGGGGAGGAGGGGGGAAGCGGTAAGGCGGAATCGGCCTGAAGGGGAGGTCCCGCCTTTTGCTACAGGTAGCAGCCGGGGTGCCCCTGGAGGCGCCCGGTTGTGTGGCTATGCCTTGGTGAACTCGATCTTGGCCACCTGCTTGTACTCGGGGCTGGTGGGGCCGAAGAGCGACTTGATGTAGGTTTTGGCGTCGAGGGCAACGTCGACCATCCCCTTGATGGGCTCGTAGAGCGCCAGGTTGCGGGTGTTGCGGGCTTTATCGGAGGCCACCTTGGCGTTGTTGCAGGCGGTATTCTTGGCGCGCAGGTCGGCCGCAAGGGCCTTTAGGGTGACCAGCTTAACGGCCTCCTCGTTGGGGGCGTACTCGGGGGTGCCGGCCAGGAACTGCACGTAGCGCTCGAAGTTGTCGGCGATGCTCTCCATGCTCTTCTGCGAGACGGAGGTGGTTTTCGCCTTGGCTGGCGCGGCGGCCTCGCCCGGCTTGGCCTGCAGGTCTTGTTCGGCCTTGGCGGGCTGCTTCTTGACCGGCTCGGCGCGGGAGCCCCTAAGCTTGCGGACGATGGCGGCGGCTGCCTTATCGGTTTGCTCGTCGGAGTCGGAGGCGCGCAGGGCGTTCAGCGAGCTGGTAACCAGCGGCCCCAGTGGGGCGAAGACCTTGTTGCGCTCGATGGTGGCGCGGTTTAGGACGGTGTTGCAGTCGTTGAGGACCACCACGGCGGCGCGCGCCTCCTTGGCCTTGGCCTTAAGCGCCGCTAGGAAAATGGATGCCTTGGCGGGGTTATACTTTTCGCCGTAGCTGGTAATGGTGGAGATGAGCAGGTCTAGGTTGTCGACGTTGGTTTCGTGTCCGCTTTCAGACGTTGATTGCTTTTTCATGGTTTTAAATTTTTTAAAGAATTGTTATAGGTGAACGGGCCTAAGCTAAAAGCTTTGCGCGAAAATTCCAACAGCTCTACGAAACTTATTTTAGCGTAAGTTGGCTTTGATGGTCTAAATTGGGGCGATGGTAGGGTTTTGTGACTTTATTTTAGCTTTGTAGGGTGGGGGATGGTATCGCGTTACCCTCTTTTGGTTACCTTTAGCGGCATCTTTATAATCGTACACCTACCGTTAAGCATGCTTGGAGATTTTTCCTTTCGGGTTGTGCCTTGTTCGTGGTGGTGGGGGGCGATTGAAAAGACTTTTTGTAAACTTTAAATTAAATATGTCGAACAGTTTTAGTTTTAACTAGTATGATGAAAAAGACTAGTCTAAGTAATAATTCATTACTAACCACAATAATTGCAATGATAGCAATTGTTGTTTTGCTATTAGTTGTTGTTAATTGGATTCTCAATGTTGAGAAAATGATCTCTACTGATAATAAAACAATTTCATTAGCAGATTATCATCGATTAATTGTTTCTATTGTTTCTGCAGGTATAACATTTATTGCTGTTGTTATTGCTTTATTTAAAGACGATTTGAGAGAAATGTGGCATCGTCCTAAGATAATATTTAGCGAACCTAGTAATATCACAATTGAAGAATTGTCAGATCAAGTATCTTCTGATAATATTAAAGCAAAAAAGTACATTTCAAGAATTGAAGTACAGAACACAGGAAATGTACCTGCAATAAATGCTGAAATATATCTTGAAAAATTAGAATTTAAAGAAAAAAATTCTAACATAAAAAATCCAATTGAAACGACTGGAACTCCTTTGAATTGGAATGGAAATTTAAAAGAGACAATTATAATTCCTTCGGGCAGTAGAAAGTTGATAAACATAGTTGAAATACAGCCTCCAGCAATAGTCTCAACTCCTGATTCGCCTAAAGATAAAGAATCATCAAAGATGATTATCGGGAAAATACCTATTAAAGATCAAGAGAAAGGGATTTGGACAGCAATGTTTGGGCTATATTCACAGAATCATAAACCCATTAGATTTGTTGTTGAAATTGAATGGAATGGAGTTTGGAAGTTTCGGTTGACTGAAATGGAAAAAATGTATAGTTGTAAAATTCAAAACTAATTAGATTATGAATAAGAGTGTTTATATCATTCAACATAACATAACTGATTCTGTGACTATAGAGAATCGAATTAAAACTCTTGGTGATTGGATTAAGTATTTTGACAATAGTTTTTTGTTAAGATCAGATCTAAAAGCAAAAGATATTTATGAAAAGATATCTGTTGATTTTGAAAAAAGTAACATTTTAATTATGGAAATAACCTCATCTAATTATTGGGGGAGAATGGATGTCTCTTTATGGAAATTTTTAAAAGAGTAGGATATACACCCCATTTGAATGAAATCTTGTGCCTTGTAAAATGGGAAGAAAAGTACTTAACTGAGAAAGCCGTTGCACCAGCAACGGCTTTCTCAGTTAAGCCAAGGCTATCATCAGCGCACGTTCGGCGGTCGGCTTTGCCGCCGTCGGGCTATGTTGGCAGGCTTAGATATGGGCGGAGGCCTAGAAGGGGCAAACTTAGCGAGGACGCTAAGTTTAGCGGAGTTGCGGCCTCGTTACGCGCTAGCGAACCGCGGTTGGCTAGCCTGTAGGGGGCGTGGCTGCAATTCTAGCCATACAACAATGACCTTGTAGTCCTCTGCCTATGCCTTGCATTTGTATACTTTTAGCCGTTGCCCAGCGCCAACGCCGATGCGGGTTTGCCGCATGTTGGCAGTGGGGAACATGAGAATTAAACGTAATCTAAACTAAGTATTATGAAACTTGTACTTTTTGCGCTCTTAGGCGCCGCAATGACCATGAGCAGCTTTAAGGCTGCCGACCAACAGCCTGGCGAGGCCTGCCAGGTAAAGCTTCCAGGAATCACCTTTACCCGTTCGCTAAACAACGCGGCAAAGTTGTACACGTTCGAGAACGGGACGCTCACCATAAAGAGCGATGCCAAGAAGGACTACTTTAACGATCCCAGCAATGGCTCGGTGGTTGGCACTTCGCCAATTCTGCTCACTCCCGTAGACAACAGCAGGCCCTTTACCCTTACGGCCAAGGTTACCCCCGCCTTTAACGAGACCTACGATGCGGGTGTTCTTTACATCTACTCGACGGGTAAGCTGTGGCAGAAGCTCTGCTTCGAGAAGGACGAGTACAAGCGAACCCGCGTGGTAAGCGTTCGCACCATTGGCACATCGGACGACAACAACCACGATATCCTTACCGATAAGAGCGTGTACCTACGAATAACCTCCGACTCCAAGACGGTAGGGCTCTACTACTCGCTCGATAAGGTTACCTGGAACTTGGTGAAGGTTTACAAGAATAACTACCCCAAAAAGATATGGGTGGGCCTAAGCACCCAAAGCCCCATTGGTAACGGCACTATCGCTACCTTCGAAGATTTCTCGCTAACGTATAGCAGCATCAAGAATTTTAGGTTGGGCATTTAGAGGGGGCATTCTCCAACGCATGTTGTGGCAAGAAGGCTTTATGATACCATGTGGAGCTTTTAGCTTCACCTCTATAGAAAGAATATCAGCATTAACAACTTAAACATGAAAATCTATCTATTAGCAATTTGCAGCATTCTGATTTTAAGCTCTAGCCCAGGATCGGCCCAGGTCCCTCCAACGTTTGCTAAACCAGACTTTGCAAAGATTAAGGAAACAATTAGCAACAAAGAAACCGAGAACTACTACCCTAAGCTACTAGAGCGCTTAAGCAACAATGATTCGTTGTTGACTGATGAACAGTATAAGTTGCTCTACTTTGGGTATGTTTTTCAAGATTCGTACGACCCATACTGGACGCCAAAATATGCTAAAACTCTAGCAGAGTACTACAGGAAACCAACGCTTGAAAAGAGCGATTGTGATTCTATCATTAAGTATTGCAAGCTGTCTATTGCCGATTTTCCCTTCGACATACAGCAGCTGAAAATGCTAGGGTATGCATACCATAGAATGGGGGATAAGGAGAATGAAAAGATCTGGTACAGGAGGTTTGCAAGAGTGATAGCAACCATAATGTCCACAGGTCGCGGCCTTAGTTGTGAGAATTCAGTATCAGTAATTGTGATCAACCACGAGTATGAGCTGCTAAAGCAATTCGACTTCAGGTTACTTCGGCATTCTTCTACCAAGGATAAATGCGACTACATGGAGCTACAGCCCAATAAAAGCAACATTGCGGGCTTGTATTTCGATATAAGCATCATGCTTGATATGGCTTACAAAAGTAAGATCCTAAAAAGATAGGTATTGCCTTTGCTAAGGGTTGCTCCTGCTACGCCTGGTTTATCAAAGCCCTTGCTAGTCGAAGTTTAAATCAGCGGCCTAGGCTCAACAGAAATTGAAATTCTGTCGAACATAAGTAGCCATTAGGGAGGCATTCTCCAACGCATTTAAGAAGGAAGAGCCGCTGCTCATGCAGCGGCTCTTTTGCTTTATCTCTTTTGCGATCATGTGCTTTTAATGACTTTGATCTATAGTATGCGGTTTGTATGTTAGATCAGAGGAAGGCCTATTATTGGCTTACTGGATGGCTGGCTTTTTATCTAATGCCCAGTTATATCTATAGCAATACGGCTAATAGCCGCAGGGGCTGCGTAGCAGCCTAACCTTAGTAACCGCGGGCTTTAGCCCGTGGCATCCGCATACCACAGCCCATCAGCCCCGTAGGGGCGGCCCCTAGTTGTTACTTAAGGGGTAGCGCTCATCGACCTCAACCCCATGCTCCTGGAGCAGTTTGCGGTACTCCTCTTCGAAGGGAAACTTCTTATGATGCTCCTGCTGCCCCTTTATATAGGCTGCTACCCGATCCTTTTCGGCATACGAGCAGGTAAAGGCGCCGTAGCCTTCCGCCCAGCCCTTGAACTTTGGGAAAGATGGATGTTCCTTTATCCACATGGAGGAGGAAGCCTTTACATCGCGAACCAAGTCGGCTAGCGTAACCGATGGATGCAGGTCGCAGAGGATATGGACATGGTCCTCCATGGCGTTGATGCGGTAAAGGTGGCAGTTCCTCTTTTGGATGATGCCCATGATATAGGCAAAGAGTGATCGGATGTTCTCCTGCTCAAGAACCTTCTCCCCATTATGGGTTCGGAAGACGATGTGGTAGTAGATCTGGCGGTAGCTGGACATAGTTTTCGTATTTAGGGGTCGCCCCTTCGGGGCTAGAGTTAGTTTTTGTTTCTCTTCCGTGGGCTTACACCCACGGTTATTGAGGTTGCGCTACTTCGTAGCGCTAGGAGCTGCTGTTAGGCGGTTGGGATGGTGGGCTAGAAGGTTGTGTTCTCTTTTGTAGCATGTTCTATTTTAGGCTTATTTTGGTGGTGGCTTTTTAGCTATTGCACCGTTAGTTCTAGATGGATACGCTTGATAGCCGCAGGGGCTGCGCAGCAGCCTAACCTTAGTAACCGCGGGCTTTAGCCCGTGGAATCCGCATACCACCGCACATCAGCCCCGCAGGGGCGGCCCCTAGCCGAGACTTAAGGGAAGTAGCGCTCATCTACCTTAACCCCATGCTCCTGGAGCAGCTTGTGGTACTCCTCTTCGAAGGAAAACTTCTTATGATGCTCCTGCTGCCCCTTGATGTAGGCTGCTATCCTGTCTTTTTCGGCAAACGAGCAGGTAAAGGCTCCGTAGCCCTCCGCCCAGCCCTTGAACTTTGGGAAAGATGGATGCTCCTTTATCCACATGGAGGAGGAAGCCTTTACATCGCGAACCAAGTCGGCCAGCGCAACCGATGGATGCAGGTCGCAGAGAATGTGGACATGGTCCTCCATGGCGTTGATGCGGTAAAGGTGGCAGTTCCTCTTTGGGATGATGCCCATGATATAGGCAAAGAGTGATCGGATGTTCTCCTGCTCAAGAACCTTCTCCCCATTATGGGTTCGGAAGACGATGTGGTAGTAGATCTGACGGTAGCTGGACATAGTTTTTGTATTTAGGGTCGCCCCTTCGGGGCTAGAGTTGGTTTTGTTTCTCTTCCGTGGGCTTACACCCACGGTTATTAAGGTGGCGCTACTTCGTAGAGCTGCGATCCTTTGTTATCTCTAATTCCTATCCCTTAAGCGAGGCCTTGGGAGTGGTTAATTAGTAGTAGGATAGTCCTAAGTTACGAAATTGGTGGTAATTATCTTCTTTCTTTATATTTTCCTTTATACGGTTATTACAAGAGAGCAACTTTGGATTATCGCTGTAATGCCGATCAGGTACTTTTAGGCGTTAATTGGGAGAGAGAGAAAAATAATTGAGCCGTAAAACTTGCCCAAAGTAAATTTAGCTACCTTTAATGCCATCTTTAAATCGTATACCTACTATTAAGCATACTTGGAATTTTACCTTTCGGGGGTATATTCTGTTTGGGATGGTGGAATGCGGTTGAGAGTTAGGATTCATCATCTAAAATAGAATTTTCTATGCGATACTTATTTCTCTGCAGTTTCCTTTCTTTTGTTTCATGCGCTCCTTCTAGTGTTTTGGATTCAACAAATAATGGAGATTGTTACATTTTGGTTGGGCGATTGCATATTAAGGATGTAACTACAAGTAAACAATTTAATACAATTGGAATTAATGGAGGTAAAGATATTTTTCCTGATAAATTTTCCTGCTTTTATTTTAAGAGTTCTGCTGATACGTGTGTGATAACCAAAATCTCACGATATGGGATAGAAGCGTATTGGAATGTGAAGTCTTTGAAGAAAAATTGTGTAAACTATATTGGCGATCTTGAGGTTGTTATTTCTCCTAAAAGAAAAAAAGTGTGGTTGTCTGAGTTGAACTATTCAAGTGATACAAAAGATGTCATATTACGAAGTGAAGAACTATGTGGAAAAGAAAGTAATTATCATAAATGGTATGAAGAAGGTGGATATAATTATGAAACATGGGATAATGTTTTAAAGCAAGGATACTATCTGTCAAATCCCAAAGTAATAAGTGAAGATGAAATTCTTAAATTTGAAGTAAAAGATAAATTTGAAGAGGTTACCACCTATTTAAAATCAAAGAGTAAGAATTCGTTGAAATTCAGTAAGTCGTTAGTAACCTATAACAAGTAATTTTCTCTGTTTAGTTGAACTTCAAGTATGAATCAACAATTGATGAGGTTGATTTTTATCTGGTTAAATAGGTTTCCGAAGACTGAAAAACTTCAGATGATAGAAAAGGCATAGTTCCCATAAAAAAAGGAAAGCCGCTGCACCCGCAACGGCTTTCCTTTTATCTATCTAACAGCATACCCTATTTTTTGCAGCACAAAATCTTGCTACTACTAAATCCCCTCTGCAATTCTGCGTCCCACCTCGGTGGTCGATTTGGGGTTGATGGAGTTTAGGTCAACGGTGAGGAATCCCTCGGCAACCACCTTGTCCACCGCAGCGCGGATAGCCTTTCCCGCAATGGTTTCGCCCAAATCCTCGAGCATCATGGCGGCCGAAAGGATGGTGGCAATAGGGTTGGCAATGCCCTTACCCTTTGCCTGGGGGAAGCTGCCGTGTATTGGCTCGTAGAGCGATACCTTCGAGCCCTTCGATGCCGATGGCAGCATGCCCAGCGAGCCGGTAATAACGCTGGCCTCGTCGGTTAGGATGTCGCCAAACATATTCTCGGTGAGCACCACGTCGAAGTAGGTGGGCTGCAGGATCAGCTTCATGGCGGCGTTGTCCACAAACATATAGTCGACCGTTACATGAGGGTAATCCTTCTCCATTGTCTGAACGGTTTCCCTCCACAGGCGCGAGGTGGCCAGCACGTTGGCCTTATCCACAACGGTTAGCTTCTTTCGACGGGTCATGGCGTACTCGAAGGCCATTTTGGCCACGCGGGTAATCTCCTCCTTGGTGTACACGCAGGTGTCGAAGGCGGTTGCCCCGTTCTCGCTGCGGCCGCGAGGCTCGCCAAAGTAGATACCACCGGTTAGCTCGCGGATCACCACAAAGTCGGCCCCCTTGGTGATGCTTTCCTTAAGCGGCGATAGGTTTAAAAGGCTGTCGTAGGCCGCAACAGGGCGGATATTGGCGTATAATCCGAGCGCTTTTCGCATGGCAAGCAGCCCCTGCTCAGGACGAACCTTTGCTGTTGGGTCGTTATCGAACTTTGGATCGCCAATAGCACCGAAGAGGATGGCATCAGCCTGCTCGCATATCCGTTGGGTTTCGGCAGGGAATGGCGAGCCGATGGTGTCGATGGCCACGCCGCCAATTAGGCCTTCGCTGTAGTCGAACTCGATGTTAAACTTGCGGCCAGCAGCCTCTAAAACTCTTATGGCCTCGTCTACAATCTCGGGGCCAATTCCATCGCCCTTTAGGACGGCTATCTTATATGCATTCATTACTTTTTGCTTTGTTCGTATGCTTCAATCTTATCTTTCATGCTCACCAGGTAGTCCACATCGTCGTACCCGTTCACCAGGCACTCCTTCTTATAGGCTCCAATGGCAAACGATTCCTTCTCATCGCCCATGCTAATGGTTTGGTTGGGCAAATCGATGGCTATTTGGGTCGATGGATCGCTCTCTATGGCAGTAAAGAGCCTCTCGAGGAATGCCTCGCTTACCTGCACGGGCAGCAAGCCGTTGTTGAGGGCGTTACTCTTAAAGATATCGGCAAACATGCTCGATACCACGGCTTCGAAGCCGTAATCCTTAACGGCCCAAGCGGCATGCTCGCGGCTCGATCCGCAGCCGAAGTTCTTCCCGGCTACCAGAATCTTGCCCGAGTACTTCGAACTGTTCAGCGGGAAAGCCTCTACGATACTATTTTGCTTGTCGTAGCGCCAATCCCTAAAGAGGTTCTCTCCAAAGCCCTCGCGCGTGGTTGCCTTAAGGAATCGAGCGGGGATTATCTGGTCGGTATCTACGTTGTCCACTCTCAGCGGCACTGCAGATGACTTTATGATGGTTACTTTTTTATTTGGCATGGTTCGTTTTTAAGTATTTAGATTTTAGTATTTAGATATTAGAATTGCTTACGCCGATTGCTTTCCTTTCTGATAATCGGATGTTGTAATTGTACCTTGTTTTACCCAACCAACATCATTTTCAAGCCTTCTAACATCTAGCGTCTAATATCTAAAGTCTAACATCTAAAATCTAACATCTTTCTTGGATCGGTAATAACCCCCGTAACCGCTGCGGCAGCGGCAGCATACGGTCCGGCAAGGATGGTACGTGCTCCAGGACCTTGTCTTCCTTCGAAGTTACGGTTCGATGTCGATATGCAAAGCGCACCTTCGGGGACCTTATCCTCGTTCATGGCCAAGCAAGCCGAACATCCGGGTTGGCGAAGGGCAATGCCTGCTTCGGCAAAGATTTGGGTTAATCCTTCGGTCTCGCACTGCTTCTCTACCTGCTTCGATCCAGGAACAAACCATGCGGTGATGCCATTGGCAACCTTCCTGCCCTTTACAATTTCGGCGGCCATCCTAAAGTCCTCGATGCGACCATTCGTACAGCTTCCGATGAATACGTAGGATACGGGCTTGCCCAGCAGCTTTTCACCTTCGGAGAGCTGCATGTAGGCAAGCGCCTTTTTGAGGGTCGCCTTATCGCTCTCGTCGGTAAAATCTTTTTCTGTAGGGATGCTTTCCGTGATACCAATGCCCATGCCGGGATTCGTTCCGTAGGTAAGCATCGGCTCGATGTCGGCAGCGTCGAAGGAGAACTTGGCATCGAACGTTGCATCGGCATCGCTGTACAGCGTACGCCAGTAGGCCTCGGCTTTATCCCAATCGTCACCTTTGGGGGCAAATGCGCGACCTTTTACGTAGGCGATGGTAGTTTCGTCGGGGGCAATAAGTCCGCCACGGGCACCCATCTCGATGCTCATGTTGCAAACCGTCATTCTGCCCTCCATGCTGAGGGCTCGAAAGGCTTCTCCGGCATATTCAACAAAGTAGCCAGTGCCACCTTTTGCCGTCAACTTACTTATTATATATAGGATAAGGTCTTTGGCGGTGATGCCCTTCTTCAGCTGCCCGTTTACGGTGATGCTCATCTGCTTGGGCTTTACCTGAGGTAGCGATTGCGATGCCAAAACCATCTCCACCTCCGATGTGCCAATGCCGAAGGCTATCGAGCCGAATGCGCCATGCGTCGCAGTGTGGCTATCGCCGCACACGTAGGTTCCACCGGGTTGGGTAACGCCCAGTTCTGGTCCTATGATGTGTACGATGCCCTGGTATTGGTGTCCAAGCCCGTAAAGATCCAAGCCAAACTCTTTGCAGTTCTGCACCAGCTGTGCTACCTGCTTGCGCGATTGTTCCTCCTTAATCGGAAGATGTTGGTTGATGGTTGGGACATTGTGGTCGGCCGTTGCCACCGTTTTTAAAGGACGAAAAACGCCTAAGCCACGGCTACGAAGCCCATCGAAAGCCTGTGGCGAGGTTACCTCGTGGATGTAGTGGCGGTCGATATAAAGGATATCGGCACCATCGCCTGTGCTATGCACTACGTGTGCATCCCATATTTTGTCGAAAAGTGTTTTTCCCATATTCTAGAAAGATCGAGTTATACAATTTGTGAAAGGGCATCCAGATATGCCTCTACAGTTGCCGTAATAACGTCGGTGTTGGCGCTAAAGCCGTAGAAAACCTTGCCCTTGCTTTCAACCTGCACGTGCACCTTGCCCATGTCGTCGCTACCACGTGTGATGGTGTGGATCAGCAGCTCCTCGAGCGTGGTTTTTGCGGTGATGATGGTTTTCACGGCGTTTATGGCGGCATCAATAGGACCGTTGCCCGTTTCGGTGCCCTCCCAAATCTGTCCTTCGTACTTTATACGGATGGTTGCAGTAGGTATGGTGCTTTTCCCGCATATAACCTGAAGAGATTCTAGCTGAATCTTCCTGTCGAAACGGGCTGCCTTGCCCATTAAAGCCTCTAGATCGTCGTTATGAATATCTCGCTTCTTATCGGCAAGGTTTAGAAAATCTGCATAAACCTCGTCCAATTGCTTTTGGTCGAGCTTATAGCCCAAGGTAGCAAGGCGATGCTTCAGCGCAGCTCTTCCGCTGCGTGCGGTAAGCACAATAGACGATTCGCTTACGCCAACCTGTTTGGGGTTGATGATCTCGTAGGTTTCACGGTTCTTCAGCACGCCATCTTGGTGGATGCCCGACGAGTGAGCAAATGCATTACGTCCCACAATAGCCTTGTTAGCCTGCACAGGCATGCGCATAAGCGTAGAAACCAACCTGCTTGTTGGAAATATCTTTTTGGTGTTGATAGATGTTTCCAGATTAAGTCCCTTATGGCTCTTCATCACCATCACAACCTCTTCGAGCGAAGTATTGCCGGCACGCTCGCCAATTCCGTTGATGGTGCACTCTATCTGACGGGCACCGTTCATTACACCAGCAATAGAGTTGGCTGTTGCAAGTCCAAGGTCGTTGTGGCAGTGGGTCGAGATAATCGCCTTATCGATATTCGAGACGTTCTCCTTTAGGAATAGGATCTTCGAACCGTATTCCGAAGGCAAACAATAGCCGGTAGTGTCGGGAATGTTAACCACCGTTGCTCCTGCACTTATAACAGCCTCTACTATTTTGGCAAGGAAACGATTTTCAGCACGTCCGGCATCTTCGGCGTAGAATTCAATATCCTCCACAAACCGTTTGGCGTACTTTACCGCAGCAATTGCCCGTTGAATTACCTCCTCGGGGGTTGCATTAAACTTATACTTGATGTGGTATGGCGATACCCCAATCCCTGTATGGATACGCGGATGCTTGGCGTAGCGTAGCGCCTCTGCAGCTACCTCAATGTCCTTTTCAACAGCACGGGTAAGCGCACAAATGGTTGGCTCCGACACTGCCTTCGAAATTTCTACCACCGAGTTAAAGTCTCCCGGCGATGATATGGGGAATCCGGCTTCGATGATATCAACGCCGAGCTTTTCGAGGGCGAGGGCAACTTCAATCTTTTCGATTGTATTCAGCTGACAGCCGGGCACCTGCTCGCCATCGCGAAGCGTCGTGTCGAAGATGTACACCTTTTCTTTACTCATGGTATTCTTGATTTTAAATGATAAACAATTATGGGAAAAACGAGGTTCACCGTTAGGTGAGATGTTTGCTGCGTTATTAGCGGAGGAGCAGCAGGTTCGATAGGAGGAGTAGGAGGAGAGCAAGAATTAAATGCGCAGCAGCATCAACCCGTAGTGCTAGGATTGAGTTGATGAAGTAGTGTATGTAAACCTGATGGTTCTGCATCTAGTAACTTGCTAGTTGTTCTATCGAAATTTGAACTTCTGCAAGCTTAATTATTATTTTCAAATATGATGCAAGGGGGGATTTGAAGGCGTAGCTACAGCTTTTGAGGTAATTGCTAAAATGATTTCCTTTTTGAAAAAGAATCCAGTGACTATGGTTATAGTTGTTTCTGAAAGTAATCTTTTATTCTTTAAAGTAGTATTATGTTAAAAAAGCAAAAAGCGTGATTGCTCACGCTTTTGTTACCTTATTCGCTCAAATATCAGAAACTTATTTGTCGATTTGGAGGCGATTTTCAGGTTGTCTCCAACTAATTCGTAGCTGTCGGATTTGAATGTAGCTGTTAGGAAGGTGTTAGTCTCCCTGCTAAACGTAATTGACTTTGATGGTTTCGAAAACGAAGCGCAACCAGTTTCTGACCTAAATCTGAAGGTTGACTGAATGCATTTCGAATCTGACGAGAAGGTGTACTTTCCCCCTTTTAGGAAGGACATTTCGACGGGATGAGCGTTTGAGACAAACTGTACATCGCCATTCGTTGTGTTAATGTACGCTTTTAGCTTCCATGTGCTACCTTCGAGTAATTGTGAGTTTTCCTGTTTTTCCTTGTCGCAGCTCACGATGAGTGAGGCTATTGCTATAACAAGGGTGAGTTTTAATAATCGTAACATGGCAGTGTTGTTTATAAAATATAGATGGGGTAAATGTATATTATTTAGTGATAATTCACATAGCAAAGCAAATTATTAGTCTTTAAAATTTCTGGTGTTTTGAGATGAAATTAGTTCGGCCGCATTTTAAAGAGTAATTATTATTACTAGATTTGCACTTCGTTTCTCGACCCCGTAGTTCAGCTGAATAGAACGTCAGATTCCGGTTCTGAAGGTCGTGGGTTTGAATCCCGCCGGGGTCACATAACAGTTATTGTAAAGCCTTGATCGTTATCGCGGTCAGGGCTTTTTTGTTGATTATCCAAGCATGATCAATAGGACCAATTGGGGAAAGGTAGCCGTAACATCTTATCTTGTACAGTAATATCGGTGAATTGAAAAAGGTCGCTATCTTTGGTATATTAACCCATCGTTAATGCAGCGGTTATGATAGACTTTACCAATACTGAGATTGCCTTTAAAATAAAGTCGAATGCTGAGCTTCGTAAGGCTCGCTTCCTTTTTAAAACGATTAATAACCCGAAACTAGTGGGGTGGTTAAGCGCGTTGGCAACCTTTGCGGTAAAGAACCACATCCCAATTGGATGGTTGGTAAAGCCAACGCTTTATGCTCAATTTGTGGGTGGGGTATCTTTAGCCAAGAGTGCCAATAAGGCTAGAAAGCTCTGGAAGTATAAGGTGGGCTCAATTCTCGACTACTCCGTAGAGGGAAAGAGTGATGACGCTTCGACAAAGGCTTGTTTTAAGGAGGTAATGCGCAGCATCGAATTTGGTGGAAAGCATCCGTATGTTGCATTTGCCGTCTTTAAGCCTACCGGCATTATTCAGCCTGAAGTGCTAGAGAAAGTTTCGAGTGGAGTGGCGCTGGATGAAGGCGAAGAAGAGCGATTCCATCTATTTGTAAAAAGAGTGGATGCGCTCTGTGCTAAAGCTGCCGAGGTTGGCATTTCGATTCTGATAGATGCTGAGGATTACTGCTACCTGCAGGTAATTGACGAGGTTGCCGAGCAGATGATGGAGCGCTACAATACGGAGAAGGCGGTTGTTTACCATACGCTTCAAATGTACCGAACGGATAGGCTAGAATATCTGAAGATGCTGCATAAGCGCGCTGTTGAAAAAAACTTTATAGCTGGAGCAAAGCTTGTACGTGGTGCGTACATGGAAAGGGAGCGCGAACGTGCAGCACAGCTAGGGTATCCTTCGCCAATAAACCCAACCAAAGAAATCACCGATACAATGTTCGATGATGCGCTGGTGTACTCTCTTGAGAATATTGATAAAATCAGCATCTTTGCAGGAACTCACAATCAGGATAGCACATGGTTTCTTGTTGAGCTGATCTACAAGTATTCCTTGCAGGAAAATGATCGTCGGATTTGGTTCTCGCAGCTTTACGGAATGAGCGATAACCTTACGTTTAACCTTGCAGCCGAAGGATTCAACGTGGCAAAGTATCTCCCTTACGGATCGGTAAAGGAAGTTTTTCCCTACCTAATCCGACGGGCACGAGAGAACACGTCGGTGGCAGAACAAGCATCGCGCGAGCTGGATCTGATAAACCAAGAAATTAAGCGTCGTAAAAGTTATAAGCAATGGTAAAAGTTAGTAATGAGAATGAGGTCGCAGCCTACCATGTAATGAGAATCTTTTTCGCAGTTATATTTATTGCCTACCTCCTTTCTATTTGGATTTTCCCCGAATACTTCTCGTGGTCGGATAGCAAGACCATACAGCTGGTGGGGCACGTTTATGCTGCGGCATACCTGCTGGCGACACTTCTTTTAGCCTTGCGGGGCGGGATGTGGTTCATGGAGTTCATCTTTAAGGATGACGCCTATGAATTTCGCTACTTTCTGCTAACAGCTCCTTTTGGCGCCAAGCGGCTGATAAGGGTGACCGTTGAGGACTTTTATGCGTTTAAGATTCAGAAGCGTTTCTTAAAGAAAACGCTAATCATCTACCAAGAGAAGGACGGAAAGGTATTTCAGTATCCCCCAATTCCTATCGGGAGCTTTTTAAAGGAAAAGCAGCGCCAAACAATTGAGTGCCTAAAGCTGAATGCGGCGGAGCTAACCTAAACCTTTTGTGGCATGAACGATCCTCTACTTAAGTACAAGATTGCCCTTGAGATTATCCCCCACATTGGCAGCATCACCGCCAAAAAGCTTATAGCCTACTGTGGTGGAGTAGACGAGGTATTTATTCAGTCGAAGAAGTCGCTGCAAAAGGTACCTGGGGTAGGAGAGTTCATTGCGCATGAGGTGTACCACCAAAAGGTGCTGGAGCGTGCCGAAAAAGAGATAGAGTTTCTTTCCAAGTACGAGATAACCCCTCTTTACTATACCGACCCGAGCTATCCCGAGCGGCTTAAGCAGTGCGACGATTCGCCAATCCTTCTCTACTATAAGGGTAGCGTGCCGCTATCGCATCCGAAGGTGCTGGCTATGGTCGGAACCCGGAGCGCAAGCGATTACGGCAGGTGGCTTTGCGAGGAGCTGGTTCGTGGCTTGGCCCAACAGGGACATTCGGTACTTATTGTAAGCGGTTTGGCTCATGGAATAGACACCGCCGCGCATCGAAATGCAACAAAGAATGGTTTTCCAACGGTAGGCGTGCTGGCGCATGGGCTCGATATGATTTACCCTTCGGCCAATAGGGGATTGGCCAAGGAGATGCTGGGCAATGGCGCCTTGGTCACCGACTTTATCACGGGTACTCAGCCCGAGCGCAACAACTTCCTTCGGCGTAATCGAATAATTGCAGGATTGGCTGATGCCACAATTGTGGTGGAGTCGGCCATAAAGGGTGGCGCGTTGGTTACCGCCGATATCGCCAGCTCGTACAACCGCGATGTGCTGACCTGTCCTGGTCGTGCAGGCGACAAATACTCGCAGGGATGTAATGCCCTCATTAAATCGAATAAGGCGGCGCTGGTTGAGAGCGCTGAGGACATCGAGAATGCGCTCAACTGGCAGACCGCTCAAACGAGCGCCGCTCCTCCGCAGCAGCTGAGCCTCTTTAGGGAGCTGAGCGAGGAGGAGCAGAAGATTGTAGCCATCCTTAAGGGGGTCGAAAAGGAGAGCATCGATACCATTGCGTTTAGCAGCGGGCTGTCGATGCCATCTACCTCGGCAATCCTTCTTACCATGGAGTTCGATGGCATTGTAAAAAGCCTGCCGGGTAAATCATACGCGCTATCCCAGGGATTTCGCTTTTAGAATTTGTCCAGCGTTGATTGCCTGTTTCCTTGATTCATTACCCCTTACAGTATTTTCAGAAAGCCTAATGTAACGATACATCACCCCTTCAGAATTTTCCGGAAGCCTAATGTAACGATACATGACCCCTTCAGATTTTTCGGAAGACCTAATGCATCGATGCATGACCACTGCCGGGTTTTCGGAAAGCCTAATGCATCGGTGTATGACCCCTGCCGGATTTCCGGTAAGCCTGATGCATCGATGTATGACCCCTACCGGGTTTTCGGAAGGCCTAATGCATCGGTGTATGACCCCTACCGGATTTCCGGAAAGCCTAATGCATTGGTGTGTGACCCCTGCCGGATTTCCGGAAAGCCCTAATGCATCGATGCATCACCCCTTAGATTCGCTTTGAGGATATCCGACATGCTGTTAAGCTACGGGCTGCGCCGTAGCCCCCTTTGGAGGGTGTTGAGGTAGACACGGCCTAGCTCTCCAGCAACCCCTAAGCAGTAATACTAAAAGCGAAACGAGCATGGGTGAGGAATTCACCAAAGTAGATGTGCGTCTGCCATGCGAGCGGCATGTGACCGTTACGAAACAGCTACTTTCACATGAAATTCCTCCGCGCTATCCAAATCGTACCCCCATCAGTAGCGTTTTTGTACCTTTGGCGCGGCATCTTCGCCGGATATATCAACCGAAACAATACCCATGAATTTTATTGATACGCACTGCCACCTCTACGCCGAGGAGTTTAAGGACGACTACCTGCCTGAGCTTAAGCGGGCAAACGATGCCCATGTCGAGGCGCTTATTCTTCCGGCAATAGATAGCGAAAGCCATCAGTCGCTATTTGCGCTGGCCGACGAGGCGCCTTGCTGCTATCCGCTTATCGGGCTCCATCCAACGTCGGTAGGCGAATCGTATAACGAGGAGCTGCAGCTGGTGGAGCAGTACCTGGCAAGCCGAAAGGTGTACGGCATCGGCGAGGTGGGCATCGACCTGTACTGGTCGAAGGAGTTCAGGCATCAGCAGCAGGAGGTGTTCGACTACCAGATACAGCTGGCGCTTAAGCATAGCCTTCCGCTGGTGATCCACTCGCGCGAGGCGTTTTCCGAGATCTTCGATATCCTAAAGGCATACAAGGGGCAGCCGCTCTTTGGCATCTTCCACGCCTTTACGGGCGATGTGGAGACCTACAGGGCCATCAGCGCGTTGGGCGATTTTGCGGTTGGAATAGGGGGAATCGTCACCTTTAAGAATTCGGGCCTGGCCGATGTGGTGGCGGAAATTCCGCTGGAGCGTATTGTTTTAGAAACCGATTCTCCATATCTTGCGCCAACTCCCCATAGGGGGAAGCGCAACGTGCCGGCGTTCATTCCACTAATTGCTGCAAAGGTGGCTCAAATCAAGAACGTAACGGTTAGCGATGTAGCGGGAGCAACTACTACAACAGCTAAAAGTATCTTCAACATTTAAGCGATGAAAGGCACAGCCATACTTGTAATTTATACAGGTGGAACGATTGGTATGAAGCGCGATCTTGAAACCGGATCGCTCGTCCCATTTAACTTTAAGCAGATACAGGAAGAGGTTCCTGAGCTGAGCAAGTTCCACTTTACGATTAACACCATATCGTACGATCCCCCGGTCGATTCCTCGAATATTCAGCCCGAGTTCTGGCAGAGCATCGCCGAAATCATCAAGGCAAACTACAAGAAGTACGATGGCTTTGTGATCCTGCACGGAACCGACACCATGTCGTACACGGCATCGGCGCTCAGCTTCATGATCCAGAACCTCACCAAGCCCATTATCCTCACCGGAAGCCAACTGCCCATCGGCGAGATCCGAACCGATGGTAGGGAGAACCTGCTCTCGGCCGTTGAGGTGGCGGCGGCCTACATGGAGGGCAAGCCGCTCATCCCCGAGGTGTGCGTGCTGTTTAACAACCACCTCTACCGGGGCAACCGCACCTTTAAGTACAACGCGCATACCTTTAACGCATTTCGGAGCGAGAACTATCCGGCGCTGGCGGTGGCCGGCATCGACGTTCAGTACCATCTTCCCTACGTGCGGCAGGTCGATTTTAGCCAGCCCGTACGGTTTAACACCAAGCTGGATGCCAACGTGGCATCGCTAGCGCTATTCCCCGGCATCAGCCAGAGCGTGGTGCATGCGGTGCTCAACATCAAGGGCGTGAAGGGGGTGGTGCTCGAGACATTTGGCTCGGGGAATGCGCCTACCTACCCCTGGTTCCTAGACGAACTCGATGCTGCCATAAAGCGCGGGCTGGTGGTGGTTAACGTAAGCCAGTGCCGTGGCGGGTCGGTAAACATGGAGAGCTACGAAACCGGCGTGCTGCTGAAGAAGATGGGCGTGATTACCGGGTACGACATAACCTTCGAGGCGGCGGTGGTTAAGTTGATGTTCCTGTTCGGGCAAAGCTATACGGTGGATGAGGTAAAGCGACAATTTGAGTGCTCGCTGGCCGGAGAGATGGAGGTTAGCTAGGATATTTGAAATTTTTTTCACTATTTTGCACCGCAGAAATCAAGGAGAGATGGCCGAGTGGTCGAAGGCGCACGCCTGGAAAGTGTGTAACCGCCAAAAGTGGTTCAAGGGTTCGAATCCCTTTCTCTCCGCCCCCAAGAAGCGGCTACCAACCCAATGGCAGCCGCTTCTTCTTTTGTGCCCTGTGCATGCTGGCGGTATGAGCCCTCCGCCTATGCTCGACGCATTTACAAGATGCGCCAGCCTCGTGGGCTTATTCTACGGCTAGCGGGGAACAAAGAATTACACGCAGATAGAAAACGTCGGTATAGTACCCCGCTTCGCTGACAACGCACCATACCTCGCTGACAATTTACCCGTCTTGTTAGCAATCTACCATGCCTCGCTGACAATTTAGCCGCTTCGTTAACAATCTACCGTATCTCGCTGACAACATACCATACCTCGCTGATAATAACAATAGCCCCACTAGCAACCTATAGATGCATCTATCGCACCCAAAGATGTCTTCGTCTAACAGAGTAAACAAGAAGGGCCGGTATTGCTACCAGCCCTTTGTCAATTTAATAGACCTGCTACCTACCAAGTCTTCGACTTGTTGGCATCAATATCCTTAAGCAGTTCCTTTACGGCTTCCTCGATCTGCTGGTCGCGGCCGGCATCGAGGATGGTGGACTGGTTGGCCACCTTGTAGTCGGGCTCGAGCTGGGTATTCTCCAGGAAGTTGCCCTCCTTGGTGCGGTACCCGATGATTGGAATGCCGTAGGTGATGGTACGATCCTGCATGTTCTCCCACCAAACGCTGGTCATGGTTCCGGGAACGGGCATGCCTACCAGCTTGCCGATGTTCATGTGCTTGTACACCCAAGGGGTTCCGTGCGCGTTGGAGTAGTTGGCCTCGCCGATGAGCATGATGGATGCCTTGGTCCAGCGCTTGGTTGGCTGAAGGCCCACGTACTGCCCGCGGGGAACCTGCTCGAGGTACTTGGTGCCGCTGAACAGCGCCTCGATGTCCTCGTGCATGCGGCCACCGCCGTTGAAGCGGGTGTCGATTACGATGCCTTCCTTGTTGTTGTAGCGGCCGAAGACGTCGGAGAAGGTGGTGCGGAAGCTTTCGTCGGCCATCGAGCGGATGTGCACGTAGCCTAGGCGGCCACCCGACAGCTTTTCGACTTCGGCGCGGCGGTTTTCCACCCAGCGGTTGTACATCAGCTCGTTTTCGGCGCTGGCGCTGATGGGCTTAACCACCTCGTCCCAGCTACTGCCCTTATCATCCTTAAAGGTAAGCATGGTGCGCTTGCCGGCCTTCTTGTTTAGAAGCGGATAGTAGTCTTCTCCGGCCTTAACGGGGCTGCCGTCGATGGCAACCAGCAGCGATCCGGCCTTAACCTTCGACGATTCGCGGTCGAATGGGCCGTCCTTGATCACCTCCGCTACCTTGGCGCCCTCGCCGGTGTAGGCCACATCCATCAGCAGGCCAAGGCGGGCGGTGGCGTCGGCATTCTCGAGCGATGGGCGGTAGCTTCCGCCGGTGTGCGAGGCGTTCAGCTCGCCGAGCAGCTCGCTGAGCAGCTGGGCAAAGTCGTAGTTGTTGTCGATGTAGGGGAGGAATCGCTCGTAGTTGGCCTTGTAGTACTCCCAGTCGCAGCCATGGAGGTCGGTACGGTAGAACTTGCTCTTCACGGTTTTGTACACGTGCTCGAACATGTAGGCACGCTCGGCGGCGTGATCGATCTCCTCGTCAGCAGCAAAGGAAACCGACTTCTTGCTGCCGCTGGCAATCTCTATTTTGGTGATGCCGCTCGATGCGATCACGAAAAGGTTCTTGGCCTCCTTGTCGAGCGCCAGCGAGCCGCCTTTACCGTTGAGCTTCTGCACCAGCTTGGTTTCGTTCTTGCGGAGCTCGTTGACCCAGAGGTCGTACCCACCCTCGAATGCGGCAAGGTAGTACAGCTTTTCGCCATCGGGGGTAATCACGTAGTCCGAAAGGTCGGACGAGTTGATGGTAAGACGCTCGATGCGGTCTTCGATACCGTTAAGTTCCAGCTTGATGTCCTTACCTTCGGGCTTGGCCTCCTTCTTGGTGGAGTCGGCAGCAGCCTTTTCGTCCTTCTTGGCAGGCTTCTTCTTATCGTCCTTTTTCTCCTTCTTGGCATCTGCCACCTTCTTCTCGGCATCCTTCTTCATCTTCTCCTGCTCCTTAATCAGGTCGAGATCTTCCTGCGAGAGCTTCGACTTGTCGAAGGCGGCCTTGTTGGTGAAGATGCCCATTATGTCGCGCTGCGAGCCCCACGAGCCGTGCGCCCTCATGCCAAAGCGGTCGGAGGTGAAGAGGATGATATCGCCACCCATCATCCACTTGGGGCCATCCTGCATGTAGCCCGATAGGGTGATGTTCTTAATCTCGCCGCCCTTGCTGCTCACAATGCCGATATCGTTGTAGCCTTGGCGCAGCTTATCGATGTAGGCCAGGGTAATCCACTTGCCGTCGGGCGACCAGCCAAAGTCGATGTCGCCATCGGAGTAGGAGAAGTTCTTGCTGCCATCGGTAATCTGGCGGATGGCCTTTGTCTTTGTATCGATAACCTTGATTTTGGTTCTATCGCTTAGGAAGGCCACCTCGTTGCCCTTTGGCGCGAATACGGGCTGGAAGGTCTCATCGGGGCTATCCAGTAGGGTTTCCTCCTTGATGGATGAGGCTGCAAAGAAGTAGGGCTCCTCGGCCTTTGCGATGGAGGCTGTGTAGAGGTTCCAGCTGCCGTTGCGGAATCCGGCGTACACTAGCGTGCGGCCATCGGGGCTAAACGATGGGCTACGCTCCTGGCTGGGGGTGTTGGTGATGCGACGGGTGGTACCGTACTCTACTGATGTAACGTAGATGTCGCCACGTACCACAATGGCGAGCTCCTTGCCGTTGGGCGATAGGGCTGCACCCGAGAGGCCGCTACGGGCGGTCTGCTTCTCCACCTGATTGTCGCCATCGTTAACAATGGTCACCTTCACCTTTTCGGGCTTGCCGCCTTGGGCAAGGGTGTAAAGCTCGCCGTTTTGGCTAAAGGCAAGCGTGTTGTTCTTAGATATGGATAGAAAGCGAACGGGATCTTTGGTAAACGAGGTTACCTGCGAGATGCCTTTTGGGTTGGCTACGTCCATCTTCCAAACGTTGAACGAGCCAGCGTTCTCCGATAGGTAGTAGAGCGTCTTCTCGTCGGCGGTAAGCACCGGGTTACGATCTTCGGCCCCTTCGACGGTTAGCTGGGTGAAGGTGTTGGTAGGGATGTTCCACTTCCAGATGTCGCGGGCAACCGACGAGGTGTGGTGCTTGCGGAAAGCGTTCTCCTGCCCCTTGATGTCGTTGTAGAAAACGGTCTTGGCATCCTTGGTGTAGAAGTGGTTCTCGCCAGCGGCGCTGGTGAGCAGCGCTGGTCGTCCACCGCTAACCGATACCGAGTAGGTTTCCGTTAGGTATCCTGCAGGAAACTGCTGGTTGGTTGCTGGCTTTTGGATGGATGCCGTAAATACGACATGCTTGCCATCGGGGGTAAAGGTTTGCACGTACTCGTTGGCCGAGTTGGTGGTGAGTCGGGTAGGGGTACCGCCTTCGGCAGGTACGGTGTAAACGTCGAAGTTACCGTTACGGTCGGAGCTAAAGGCGATGGTTTTGCCATCGGGGCTCCAAGCGGGCATGTAGTCGTAGGCAGGGTTGGTGGTTACGGCTTGCGCCCTTCCTCCTGCCGCTGGAACGGTGTAGATATCGCCCTTATAGGTAAAGGCGATAGTCTTGCCATCGGGTGAGATGGAGGGGTAGCGCAGCCACAGTGGGGATTCTTGGGCCTGTGCCGCGCTGAATCCTAGAAATGCTGCAATTGCAATTAAAAACTTTTTCATCTATGGGGTGAATTAAACCTAACAGGTTTTCGAAGCCTGTTAGGTTTTTAAGTACTACTTATACTACTTCTTACTTCTTCAGCAGCTCCTTTACGGCTCTTTCGAGCTGTGGATCGATGCCGTTGGCTACATCTTCGGGGGTGAAGTCTACCTCGATGTCGGGCTGTAGGGTGTGGTTTTCGAGGAAGTTCCCGTTCATGTCGCGAACTCCTACTTGGGGAACGCCAATGGTAAGGGTTCTGTCCTGTAGGTTCTCCCACCATACGGCTGTCATGGTGCCGGCAACAGGCTTACCTATTAGCTTGCCAATCTTAAGCGTCTTGTAGGTAAAGGGGAAGCCGTGAGCGTCGGAGTAGTTACCCTCTGAAGCTAGCACTACCGATGGCTTTGCCCATTGGGATAGCGGTTCGGCAGCGATGTATTGGCCCTTAGGGGCAAACTCGGCGTACTTTTTACCGCTAAGTAGAATGGCTAGGTCGTTGTGCAGCCATCCGCCACCGTTGAAGCGGGTGTCTACGATTAGGGCTTCCTTGTTGCGGAACTTTCCAAGGGTTTTGGAGTAGGTTTCGCGGAAGCTTTCGCTATTCATGCCTCTTACGTGTACGTAACCAATTCTACCGTTGGAGATGGAATCGACGTAGGCTTCCTGGCGTTCAACGTAGCGATCGTAAAGGAGGTTGTTTTCAGTACCCTTGCTGATAGGTTTAACGATCTCTTCCCAGCGTTGGCCTGTCTTTGGGTTGAGGAGGCCAACAACAGTGGCTTTTCCGGCCTTGCGGTTAAGCATTGGGTAGTAATCGGCACCAGCCTTAATGGTATCGGCATCAATAGCGGTGATTACGATGCCTGGTGCAACCTTGGTTTTGCCGTTTTCAAAGGGGCCTTTCTTGATAACTTCGGCTACCATAAGACCATCGCCGCTGTAGCTATCGTTGTAGATAAGTCCAAGCGTTGCGGTTTGGTCGGCACCTGATGATGGAGCAGGAGTGTACCTTCCTCCGGTGTGCGAACCGTTAAGCTCGCCAAGCATTTCGCTTAGGAGTTCGGCAAAGTCGTAGTTATTGTTGATGTAGGGGAGGAACTTGGCATACTCCTGGTGGTAGTAGTTCCAGTCTACGTTATGGAGCTTAGGATCGTAGAACTTCTTCTCGACAAGGTGGTAGGCATGGTCGAGCAGGTACTTTCTTTCGGCTGGATAGTCGAGAGTTTTTGGTGCCTTGTAGCTGATGGTCGTCCTCTTATTCGACGAGATCTCGAGCTTGTTAAGGGTGTTGCCAGAGGTGAAGAAGAGGTTCTTCCCGTCCTTGTCTATTACCAGGTTGCCGTTGTAGCCATCGAGCTTCATTACCAGTTTGGTGCTGTTTTCCTTCAGGTCGTTAACCCAGAGGTCGAATCCTTTCTCGAAGCTGCACAGGTAGTATAGCTTATCGCCATCGGGGGTAAGCACGGCATCGGATATGTTCGACGAGTTGATGGTAAGGCGGGTGGTGCGGCTCTCTAGGTCGTTGAGGTCAATCTCAAGAGGGGCTATCTTATCGGTAGAGTCCTTCTTGGCCTCGTCCTTTTTCGCGTCATCCTTCTTTGTTTCGTCTTTTTTATCCTTTTTGGTAAGTTTCTCGGCTTCTTTTTGAATATCCAGCTCCTCCTTGGTCATCTTAAAGGTATCCCAAGCCTTCTTGGTGAAGAACATGCCGTACACGTCGCCTTCCGATCCCCAGCTGCCGTGGCTGCGGTAGCCGTCCCTATCGGTAATCCAGATCATCGATTGGCCTTTCATCATCCATTTTGGGTTGCTATCGCTGTAGCCGCTGTTGGTGAGGTTGGTGACAGTACCTGTGCCATCGGCTTTTACGAGGCCGATATCTTCTTTATTCCATCCTCCTGCTTCGAAGTACTTAACAAGGAACCATTTGCTGTCGGGCGACCAGCAGTAGTCTTGGTCGCCATCCTGGTACGAGTAGTTGTACTTGGCATCGAGCACATCGCGGATCTTCTTGCTCTTTAGGTTGATGACGCTTAGGGTAGTTCTGTCCTTTAGGAAGGCTACCTCTTTGCCGTCAGGCGAGTAGGAGGGTTGGAAGGCGTCTTCTGGAATGGTAACTAGGCTCTCTTCCTTTACGGCTGTTGAGGTGGCAAAGAATGGCTCGTCCTTTTTTACCATGGTAGCGGTAAATACCTGCCACTTGCCGTTGCGTTCGCCGGCGTAAACAAGGCTGCGTCCATCGGGGCTAAAGCTTACGTTGCGCTCCTGTTCTGGGGTGTTGGTAATTCGTTTGGTGGTGCCGTACTCTACAGAGGCAACGTACACATCGCCACGTAGAATAAAGGCGGCCTCTTTACCATTGGGGGAAACGGACATTTCGCTGGCACCGTTGGTAAGGTCGTTGTTTATGAGGGTGTTTTCTACCTGATCGTTAACGATGGAGATGGCGACCTTTTCGGGTTTGCCACCTTCTTTATAGGTGTAGATTTCGCCACCATAGCCAAAAGCGAAGATGTTGCTATTTGATTTGGTGAGGAAACGAACTGGATTCTTCTTGAAGAAGGTTAGCTGCTCTACCTTTGTTGGGTTGTCGATGCTGGTTTTAACCACGTTGAAGTCGCCAAACTGCTCGCTGAGGTAGTATAGCGTTTTGGAGTCGTCGCCAAAGATTGGCGTACGATCTTCGCCTCCGAAGGTGGAAATCTTGGTGTGCTTTTTTGCTTGGGTATCGTACACCCAGATGTCGCGGGTGACTGGTGATACGTGGTGCTTACGCATAGGATCCTCGTAGCCCTTATAGTCGTGGTAGGCCATTAGCTTACCGCTCTTGTCGAATGAAGGATCTTCGGCTGGAATGGTTAGCACCTGATGGGGACGACCGCCATCTACCGAAACGGCGTATACCTCGCGCAAGGTACCGTAGGGGAATTGGCGGCTGTTTGCCTTATCCATGATTTGGGCAAGGAAAAGGATCTCTTTACCATCGGGGGTAAACGTTCTTGGCTGTTCGGCAACCGAATTGGTGGTAATACGCTTTGGTGTACCACCTTCGGCGGGCATGGTAAAGATATCGAAGTTGCCATAGCGGTCGCTGGCAAAGGCGATGGTCTTTCCATCGGGGCTCCAGATTGGCATGTAGTCGTAGGCAGGATTGGTGGTTAGCTGCAAAGCACGACCTCCCGATGTTGGTACGGTGTAGATGTCGCCCTTGTAGGTAAAGGCGATGGTTCTCCCATCTGGAGAAATTGAAGGATAGCGCATCCAAAGCGGAGCGCTATCGTTTGCCGCTGCCGCAAACGACATAAGAAGCAGCAAGGCCGAAAGAAGCTTTTTCATTTGGTAATGGTTTATGGCCAACGATGAGCTGTTGCCCGCAAGGCATGGGCATATCGCCAGCTTGTAGTACTTTAATACAGGTATTGCAAAGTATAGACGTAGCCTATTGGCTAAGGTTACAGGGAATATTTATTTTGGATACTATTCCTCCTGTAGAGCCTCCCAGTATTCGAGGGCTCGGCGGGTGTGGGGGATTACAATGGTTCCACCAACGAGGTTGGCCACCGAGAATGCCTCCATTATCTGGTCGGTATTCAAACCTAATTCGTAGCAGGTTTCTAGGTGATACTTCACGCAGTCGTCGCAGCGAAGAACCATAGAAGCCACTAGCCCCATCAACTCCTTCTCGCGGGTAGACAGGGCACCTTCCTGGTAGGTGTTGGTGTCGATGTTGTAGATTCGTTTAATAACAAGATTATTCTTCGATAGAATCTTCTCATTCATCTTTTCGCGGTACTCCCTGAATTCTTTAACCTTTGGGTTCATCTTCTAAAGCATTATAATGTTGAAAAGGCAATACAAAGCACAAGGTTAGACACATCGACGGGTGGATAATTGTTCCCGATGTGGTGCAAAACCGTTTTATCGTGTTAAAGATTGCGCTTTTATTTGGCATTAATGCTCTTCGACACGAATATCTCTTTTTACCAACTCGTGCTTGAACTGCAGCAGTACGGCCTTTTCGAGGCGTACGCGGAGCTTTACGGTATTGCCATCGTGCGTTTCGAACTCGGCATCTGGGGAAGAAGAGAACAAGCAGGGTATTCTGGTGAAATGGTTCTTGAATCGGACAACGCGAATTGTGTCGGAGGAGATTGACGCCATGCTAGGGCTATGCCTATCCTTTATAATCTTCTGGATTGCTAGTATGGCAGCTCCGAAAAGCAGCAGATAGAGCACTAGCACCTCAAGGTTTTGGGGTAGGTAGAGATATATTTGAACAGAAAAGTACACTACAAAAAGGGTGAATAGTGCAAGAAATACTCGATGGATTAGGTTTACCTTGGTTCCCTCAACAATGGTTCGGTTTAGGAGCATTAGCTCCAATCCTTTAAAGGAAAAAGTTTGCATAAATGTTTTGTTTAATAGCTATATCCTATAGGTAGAATTTGTGCAAATATATAAAGGGTTGGGCATTTTTATTCTATATTGGTATCAGTTTTTTCGGAAATAATAAATTTCAACTCTAACTTATAATACCTTATGGACATCGTACGATGGGGAATAATTGGATGCGGAGATGTGTGCGAGGTGAAAAGTGGACCCGCTTTTTACAAGAGCGAACATTCGGAGCTGGTGGCGGTTATGCGACGCGATGCGGCAAAGGCCAAAGATTTTGCCCAAAGGCATCATGTTGCACAATGGTACACCAGCGCGGAGGAGCTGCTAGCCAATAGCCAAATAGATGCTGTTTACATTGCTACGCCTCCAAGCATGCACTGCGCGTACACCTTGATGGCCCTTAAGGCGGATAAGGCTGTGTACGTAGAAAAGCCCATGGCGCTTACCTATAGCGAATGCATGGAGATGGTTAACGCTGCCAAGGAGGTCGGAAAGCCGTTGTTTGTGGCCCACTACCGTCGAGCGCTGCCCTACTTTGTAAAGGTTAAGGAGCTGGTGGAATGCGGTGCCGTAGGAAAACCACTTACCGTTAGGGTTGAGCAGCTAAGGGTGGCTTCGGAAAGCGATATCAGACTCCAAAAACATACTTGGCGAATAAATCCCGAGGTGGCAGGCGGTGGATACCTTTATGATTTAGCTCCTCACACCATAGATATCCTAGACTTTATTCTTGGTCGGATTGCTGATGTACATGGCTTTGCGGTGAACCTTGGCAAACTCTATTCTGCCGAGGATACCGTGGCTGCCTCCTTCCTTTTCGAGAGCGGCGTGCTTGGAACGGCCTCGTGGAGCTTTGTGGCTGCACCCCAAGCGGCGGTTGACAGCATAGAGATTGTTGGAACTAGGGGAAAGATTACCTTTTCCACCTTCGAGTTTACGCCAATCGTGCTGCAAAATGGCGATGGATTGCAAACCTTCGACTTCGAGAAGCCGCAGCACATACAGCAGCCCCTAATACAAACCATTGTTGATGAACTTTTAGGTAAAGGAGAATGCCCATCTAAAGGCGAAGTGGCAGCAAGGCCTAGCTGGTTTTTCGACAAGATCTTTGGGCGGATATAGGTAGAGGCTTCTGCATGACTTTTTACCCTAATCAGGCTGACTTGTGCTTATTTGCCTATTTCGGTAGGGCTGGCCAAGGAAGCGTAGCCTATTAACGCCATCACCACTTGGACAATGCTTCCAATATAGCAGCGGTGAGGGCTGAAGCATCTATTCCTTAAACTTTCTACATCTTTTTTGTTGTAGAAAGTTCCTTTTCTGGTTCAGAAAGAGTTTTTTCTACGCAAGAAACATCCTTTTCTTCGCTGGCAAAGGCCTTTTCTTTGCAGTCAAAAGCCTTTTCTTGGCTGGCAAAGGCCTTTGCTAGGCTAAAAAGAACTTTTTCTACCGCAGAAACAACCTTGTTTGAACTAGAAATAGGGGCGTTTGGCGTAAAGAGATGTGTTTCCCGAAGGGAGAGGAACTAGGGTAGGCGGGTAAGCCTTAAATCGTAAAAGCCCACGGGCATTGCTGCCGTGGGCTTTCCGTTAGATTTTTGTAGCGTAGCCGTTTACCTGAAAAGAGGCAGCAGCAGCAGGGTAACCGATAGGCCAACTAGCAGGGTAACCGACCCCCAGCCGATAATGTTGGCCGTTGGCTTGTTCACGTAGCGTCCCATAATGCGCTTGTTGTTTACGATTAGCATCATGCAGATTAAAACTACCGGCAAAAGAAGGCCATTGGCCACCTGCGACCATAGGGATATGAGGATAAGCGGTGCATTGGGCAAAAGAATAATCCCTGCCGAAATAACCAGTATCCCGGTGTACAGGATGTAGAACTCTCGGGCCTCGTCCCACTTCTTATCGATGCCGGCCTCGAAGCCAAACGCCTCGCATACGTAGAAGGCGGTAGCCAACGGAAGAATGGTTGCCGAGAATATCGAGGCGATGAATAGTCCGAATGCGAATACCTGTCCTGCAAACTCCCCTGCCAGCGGCTTTAGCGCCATGGCGGCATCTTTTGCCTCGTTGATGGCAATACCCTTGGGGTGAAGCGTCGATCCGCAGGCAACAATAATGAAGAAGGCTACCACAACGGTTGCAATGCAGCCCACCACAATATCAATAATGGAGTACTTGTAGTTTTTCATCTTCAGCCCCTTCTCAATAACCGATGACTGCATGTAGAACTGCATCCAGGGGGCAATGGTGGTGCCTATAATTCCGATGGTTAGGGCAATGCTTTGCTCGTTAATGGGAAGGTTGGGATGAACAATGGCCGTTCCAATCTCGCCCCAATGTGGATGGCCCATAAGTGCCGAAACGATGTAAACCAAAAGCGATACGCTAAAGAGGAGGAAAATTCTTTCGGCAAACTTGTAGTTGCCCTTAACAACGAGCAGCCATACCAAAACGCCCACAATGGGAACGGATATGTACTTGCTGACCCCAAATATTTCCAAGCTCCCAGCAACCCCCGCAAACTCGGTAGTGGTGTTGCCGATATCGGCTATTAGCAGCCCAACAAAGATGAAGAAGGTAATCTTTACGCCTGCGTTTTCGCGGATAAGGTCGGCAAGCCCCTTGCCCGTTACAATTCCCATGCGGGCATTCATCTCCTGTATCACAATAAGAACGATAAATGCCGGAATGAGCGTCCACAGCATGTTGTACCCGTATAAGGCGCCGGCCACCGAGTAGGTGGTGATGCCACCCGCATCGTTGTCTACGCTGCCGGTAATAATGCCTGGCCCCAGAATGGCAAGGAATAGCGCAATCTTTCCCAAGATGCTCTTTCTATCTTTCCAATTAATCATTATCTCCGCGGTTTTTCGATTTTAAAGCGTTCTTCTCTTTCCTACAAGGTCCTCAACAACGTCGTCGATAACCACCATTCCCTCCAGCTGGTCGTCTTCGTTGGTTACCGGAATCGAGAGTAGGTTGTACTTGGATACGATCTCGGCAAGCGAGTCTATCTTCTCGGTGTCGTACACGCTGATGGGGTCGCACTTCATAACATCCTTAAGCAGCATGTCTGGCTGCGATACAATTAAATCGCGAAGCGATACGGTTGCAACTAGGCGCTCTTTGGCATCAACAACAAAAATATTGTAGAGCATGTCCATCTCGGGTTTTGTTTCGCGGATCTGATCGAGCACGGTGTTGATGCTAACATCTGGGGTAAACGAAAGCACCTCGGTGGTCATAAAGCTGCCAACCGAGTTGTCGGGGTACTCCAGCAGCTCGCGAACCTCCTCCGACGATTCCGTTTCCATCTCCTTCAGCAGCAGCTCGGCCTTGTCGGCCTCCAGCTCGTCGAGGATATCGGCAGCTTCGTTGGCCGGCATCTTTTCGAGTACGTCGGCCGCCTTTTCAACCGATAAGCTTTCGATGATGTGGATCTGCTCGTGCATCTCCAGTTCTTCGAGCACGTCTGCCGCAATCTCTTCGTCAAGTGAGGAGAAGATCGATGTTTGGGAGTCCTTCCCTAAATCTTCGATGATATCGGCAAGATCGGAGGGGTGCAGCTTGTCGAGCTTTGAGGCCGTCTTCGATAGCTTAATGTTGAAACTGGAGTTATCCACCGCCGCCACGTCGTCCATTAGGATGAAGTGGGAGGAGGTCCCAATATTGAAAATCTTTAGAATTGCGGCAACCTGCTTGACCACTCCCAAGCGGCGAAGAAGACCTTCGATGCCAACGTCAACCGCAATGGCAAAGATGGCATTCGACAAGCTCACCATTCGGATATCGTTTACGCGAACCACCTTGCGCCCGTTGAGGTCAACGATCTGCTGATCGAGGAAACCTTGACCAAGCAGCAGGGTTTCACTTGCAAAGCTGGGGTCAATTTGAGAAGCACCATCGATAAAGATCAGGTATCGCCCTTCGGCTTTTGCAACCGAGATTTCAGTGAAAGAAATGTAGAACTTTTTCCCCTTATGCTTAAGCAAAAGGGCATTCAGCTGGGGACGAAAGGGCTCGCCGTCAATCGTTGCAGCCTGGCTTAGGTCCATAACAAAGTCTACAACCTTGCCAAGGCAATTCTTATGTACGTCGAATACCTTGCATCCGACAACACGGCTAAAGTAAAAGGTGGTGATTGTGGTCACGTTACCTCCTCCTGTTTGGGCTAACAAAGAGAGGCAACGTCTCGACGTGGAGAAGGCTACCTCGCTAGGCTAGCAGGATTAATAATTAAATTCTGTATCGCAGGGCCATCGTCCATATTGGAAAATGATTTTGATTATCGGTGCAAAGGAACAAATTAATAATTTAGGGGGCGTTGCGGTTAATGTTAATAATCTTGATTTTAATCTTATTCTAATATCGGAGTTTGCCTTTGTTTTTGTTGTACTTTTGGCCCTCCATATTATCAAATGATACCATGAAGGAAAAGCAGCTGACAAACCTATTGGCCGTAGTGGTTAGGCGGGTGGCAACCGAGGATGTCTACCTCGACAGAGCCTTGCGCGATATCTTTAAGGACAAGAAGGTGGTCGATCCCAATATTCGTCGGGCGTTGAGCCTGTATGCACCATTTGTATTTCGCAGCTGGTACGCCTTGGGCGGGGGCAGCGGCGAGAGCATCATTAACATCGTAAACAAGGCGCTGGAAATACCCGCCGAGCGTATTGATGGAGGTAATGTAACCCCAGAGGCGCCAGACTTCCCCCAATGGTTTGTAGATTTAGCCAAAGATGAGGTTGGTGACAGCTGGGAGCAGGAGCTAATAGCATTTTCACAGCGACCCAAGCGGTATATCCGCACCAACACTCTACAGATATCCACCCGCGGCTTGGTTGATGAGCTGCGCCAGCAGATGGTGGTTGTACGCAATGTGCCAGAATTCCCCGATGTGTTGGAGGTTGCCGGGGGAAAGGAAATTTTCGGAACAGTTCCCTTTAAGGCAGGACTGCTGGAGGTGCAGGATATCTCGTCGCAGCAGGTTGCGCCGTTTCTTTTGAAGGATTATAAAGGATCAGGCTTGGTGGTTGACGCCTGTGCTGGTAACGGCGGCAAGTCGCTGCACATTGGTACGCTGATGGGCAATAAAGGGCGCATCATCTCAATGGATCTATACCCACAAAAGCTCGAGGAGCTAAAGCGTCGCGCCTTAAAGGCTGGTATTTCCAATGTTGAGACGAGGCTTATTGACACCACCAAGGTGGTAAAGCGTATGTACGACAAGGTCGACTTCCTTTTGCTCGATGTTCCCTGCTCGGGAACGGGAGTCTTCCGTCGAAATCCAGAGTCGAAGCTACGAATGACGCCCGAAAGCATAGAGAGCGTAAAGCAGCAACAGGCCGATATCCTCAGCCGCTACTCAAAAATGGTAAAGCCAGGAGGTGTGCTGGTGTATGCAACCTGCAGCATTTTGCACTCCGAGAATAGGGGACAGGTGGATGCATTCTTAGCAGCACGACCCGAGTTTACCCTTGAGGAAGATAGTTCAATTATGCCATCAAGTGGTGGCGACGGATTCTACATGGCCCGTTTGAGAAAGAAATAAACGGTATTGATTATATGTAGGGGCGCATAACATGCGCCCCTTTTTGTATTTTATTAGGAAGAATCCGTGTAGTCCGCGGAATCCTTTTATTATCCTTGATTAGTAGTTGGTAAAGCGGCAGAAAACGCCCAAAGGAAGTTTCTTCTCATAGCGGTCGTTGAGGTAGAGTTCGCCCATTTCGAGGTTGATATCCTTACCAAAGGTCTGGTGGATGAGCGTTTCGGCGATGATGGACGAGAAGCCCATCGAGTAGAGGTTGAGCACCAAGAATCCCTCTTTGGGGTCGAGCATCTCGCGGCAGCATTGGATCAGCTCAAGGATGTTATCCTCCAAAATCCAGCGTTCGCCATCGGGACCACGGCCGTAGGCGGGCGGGTCGAGGATGATGCCGTTGTACTTGTTGCCACGCTTCACCTCGCGGCGAACGAACTTTAGCGCATCATCAACAATCCAGCGGATGTTGTTGAGGCCGCTCAGCTCCATGTTCTCTCGGCTCCAGGTTACCACCTGCTTTACCGAATCAACATGGGTTACATCGGCTCCTGATGCCTTTGCAGCAATGGATGCGCCGCCAGTGTAGGCAAAAAGGTTGAGCACCTTAGGCTGTGGCGTCGTCATCTTCTTGACAGCTCGGTTGATGTAGTTCCAGTTTTCGCCCTGCTCGGGGAAAAGCCCAACGTGCTTAAACGAGGTAAGCCCAAGGCGCATCTTTAGCGCCATGCTTTGGTAGTGGTACTCAACCACCCACTGCTCGGGCATCCCCTTCTTCTTGATCCAAGTTCCCCGTTCGTCCTGACCGCTCTTCTGCCCCTTATCTTTCTTGAAGTAGGCGTTGGCCATGCGCTCCCATTCTGCATCGGATAGCGATTTATTCCACACCGCCTGGGGTTCGGGGCGGGCCACCACGTAGCTGCCGAAGCGCTCGAGCTTTTCGAAGTTGCCCGAGTCGATGAGCTCGTAGTCTTTCCAGCTTTGGGGTTCGAGAAGTAGCATTGTCATGGGTATATCGTTAAGCCGCAAAGGTACTATTTTGGGAGGATATTACCATTGTACGAAAACTGGTGGCGCTCTGCATGCTGGGGCTTTGAATTATAGCCATTTTTTCGCACCTTCGAATCGTTATTAGTAAGCACTTGCGCTTTGGCTTTTTCCGTAATGCCAAGGTTGCCCATATAACCTTATATAATTCTAGGAATGAGAAAATATTTTGCCACTCTAGCAATTCTACTGATTGGGAGCCCGCTATTTGCCCAGAACCTTACCCTTGGCGATCTGATAGGGCTAAGCAAGAAGGCCACCTGGGAGGAGGTTGACGGTTTTCTGAAGAAGAAGAAGTGGACCTACTCCGAAACCAGCAGTGCCGATCAGGGAAAGGTGGTTACGTGGTCGCTCCAGAAGGAGAAGGACGCCAACAAGGCCACGGCATGGCTAATGCTAACGCTACTCGACGGCAAACCCGCCAAGCTAACCTACGAATTCGGGAATCCGACAACGCTCGCAGGCATGAAAAAGGCTACGAAGGTGCTTAAGCTTAAGGAGGCTGGCTCCGAAAGCCGATCCGATGGTGCCTCAACAACCTATAAGAATCCGAGCAGCTGCATTGTGCTCAGCACCTTTACCGGGAAGCAATCGCAGCGCCTTTCCAAGACCCCATCAACCTTTTACTCGGTGGATATCTTTCAGCTGTTTGGCGCCTACGACATGGTTAACGGCGTTAAGCGCGAGAGCTACCCCAGCGGAAGCATCAAGAGCGAATGCACCCTCAAGAACGGTAAGCCCGAAGGGGTGATGAAGCAGTACTACCCCAACGGTAAGCTCAGCATCACCACCACCTACCTTGCCGGGGTTAAGAATGGTCCCGAAACCGAGTACGAAAGCGACGGAGCCCTAAAGACCGAGCGCAGCTACCAGAGCGGTATCATCAACGGTGAGGTTAAGCTCTATGCTAAGGGCAAGCTTAGCAGCGTTGGCACCTACGCCAACGGAAAGAAGGATGGCGCTTTTGTAGACTACACCCCCGAGGGTGGAATCCTGGCAAAGTACACCATGAGGAGCGACTCGCTGCACGGACGCTACATCAAGAATATTTACGATGGAGGTGCCATCAAGTACACCATCACCGGCGATTACGATAACGGCTTGCGCAACGGATACTGGGAAACGGCATCCATCGCCAACGGCGAGAAGGTGGTATTCGGCTACTGCAGCTACCTGCTTGGCGTCAAGGACGGGAAGTTCCGCGAGCAGCAGGGCGATAGCCTGATGGTAGGCTCGTACAAGGCGGGAAGGCTGGAGGGACGCTTGGATGTCTACTCCTTCGACTCGGCCGACATGGCTGCAGGTGCTCCCGATATAGCCAAGGCCAAGCAAACCGTAACCTACTCCTACAGCAACGGCATGCAGAACGGCCTCTACGAGCGCCGCGATGCCAGCGGCATGGTGGTGGCCAAGGGTAACATGGTGAACGGAAATCGCGATGGCGAGTGGACGCTTGTGGGCTCTGAGATCGACGAGCAGGGTAAGCCCTCGACGGTATTCCGCAAGGGGGCCTTCCTAAGAAATATAGAGGTGGGCGAGTGGACGGTTAGCACCGTCGACAACATCATCATAAAGCGGTACAACCACAAGAATGGGAAAGTGGAGGGGCGCATCGTGGAGTACAGCTGGAGCGGTAGGCCGCTGCGCGAGCTGCAGATCGAAAGCGATCAGCTGGTGAAGCTAAGCCTGTACGACTCGCTGGGCAAGGCCATCACCCGCATCATCGACATTGTAGGCAACACCAGCCAGGAGATGCGCTGTAGGATGGAGACCCGAACCGAGAAGGGGATCACCACCTGTGGCTACTGGCTGAACAAGGGCGGCTGCGGCGCCATCACCCCCGAAAGCTTCGAGAAGATCTTCCTGGCCAACGCCGTTAACAGCAGCGACACCACCAAGGGCGGAGCCGATGGCGAGGTGAAAACGCTGGGCAAGGATAGCAACCCGCTCTTCGAGGGTAAGTACACCCGCAACAGCAAGGTGGGCAAGTGGAAGTGGTACTACTACCAGGCCGACCTGATGGTGGTGGTGGACTATAGCAAGAAGGGAACACCCGTGGAGAGCTACCTCGACCTGCCCACGGGCAAGGTGTTCTCCGGCCACTTTATCGACACCTACGACAACGGCCAAATGAGATGCGACTTTAAGGTATACTCCGGCCTACGCGACGGCAAGTCGAAGTACTTCGATCGCGACGGCAAGGTGGTGAAGGAGGAAACCTACGCCGAGGGCATTCTTAAACGCTAGCGGGTTCTATCTTCAGATGAAATAGGAATGATACGTCAATCGAAAAAGCGAGACGCTGCTAAGCTGATGGCTGTTGTCAAGGCGGCCTCCTCCGCGATGCTGGCCAAGGGCATCGACCAGTGGGACGAGATTTATCCCAATTCTGATGTTTTAAAAGATGACATTGGCAAGGGCGAACTCTTCGTGCTCGAGGAGAATGGAGCCATTAAGGGAATGGTGGTGCTCAACGAGTTTCAGGATAAGGAGTATGCCGATGTTTGCTGGGCGCTTACCGAAGGCAGGCAGCTGGTGGTTCATCGGCTATGCGTTCACCCCGACTATCAGGGGGTGGGCGTTGGCAAGCGGCTGATGGCGTTTGCCGAGGATTATGCCCAGAGGAACGGGTACTCGTCAATCCGCCTCGATTGCTTCACCCAAAATCCCGCATCGGTAGCGCTCTACGAAAGGCTGGGGTACGCGAAGGCTGGAACCGTAACCTTTCGGAAGGGCGTTTTCTACTGCTTCGAAAAAGCGATCAGCAGCAACCCCTAGCAAGCGCTGAAATATCTGCTTAGCAAGAAAAGAATACGAGAACACCCGTCGAGCAGCATCGACGGGTGTTTTTTGTAGGTATGATGGCTAAAAAAAGAGGCGTTATGCCTCTTTATTCTTCTATAGTTCTGGACTCCTTAAGTTTTTGCCCAAACTCAGTTAAATTCATTAAAGGTAATCGTACGGGGGGAATTCCACATTGAGCAGTAATGCTCGCTATTGCGGCTCTAATGTATGGGAATAGTATGGCAGGTGCATTTGTGTAGAGGTACGATTCAAATTTTTCGTCACCTTCTACAAATGAAGTAGTGAATAAACCTACAGTAGATATTGAAATATTAAAATAGTCCTCGGCTTCTACTCTTAGAATAATGGTAAGTTCAAGTTGAGACTTGCTATTTCGTAGGACACTACTCCCCGATAGGTTCATACCCAACTCAATTTCCCCATCGAAATGTCTATTTTCAATCTTTGTTTGAACCTCATTAATGAAGAAATCGTCAAAGCGAAACGCTGATTTTTTTACATTTTCCATTTCATTCCGTTTTAAGCAGCAAGTGCGAAACATTCCTCACTATACCCATAATTAGAATCCTCCGATGCTGGAGAAAAGCATCGGGGTTGTTCTGAAGAATAGGGGATTGGTTCTATTTCATGGGAATACGAAATGATTTCACCCTGAGAAGGACAGCCTAATGGACTGTCGTATTCAATAAAGTAGAATGATTCTTCTTCTCCAATTCTATCTAGGTAGTCTTTAATGTCAAAGACAAATTCTGGATAGTCATCAAATGTTTCGAAGAGTTCGTATCCTTTAACTTCAATAATGTGGTAGGCATCTTCTGGGACAAAGTCGTACTTAAAGAGTATTGATTTATGAGTTTGAACAAACTCTTTCAACTTTGAAATGATATATTCTTTTGTGCTCATCACTCTAATGTTTTTATTAAGGTAACAACTTCTTTTGTTTTTCTTAAAACTTCTTCGCTTTCTTGCCGTGTCAATAATGCTTTATTAAAGTAATCTGCATTATTTCTTTTTTGTCGAAGTGTTTCAATTCGGATTAAAAAATCCGCTTTTTCTTTATTTAATTTTTTTGTTGAAAACTCACATAGGAGTAAGTTTATGTATTTCTCATGTAAACCTTTCCCTCCTATTTTATCTGTGATACCCTTTAATGTTTTATGATCGTAGCCTTTTACTGTATAAAAAATATTGAGCATTCGTTGTATGCAAGCGTAGTACGAACAATGAATGCTCGATGTGTAACACCCTTGAGCAATTAAATGTTCTGCTGATTTTATGTTTTCCTCAGATTTTTGTAAGAGAAAGCTCATCTTATAATCAAACGCAATAAAGATGTACAAATATAACCATGAAATTGAAGATAAGTGCTTTCCCCTGAAAAGTCGTACGAAATTTCTTTGGGATGAGCTTTTCTACTCCTCTTTGCCAAGCTTCTTGAGCAGCTCCAGCGCCTGGTCGAGCTTCTCGGGTGGAATCCCCTGAATGGCGCCGACTAGGGGGCCGTAGCTGCCCCTTCGAAGGAGCTTGGCCAATGGCTGCGACAGCTCCTCGGGAGTCTCATCCCTTGGAACCCACTCCAGCAAATCGTTGGGGGTGCAGCGCAGCAGCCGGCAGAGGTACTCGAGCTTGCTGAACTGAATCTGCGTAAACGAGCCCTTGAGCATGGAGTGGCAGGTCCGGTAGGGGTATCCCTGCTTCTGCAGGTATTGGAGCGGATTGGTGTGGCCCCGCATTCGAATCATCCGTTCGATATTAAGCTTTATCATATCGGTTAGTTATTGTTAGGTCTCCCAATGTAGCGTATTATTTCCTGATTTTAAACTCCCCTAATAGCCGATGCGAAACTTCCTTGAGGGTACTTTAGCGGGGGTAAAAGCGACTTTTTTGAACATGGCAGGGTATTTTGATACGCTTCTAGGTAATAAAAATACGCTTTCAAGTAATAATTATGCATCGAAAAGTAATAAACATACAGTCTGAAGTACTAAAAATACATCAAGAGTGTAGAAATCTACATTCAAAGTGTAGTAGAATTACTTGAAGAGGTATTTCAATACATCGGCAGGTACTTTTTTCTACTTGGAAGGTGCAACGTCGAGGGTTTGACCGATGCGCTTGAGGAATGAACCTTCGGCTTTGCCGCTTCAACCTGTGGCTTTATTGTTTCAACCTTCGGCGTTGCGGCTGCTAGCAATTCGCGAGGGGGTTCAACCGGCGATTGGGGGCTTGGCTGCGAGAAGATCATCCCTTTTTTTGGTTAAGCCTCTGCAATTTGCTAATATTGGGGAGTATCTAATAACACATTCATTATGGAAAAACCTAAATCTTCTGACCTGCCAGGGCAACCGTTCCTTCCGAGGTTCTTCAACCGGTGGGGGAACCTGATAATCGCTGTTCTTTCGGGAGTGCTTGCCGTGAGGTATATCCTTAGCACCGATTTTCACAGCTGGAAAAGCCTCGTTGCTGCGGGAGTAATGTCAGCGCTTTGCCTGCTCTGCTTTATCCGATACCTTATTCAACAGATTAGGAAAGAATAACCAGTAATTATAGCACGAAATCATGTTCTGGAAAATTTATGCGTCTTTTTTGAAGGCTACCGACCCGTATTGGCGGTGGTGTGTAAGGAATGGGTATCTTATTGGTAGTGTCTGCTGGGCGGCGCTAGCGGTGTTGGCGGTCGTTAAGAGCGAAGATGGGGCACTCGTAGAGCCTATCTGCCTTGGTACTGCCTCAGTCGTTGGGGTTATCTGCCACATTCATGATCGGCGCAAGCACCGCGGCTAAATTTTTGATCACAATACAATATGGTTACATTTGCGCCTCGACGAACGAATTCGAAACGCTATTACAAGTACACTATGAGATCACTTCTAAGGATCGTGGCCTACATGGCCGTTCCAGCAATGATGCTGACCAGCTGCGGCGGCAGCTCCGATGACGAGACCCCCAAACCAGGCACCGGCGACGACATCGATGTAACGGTGGCCACCACCCAAAACGAGAAGCAAACCCTGCTCACCCTCACCTACAAGGTGTACGTAAAGGGGAAGCTGGTGAAGACCTTCTCCAAGGTGGATACGCTGCCCAACCTTGGGCTTAATGTGGCACCCGACACCACCTTCGATTCGGATGACAACATCGAGTCGATAAAGAAGGATACCACGCTCAACGGCTACCGCCTATTTATCACCAGCAAGTAAGCGGCCATGAAGAACAAGAAGTTATTGCTCGTTCCCTTTATTGCCGTTGGCCTTCACGGATGTAAGGACGATAAGCCGATGGCCAACAGCAACACCTACATCCGCACCAGCGCCGATTCTACCTACAAGCCCTACGGAAACCACAATACGCACGTCTTTTATCCGCTATTCTTTATGGCGGCGGGGCACTACTTCCATGGCGGCTACGACTCGCCAACCGCCCGCTCGTACTTTAGCGGTACCGATAGGGGGAAGGCGATGAACGTTCGCAGCGGATCGTTCCATGCCTCGGCGCACTCGGCTCCTGTGGTGATGTCGCGTGGCGGATTTGGCAGCAGCGGGTTTCACTCATCAGCCACCTAGCGATGTTCCGAAACAGCATCACCCCACGCCCCGACTGGCAGCAGAAGGCGCAGGAGGTAGGCTTCACCTTCCACTCGGTTGGCAACGGCTACTGGAACGAGGCGGCCTACTACTCCTTCTCGCCGTACGAGGTGGAGCGCCTCTACGCCGCCACCAAGGCCATCAGCGAGATGTGCCTACAGGCGGTGGAGCAGGTCATCTCCCAAAAGGATTACGACCGATTCCATATCCCCGAGTACATCCGCCCGGCCATAGAGGTGAGCTGGGAGCAGGAGCACGCCTCCATCTACGGAAGGATGGATTTGGCCTACGACGGCAGCAACATCAAGCTGCTGGAGTATAACGCCGACACGCCCACCTCGCTCTTCGAGGCCTCCGTATTCCAGTGGATGTGGAAGGAGGAGGTATTCCCCCGGCTCGACCAGTACAACTCCATCCACGAGAGCCTGATCGACCACTTTAGGGAGATCGACCGGTACTGCCTCGACAAGAACCTGCTCCACTTTGCCTGCATCACCAGCATGCCCGAAGATCTGGTTACCACCGAGTACCTTCGCGACTGCGCCACGCAGGCGGGTATCGCCACGCGCCTGCTTGATATTCGCGAGATTGGCGTTACCGATGCCGGCCAGTTTGTTGGAATGGAGGATGAGCCCATCCTTCACCTCTTTAAGCTTTACCCTTGGGAGTGGATGGTACACGAGGAGTTTGGGCGCTCTATAATGAGCTCCATCACCCATATTATTGAACCTCCTTGGAAGATGATTCTATCCAATAAGATGATCCTGACGGTGCTTTGGGAAATGTTTCCCGGCAACGAGTACCTGCTGCCCGCTTTCGGTTCAATCGAGGAGTTTAGGCGCAGCGAGCCTACCTGCGGATATGCGCGTAAGCCGCTGCTCGCGCGCGAGGGGGCTAATGTTGAGCTGGTCGGAGCCTTCAACGAGGTGCTTGCCTCCTCTGGAGGCGACTATGGCGAGGAGGGCTACATTTATCAGAAGCTGGCCAATCTTGCCGCCTTCCCTTCGGATAGGGGGAACGTTTACCCTATAGTTGGCGCTTGGCTGGTTAACCACGAGCCCGTGGGCATCGGCATTCGAGAGGATGTGTCGATGATCACCGCCAATACCAGCAACTTTGTGCCGCATGTTATAATTTAACCAAACAATACATAGAGGAGACTTATGAAGTTCAAAGCTTTACTCATTGCGTCGATTGCCCTTGTTACATTGATGACCATTGGCACACGCGTTAGCGCTCAGGCTAAACTTTCCGAAAAACAGAAGATAGAGGCGCTGATCCAGTCGGTTCAGCAGCTAAAGGGAGCGCAATTCTACCGAAATGGCTCGTACTACGATGCTGCAAAAGCGGCTGATCACCTCCGCATGAAGTGGGGGAAAGCCGGTAGCCGGGTAAAAACGGCTCAAGACTTTATAGAGGTGGTAGGCTCTAAATCGTACCTAAGCGGCGAGGAGTACCACATTAAGCTTTCCGATGGGCGAAAGGTTGCCACCAAGGCGTTCTTTACCCAAAGGCTTAAGGAAATAACGGCTCCTAAAAAGTAGATAGTATAAAGGCAGCGCTGGAAGGCGTTGCCTTTTTTTGTAGAGTATTTACGTAGATTCACTTCGGCTTCGGATAGCAACCTAACCCACCCCTACCCTCCCGCCTGAGCGGGAGGATCACGAGCCCTGAGTTAGCCTTGTTGGTTAATCGTATTATTTCCCTTGAAATTGTTTTTGTGCTCTTCGTGGTTCACTTAAAATCTGTGTAAATCTGCCTAATCCGCTTAATCCGTGATCCGTTTTTCTATCTTTGCGCCTCAAATTTAAATAGCAGAGATGATTGCAGCAGATGGGCTTGGCGTAGAGTTTGGGGGAACCACCCTGTTTAAGGATGTGACGTTTGTGGTGAACGAGAAGGACCGTATCGCCCTGATGGGCAAGAACGGTGCCGGCAAGTCTACCCTGCTAAAGATACTGGCAGGCGTTCGTCAGCCCTCATCGGGGCGCGTATCGGCCCCCAAGGATGCCGTAATCGCCTACCTGCCCCAGCACCTGATGACCGAGAACACGCGCACCGTGTTCGAGGAGGCCTCGATGGCCTTTTCGCAGATTCACGAGATGGAGCGCCGCATCCAGGAGATCAACGACGAACTGGGCGCCCGCACCGACTACGAGAGCGACGAGTACTCGCGCCTCATCGAGGAGGTGTCGACCCTCAGCGAGAAGTTCTACACCATCGAGGATATCAACTATGATGCCGAGGTGGAGAAGATTCTGCTCGGCTTAGGCTTCGTTCGCGAGGACTTCACCCGTCCAACCGGCGACTTTAGCGGCGGATGGCGCATGCGCATCGAGCTGGCCAAGATTCTGCTGCAAAAGCCCGACCTCATCCTGCTCGACGAGCCCACCAACCACATGGACATCGAGTCGATTCAGTGGCTCGAGGAGTTTCTCATCAACAGCGCCAAGGCGGTAATCGTTATCAGCCACGATAGGGCTTTTGTTGATAACATCACCACCCGTACCATCGAGGTAACCATGGGCCGCATTTACGACTACAAGGTAAACTACTCCGAGTACCTGGTGCTGCGCAAGGAGCGCCGCGAGCAGCAGCAGAAGCAGTACGACGATCAGCAGAAGATGATAGCCGATACGCAGGTGTTCATCGATCGCTTTAAGGGAACTTATTCTAAAACCTTACAGGTGCAGTCGCGCGTAAAGATGCTGGAGAAGCTCGAGATTGTGGAGATCGACGAGGAGGATACTTCGGCGCTTCGCCTCAAGTTTCCGCCATCGCCCCGTGCGGGCAGTTACCCCGTTATTGCCGAGGGCGTGAGCAAGAACTACGGTGATCACCTGGTGTACCAGAACGCCTCGTTCACCATCGAGCGCGGCGAGCGCGTGGCCTTCGTGGGCAAGAACGGCGAGGGAAAATCGACCATGGTGAAGTCCATCATGAAGGAGATAGACCATGAGGGCACGCTAACGCTCGGACATAATGTAATGATCGGCTACTTTGCCCAGAATCAGGCATCACTGCTCGACGAGGATCTTACCGTTTTCCAAACCATCGACGATGTGGCCAGGGGCGACATCCGCAATAAGATAAAGGATATCCTCGGTGCCTTCATGTTTGGTGGCGACAACTCTGCCAAGAAGGTGAAGGTGCTATCGGGCGGCGAGCGCACCCGCTTAGCCATGATTAAGTTGCTGCTGGAGCCCGTCAACCTTCTCATCCTCGATGAGCCCACCAATCACCTCGACCTAAAAACGAAGGATATCCTAAAGGAAGCTCTCAAAGACTACGACGGTACGCTCATTGTCGTTTCGCACGACCGCGACTTCCTCGACGGCCTCGTGAGCAAGGTGTACGAGTTTGGCAACAAGCGTGTGAAGGAGCACTTGGGCGATATCAAGTACTTCCTAGAGGTAAAGAAGATGGAGAATTTGAGGGAGATTGAGCGGAAGAACTAGCGCTGCTAGGATTTGAATATTATATAAGAAGAGGGATGCGATAGCTTGCATCCTTCTTCTTTTTTATTTTAGCGCTTGCCTAATTTGTTCCGATTGGGTTTTCTCGGCAATCAGCTTCGCGTAATCAGGGAAGCTAGCCTTGATGGTGGTAGCGGCATCGGCAGTTTCGGTAAAAACAACTTCAGGCAGATTCTCTAGTTCTGAAGGTTCTCGGTTGTCTACCAGGTAGCGGAGAACCATATAGGGTAACGATTCGGCAACATGTTCCTCTACGTAGGTTTGCATTGTTTGATCGAGCACAGTCTCCACCTCGAGTACGCCACCCTTAATGTAGGGTGTTTCGCCATCTTTAAAGATAAGGTAGTACTCTATGGAAACCTTTTTATCCTTTTCGGTAGCCTCTAAGAGCGCATAGGCGCTTCCAAATTGCCCGATGGGAGCAGTGTATTGTTGAAACATGATTATTCTTTTTTGAATTGTGGGAGGCAAAAGTAATGCGTTTACGTTGGCATTGCAAATATTCAATTCAGCCGATTATGTCCCCAAATAAAAGTAGGGGCAGATGATTATCTGCCCCCATAAAATATTCATCTAGCTATAGGAACAGAAAAATTTCTGCCCCTACGAACCTAATCCTAGTAAGCCCTTTTGTTTACACCCTCGATAAAGTTGATAAACGCGGTATTTACAACGCGGTTGCCGCCATCGGTGGGGTAGTTGCCGGTAAAGTACCAATCGCCAAGGTCGTTTGGACAAGCCTCGTGAAGTCCTTCAATGGTTTGGTAGACGATTTCTAGGTCTGCCTTCATTTCGGCAGGACGAAGAATCTCGGCAATTTTATTGGAGATTTGCTCGTCGGTAAACGGACGGTAGATATCCTTTACGTGGTTGATGATTTCCTCCTTTGGCAGGTACTGCTGAGCCTTACAACGCTGGTAAACATCTTCGATAACGTTGGCTTTCCCTGTATCCTTTAGCAATTCGATGGCTGCGGTGAAGGCGATAAAGTCGCCCATCTTGGTCATATCTATGCCGTAGCAGTCGGGGTAGCGAATTTGAGGTGCCGAGCTTACCACCACAATCTTTTTGGGGTCGAGGCGGTCGAGCATGCGCAGGATGCTCTGGCGGAGCGTAGTTCCGCGAACGATGGAGTCGTCGATTATAACCAAGTTGTCGATGTCGGGATTAACGGTACCGTAGGTGATGTCGTACACGTGGGCAACCATGTCGTCGCGATCCTGATCTTGGGTAATGAAGGTGCGCAACTTAACGTCCTTCACGGCGATCTTCTCGATACGTGGGCGTTCGGAGATGATCTCTATCAAACGTTCTTGGGTGATGTTGCCGTTTGCCTCAATGATCTGCTGCTTCTTTTGCTCTGCCATATACTTCTCTACGCCTTCAACAAGACCGTAGAAAGCGGTTTCAGCAGTATTCGGAATAAAGGAGAAGACGGTGTTCTTTATGTCGTGGTCAACAGCCTTAAGCACTTGGTTAACCACGCCGGCGCCTAGTCCCTTACGCTCGAGGTAGATATTCTTGTCGGTTCCGCGCGAGAAGTAGATGCGCTCGAACGAGCACGACTTACGCTCCTGAGGAACGCGAATCTGTTCGATGGCAACATCGCCATTCTTGCGTATGATAAGTGCAGTACCCGGCTTAACCTGATGAACTTCGGTGGCGGGAACATTCATTACGGTTTGAATAACGGCACGCTCCGAGGCTACCACCACAATTTCGTCGTCGACATAGTAGTTGGCTGGGCGAATACCCCAAGGGTCGCGGGCAACAAAGGCGTCGCCATGGCCTACTAACCCGGCAAGGGCGTAGCCACCATCAAAATCCTTGGTGGCAATTTCGAGCACCTTGCGGATGTCGATGTTCGATTCGATGAGCTTCGAGATATCCTTATTGTTGAATCCCTCGTTCTTATACTTGCGGAAGAGCATCTGGTTTTCCTCATCGAGGAAGAAGCCCATCATCTCGAGAATGGTAACGGTATCGGTAAAATCTTTTGGATGTTGTCCAAGGTCAACCAAGCGGTTGAACAGCTCATCGACGTTGGTAAGGTTGAAGTTGCCAGCCAGCACCAAACTGCGGCTACGCCAGTTGTTGGCGCGCATCACGGGGTGCACAAAGTCGATGGAGTGGTTGCCGAAGGTGCCGTAGCGAAGGTGCCCGAGGTAGAGCTCCCCGGCAAAGTTTACGTTTTCCTTAGCCCAAGCGGGGTCGGCTACGAGCGACTTGTCGGCGCTGGAAAATCCTTGGCGGATATTGTCGAAAACATCCTTGATAGGGGTCGACTGGTTGGAACGATAGCGGTCGAAGTAGCGCTTGCCGGGTGCAAGATCAATCTTAACGCTGGCAACGCCTGCGCCGTCTTGACCGCGGTTGTGCTGCTTTTCCATTAGTAGGTACAACTTTTGGATTCCATAAGTCCACGAGCCGTACTTTTCCTTGTAGTACTCCAACGGTTTGCGAAGGCGTATAAGGGCAATGCCGCACTCGTGCTTAATTTGATCGCTCATCTTTCAACTAGTTTGCTGTTTGTTATTGTGTGTTCTTTCTTCAACAAATAAAAAATCCCACTACAAGGGTGGGAAGTTAATTTTTTCCTTTACAGGATATGCTTTTGGGTACTCGAACTTAATGACTTCTAAGAAGGCTTTTGCTTCGTTTAAGGTTCTAAAGTCTCCGATCGAAACGCGGAAGTAGGGGCTGGAGTACGATCGGTATGCCTTAACGGCGGGATGCTTTACCTCAAATTGCATCACAAGCGATTCCGATTCCTGGCGCGAGTTCTGCTTGTTGTCGGAGAATATTCTTAGCCGGTAACCGCTTTGGGTAAAGGTGCGCTCGTTCTTTGCAGCCATCTGCGTCACCGCCTGCTTAAGGAATGGCGGCTGATCGATTTTAACGGTTGCTCCGTTGGCACCCGGCTCTGCAAGATTCGTATAGATGTTGTAGTGTATTGCACGTAAGGTGTCGGCAGTGGTTGCGTTTTGTGCGCGTCCTGTGCTGCATCCTACTATTAGAATCGCAATTACGGCAATGAGTTGTTTCATGGTAGGATAAACCCGTTAGTTTAATAGGGTGAACGTCTTAACGGCTGCAAATGTAGTAAATTCAAATCAGTAATAGAGTTGAAAGGCACTGTTAAGTATTGCTACAATTGCTACTTCGTTGACGACTTTAAGACGCTGTCGAGCCCCTTTATGGCGCTGGTTAGCTTCTGGTTTTCGAACTTGATCTTCTTCGAGAAGGGGAACGCGCTTACCTTAAGGTAGCCGTTTGCCGTGTAGTCCTCGGGGTTGAACTTGCGGGTGAGTAGGATGAAACCAGAGGAAAGGATGTTGACAATGCGAACCTTTAGCTGGATTGTCGTCTCGATATGGCTTTTGGCGGGTACTACTACCTTCTCAAGCGATTCGATGTGCGCAAACTTGTTGTCGAAGCGGTTGATGTCGATGTCGAGCTTGTTCAGGTTTACCTTGCTGCCTGTTGGGTTATTTACCAGCACCGTTAGGTCGACGTAGGCCGTAGAGCCGCTAAACTCTCGAAGGTTAACGTTGGTTACCTTCTCGACGCGAATCTCCTTGTAGCTGCTACAGGAGGCAAGCGATAGAGCGAACAGAAATGCTAAAAGGAGTTTGGTGTAGCGCATGACAAAGTATTTTGGGGCGCTAAAATAGTAAAATAATGGAATATGCAGCGGGCAATAATTTTGTTGGAGCTAGCGAGAGCTTTTGAGCGAGGAGGGCTTGGGGGATATTTGATCGTTTAAAAATGATATTTGGGCAATGGTTTGCAGCTGATCTGGTTTTTTGTTGTAAAATTGTGCAACCAAATGTAGTGATGCATGAAACGAATGGACATTACCATTGATGACATTGCAATTGAGTTGGGCATCTCTGTCTCAACCGTTTCGCGTGCGCTCAACAACCATCCTCGTATTAGCGATGCTACAAAGCAAAAGGTGCTAAAAAAGGCGAAGGAGTTGGGCTATAAGCCAGGCATGTCGGATTATGGGAAGAGGCTGGCATCGTCCGGGCAAATTGTTGCGCTGGTTTGCCCTCACCTGAACAGCCGAATGTACAGGACCGCGCTGGAGAAGCTGCAGCCGGCATTGTTGGCAAAGGGGATTATTGTATCGGCGTTTTTCTCCGAAAACCGATCGGAGGTGGAGCGGCAAATTGTGGCGAGGCTGGTTGAGATAAAGCCTGCCGCGGTGGTTATATGCACTGCGGTGGACACGAACGACTACAGCCACTTCTCTAGCCTGCTTGATGCGGGGATTCCTCTTATTTGCTTTAACCGCGTGAACTTCGACTTCCCCGTTCCGAAGATAATTGCCGACAACTACCAGGGCGCATTCTCGGCTGCCAGCAAGTTTATTGCGGGTGGCGCCAGTAGAATTGGGATTCTAATGGGGCATCGGCGTTGCCCCATCTACGAGGAGATCGTTAAGGGGGTGAAGCAGGCGGTGTACAAGGTTGGGCGCGCCTGGCGCCCGGAGTACCTGGTGAACTGCAACCTCGACGACAGCTCGGTGGAGCATGCCATCGACTACTTCCTCTCGCTGCCTGAGCCTCCCGACGCCATGATCGTTGCCCGTCCGCAGAACGCGCTTCACCTGATATACAAGCTGAGGGAGCTCAACATCTCGGTACCCAACGACATTCCGGTGGTGGCCTTTGGCTCGTTCGAGTACAACAAGTACATCACCCCGGCCATCTCCACCATCGAGGTTGACGCCAACCGTATGGCCGACGAGCTGGTGGCTAAGGTAGAGGAGGTGCTCATCAGCGATGGCGAGCCGCTTTCGGGAAATACGGTTATTGTTCCAACCGAACTCTTTGTTCGCGGAACCAGCTTTCGGTAAATTGTCGATTATAACAACGAACACAGTTGAACTATGATATTCACAGGCGATAATGCAGATAGCACCTTTGTAGGTGTAAACATGAGCGGCCGCTACATTCAGGTTGGTCGCGTGAAGGGGGAGCTCATCGAGCAGCAGGAGACCCGCAAGATAAACAACCGCGAGGTGGAGGATGTGATCCTGCGCGACCTGATCTCCACCATCGAGGTGGTGATGACCCCCGAGGTTAGCAGCATCGGCGTTGGCGTGCCCAGCGTGGTGGACGTAAAGCAGGGGATTGTGTACAAGGTGATCAACATTCCGTCGTGGCGGAAGGTGCACCTCAAGGCCATTCTCGAGCAGCACTTCGGGAAGCCCGTGTACGTGAACAACAACGCCAACTGCTTTGCTGTAGGCGAAAAGTACTTCGGCAAGGGGCTGCCATACGACAACATGGTGGGCCTCACCATCGGCACTGGGGTTGGCGCTGGTACCGTGTTCAACGGGCATCTCTACTCGGGCAACAACTGCGTGGCCGGCGAGTTTGGGCTTATCCCCTACAAGGAGCACGACTACGAGTACTACTGCTCGGAGGGCTACTTCGAGGAGAAGTACGGCATTAAGGCCGAAACCTTCCTCGATCGTGCCGCCGACGAAGACAAGATTGCGCTGGCCATCTTCGAGCAGTTTGGGTACGATGTGGGCAACCTGATTAAAACCATCATGTACTCGGTGGACCCTGACCTGATTGTTATCGGGGGGGCGCTTTCGAGGGCATTCCCCTTCTTCGAGAATACGATGTGGAAGCAGATTCGCACGTTCTTCTACCGCGAGGCTGCCGATAGGCTTAAGGTGGTGCAAACCGATACGCCGGATATCGCCGTTCTTGGCGCTGCTGCGCTTTGCCTAGACGCAAAAAACCGTCTGCTCTTTAAGTAAGCCTCTCCGCTAGGGGCGAAGGCTCTACCAAGTAGCGAATGCTGCCGCATCCCAGCGCCGTAGGGGTGGAGCAGTATCGGCCGCTTGGTAGAGGTTTCGCTCCTACGACGCGGGCTGGGTGTCAGCCCTTTCTTATTTTCCTTCTTTGATCGCGCTCCTCTGCCATGCAGGCCCCCTTCGAGGAGATTATCAGCGGTTAGGGTAGGCACCGCTCCATAAGCAGTTTTTTATTCTCATGACCGGAACAGTTATCCATGCAAGGATAAGAGTTATCCACGCGTCGGAAACAGTTATCCACGGAAGGATAAGAGTTATCTTCGTGTCGGAAACAGTTATCCACGGAAGGATAAGAGTTATCTTCGTGTCGGAAACAGTTATCTACGGAAGGATAAGAGTTATCCACGTGTCGGAAACAGTTATCCACGGAAGGATAAGAGTTATCCTCGCGTCGGAAACAGTTATCCACGGAAGGATAAGAGTTATCCTCGCGTCGGAAACAGTTATCCATGCAAGGATAAGAGTTATCCTCACGACCGGAACAGCTATCCACGCAGCACCAGCGGTTACCCTTGATCGGCTATCGGCAGTAGCGAAAAAAAGAGCCCACCAGCAGGGCTGATGGGCTTTTATGATGTTGGGTCGTTGGGCGCTACTCTACAGGCTCGCCCTTAAGCGTGGCCGATGAGGCTTGGGTTACCCTTACCTTCACAAAATCGCCAACCTTATAGTCCTTTCGGGCGAATACGATCACCTTATTTTGCGAGTTGCGGCCAAAGAGCTCCTCCTGTGAGCGCTTCGACGTTCCCTCCACGAGCACCTCAAACTCCTTACCGATATCCTTCTGGTTGCTCCTAAGCGATAGCTTGTTTTGCAAGTCGATAATTTCGTTGAGGCGGCGGGTCTTTACCTCGTCGGGCACATCGTCGGTGAGGGTGCGCTGCGCCTTGGTGTTGGGGCGCTCGCTGTACTTAAACATGTAGGCGAACTCGTACCCCACCTCGTCCATGAGCGAGAGCGTATCCTGATGCTCCTCCTCGGTTTCGGTGCAAAATCCGGCAATGATGTCGGTAGAAATTGCGCAGTCGGGCATGTACCGGCGGATGGCCGCAATGCGGTCGAGGTACCACTCGCGGGTGTAGCAGCGGTTCATCACCTGTAGCATGCGGGTGTTGCCCGATTGGGCTGGCAGGTGGATGTACTTGCAGATGTTGTCGTGGGCGGCCATTACCTCCAGCACCTCGTCCTTCATATCGCGGGGATGCGAGGTGGAGTAGCGGATGCGCATGCGGGGATTCTGCCTGGCCACCATGTCGAGCAGGTTGGCGAAGCTTACCTCCTCGGCATCCCCCTCGGTGGTTGTCCATCGGTAGGAGTTGACGTTCTGCCCGAGCAGGGTAACCTCCTTGTAGCCGTTGTCGGCCAGCTCCTGCACCTCGCGCAGGATAGTGTAGGGGTTGCGGCTGCGCTCGGCCCCACGGGTGTAGGGCACCACGCAGTAGGTGCACATGTTGTTGCATCCGCGCATGATGGAAACAAAGGCGGTAACGCCATTCTGGTCGAGGCGAACGGGGCTAAGATCGGCGTAGGTCTCCTCGCGCGATAGCAGCACGTTGATTCCCTTTTGGCCACCATCGGCACCAACTACTAGATTGGGAAGGTCGCGGTAGGCATCGGGCCCCACAACAATATCAACGACTTTATCCTCTTCGAGGAGCTTCGTCTTTAGGCGCTCGGCCATGCAGCCGATTACCCCTACCAGTACGGGGCGCTTCTTCTTCTGCTGCTTGAATACATCTAGGCGTCCCCAAACGCGCTGCTCGGCGTTGTCGCGAATCGAGCAGGTGTTGATCAGGATGAGGTCGGCCTTCGCAAGATCCTTAGTCAGCGAGTAGCCGTTGTGCTGCATGATGGACACCACCACCTCCGAGTCGTTGACGTTCATCTGGCAGCCGTACGTCTCGATGTACAGCTTGGGCAGCGATTCGTTTACTACGGGCCTGATGGATTTAAAGTCCACTGCGCCCTTGTTATCTACGCTAATGCTCATTGTTGTAAAAATTTGGGCAAAGGTAGCATTTAATGTGAATGGTGGCGGTACCCCCTCCGGGTGGGCGCTTTTTCGTCTGGCAATTCAGCATATATATAAGCCGATAAAATATTTTAGCTGATAAAAGGGGTATCTTCGCGCCCTTATAAACCTCTAACCATTTTATGAAGAAGAATCGATTTTTACTAATGATGCTGCTCGCTGTAGGATCGTGGGTGGGTGCTAACGCGCAGATTGCCGTTACGGGGCTAAGTACCCAGGGCATCGAGCACCTGTTTAAAATCCCGAAGTGCTACACCGCCGTTAAGGCTTGCGACTCCATCACCATCGACGGCAAGTTCGATGAGAGCACGTGGAGCAACGCCCCCTGGACCGACAAGTTTGTCGATCTGGAAGGCGACGCAAAGGGTAAGCCCCGCTTCAACACCCGCGTTAAGATGGCGTGGGATAGCCGCTACCTCTACGTTGCTGCCGAGCTCGAAGAACCCCACATCTGGGGTAGCCTGAAGGAGCACGACCAGGTCATCTTCCACGATAACGACTTCGAGATCTTCCTCGATCCCGATGGCGACACGCACAACTACTTCGAGTACGAGGTAAACCCCCTGGGTACCATCTTCGACATCTTTCTGGTGAAAACCTACCGTGTTGGTGGTCCCGCCATTGTTACCTGGAACTTTCAAGGGCTCAAGCAGGCCATCGGCATCGATGGTACGCTGAACGACCCTAGCGATATCGACCGTAAGTGGACGGTTGAGGTGGCCATCCCGCTAAAGTCGCTGGCGTTCGAGTTTAGGGCTCCCTCCGTTCAAAAACCTTGGCGCATTAACTTTATGCGCGTGGAGTGGGAGGCAAAGGCCGAGAATGGCGCTTACGTAAAGGAGACTGACACCTCCACCGGTATTGCCAAGGCCGAGAGCAAGTGGGTGTGGTCGTCTCAAGGAGTGGCAAATATGCACTGTCCCGAACTTTGGGGCTACCTTAACTTTGCCAACAGCACCAGCCTCGACGAGGTAGCGCCGTTCGAAATGCCGCAGTCGGAGCAGGCCAAGAGTGCCCTGTGGGCCATCTTCTACCGCCAGCAGGAGTACCTTACCCAGAATGGGCGCTTCGCGAAAGACTTGAGCGATATCGGGATTAACAGCAGCATCACGGTAAACAAAGAGCCCTACAGGCTACTTCTCGATGCGGCCAACAACCTATACCAGGCCATGCTGGTTGACAAGACTGGCAAACTCGTTGCCAAGATTAATAACGAAGGGAAAATCTACTAGGGCGGATTCATTTGACTTGCCTAGGAATACTTAGGCATCGTTGATTCGGTGCTGCAAGAATAAGTGAAGGTTTGTAGAGAAGGAAGCATTGGGGCTCTTCTCTACAAACCTTTTTTTCTACAAACTTTTTCAGTTACATTTACCAGCATTAGCTATTACTTACTTTAAACCTACGTATTGCATGAATAGATTTCTTGCCGTGCTCATTGTCGCTGTAGCCTTTCCGGTGCTGAGCTTTGCCCAAGATGGATTTCAGGATGTGATTTACCTTAAGAAGGGTGGTTTTGTGAAGGGGGTAATCGTAGAGCAGGTGCCCCACAAGAGCGTGAAGCTGCTGATGAGCGATGGGGCTCTAGCCTACTTTAAGATTGAGGATATCGAGAAGTTTTCCAAGGAGCGCTACGTTGAGCCGAAGGCCGAGAAGAAACCTCGCAGCAGCTACATCGGATTTACGGCAGGCTTCTCGGAACCTATTGGCAGCTACGCCAGCCGCTCTGATGCCGCAGCAACTTTAGGGATGCATGTTAATCTTGTAAATGTGGGCATTCTTCTAACTCCTAACTGGGGATTGGCAGCTTCCTACTTCTGCTCGGTAAACGACTATAAGACGTACACCAACCCAATATACACAAGCGGTGTCATAACCGGATACAAGTGGAATGTTTGGGCGTATAAAGGGGCGCTGATAGGTCCTATGTACACTCAACCGTTGCTCGAAAAGCTACATCTAGACCTTCGCATAATGGGTGGTTATGCTGATCTAGGGTTGAGGCGTAAGCTCCCGAATGCTTCCGCTTTCTTCGATCAGACATCCGACGATGTAACCGTAGCCGCCATGGAAGCAGGTGCAACTCTTCGCTACGATTTCTCGCGCCTTTTTTCGGCAATGGTTATTGCTGAGTATTTTGGCTGCAACGCCCACCTCTCGGTAGAGGGCTACTCCTACAAGCAACCCCTAAATACGCTAAACCTTGGCGTTGGTCTTGCCTTTAGGATTCCTAGTATAAATGTTAATTGGCTTGCAGATTTGGTTAGGTAGGGTATAGGCATCGGTAGAACGCTGATGCCTTTTTTGTCTTGAGGAAAAATCCTTTTTACCTTACTTGTAAGCGATAGCTTTACGCATCTATAAATCTTATACGGCTATGAAATTTTCGAAACGAATAAAGCGGACTCTTGTGGTGGGGATATTTACCGTGGTGCTGGTGGCGCTCTACTTTGGCATATCTTTCGTCAACTCGCTGCTTCCCATTATTACCGGCTACAACGCTAAGCACCTTTGCTCGTCGATCTTTATCTCGAACCGCACGCAGCAGAGCGTAGAGGAACTCGACCTAAGCTTCTTTCCCATTAGGTATGCAACCAACACGGTTAGCTACAAGGATTCTACCGTCACCAGCCGTTTCCTGTGGGGAAAGGCGATTGCCGTTTTTCGAAGGGGAGTGGGGAGCACCCTGGTGCGCGATGCAGATTTGACCGCTGTCCGCAGGCTTACCTTTACCAACCGCGTTGGCTACAACCCCGACTCGGTGCAATGGCCTTTGGGCAACGTGCTGCCCGATTCCGTGAACATCAACGAAAATGAAAAGCTGAGAAGCGTTTCTCGCGAGATTGTTGGTGGTCGCAAGTACGGCGGGCACTCCTTCGCCTTTCTGGTGCTGCACAACGGCGTTCCGGTTGAGGAGGCCTACCGCCGGGGTTTCTCCGCCAAGAGCCGGCTTCTGGGATGGTCGATGGCGAAGAGCGTGGCCAACTCCATCGTTGGGGTGATGGTGAACAGCGGCATGGCCGACATCTACCAGCCAACCGGCATTAGGGAGTGGCAGCACGATACCCGAAGCCGAATAACGGTTAACGATCTGATGCGGATGCAGAGCGGCCTTCGGTGGAACGAGGACTACGGCTCCATCTCCGACGTTACCCAGATGCTGTACTGCCACGGCGATTTTGCCAGATATGCCATCAAAAAACCGCTGGAGTATCCCATTGGCTCGCGCTGGGCCTACTCCTCGGGCAGCTCCAACATCGTCTGCTACTGGGCACGCCAGCATTTCAAAAGCGACTCCGCCTTCTACGCCTTCATATACGGTAAGCTGCTCAACCGAATTGGGCTTCAGGATGCCATCCTCGAGCCCGATGCCAGCGGCATCCCCGTGGGCTCGTCGTACATCTACGCCACGGCGCGCGACTACGCCCGCTTTGCCCTGCTGTACCTGCAGGATGGCGTATTCAACGGTCAGAGCATTCTGCCTAAGGGTTGGGTTAACTACACCCGAACGCCGACCAGGAACAGCGAGGGAGCCTACGGTGCCTTCTTTTGGCGAAAGGGCAAGGAGAGTTCGCCCGAGCTGCCCAACGACTTCTACTCGTGCGAGGGGCACGACGGGCAGTACGTCATCATCATTCCCTCTAGGCAGCTGGCCATCGTGGTGCTTGGCTACTCGCATCGGCCCAACAATACCCTGAAGCTGGGGCTGCTGGTTAAGGATGTGCTGGGCGCTGTTGGGTAGCGCATCGCCTGAAAAATGGCGATAATTTGTGTAGCTTTGGCGCTCCTTTCCCCGATTAGCATGGCGATTGGAACGATAGCGCATCTTGCGCCGAACTAATGTAATAGAATGGATATGGCAGTAGAGGGAGTAATTTTTGACTTTAACGGAACGCTTTTTTGGGATACCTACCTGCACAACGAGGCTTGGGATTGCTACCTCGAGCACCACGGCTTTGCGTGGAGCGACGAGGAGAAGAATCTAAAAATCCACGGAAAAACCAACCAGGATATCTTTCAGGCGATATACCAGCGAGCCCTTTCGGAGGATGAGCTTGGGCCGATGATTATGGAGAAGGAGACCATCTACCAAACGCTATGCAGGCAGCAGCAGATGGACTTGGCTCCGGGAGCGGTAGCCCTTTTCGGCGCGCTTGCCGATGGCGGAATACCATTTACCATTGCAACAGGATCGGGCAAGGAGAACGTTGACTTCTACTTCGAGCTGCTGCACCTCGAGCGCTGGTTCCGCTACGATAGCATTGTGTACAACGATGGCTCGTTTCGCGGAAAGCCCCATCCCGACTCGTTTCTGCTGGCTGCCGATAAGCTGGGCATAGCGCCTTCCAGCGCCGTTGTCTTCGAGGATTCGATCTCCGGAATACAGGCTGCCGAAAATGCGGGGGTGGGCAAGATCGTCATCGTGAACTCCAACAGCGAGGACTATAGCAGCTGGCCCTACAAGGTAATAACCCACTTCGACGAGGTAAGGAAGCAGCTGCTCCCACAGTTCAGGGGACGCTTTTAGCGCCAACCTCCCACAAGGAAGCTTTTTCCCTCCTTTTGCGCGATTGCAGCATCAAAACCTTTGTGCATCCATGCGGGAAATGCGAATACTTACGGGGCAACCTGCCCCCGATGCTAAGCGTAGGCGCTGCCTACGCTTTTTTTTGTTGCGGCCGGAGGGCACATTCGTAAACCAGCCGAGAGGACCTGAGTCTAGCTGGCCAGATGGAGGAGCGTTGGGGAAACTTTTTTATTCAGCTATCAAAACTTTTGTGCAGCGCCATCGAAAAGTGGCGCATCGCGGGCTTTGGCTGAGGCGCAACCTGCCCTTCAGCGTATTCTGCTCGATATGTTGATAACTTTTTCGAAAAAACTCAGAAAAATACAGCTAACGAATGCCTAAGGCTGCTAATTTTGATTTCGGCGATCTTTGATAGGCAGGCTGGTTAACGCTCCATTGAGGGAGAATGCCGATAGTTTTGATCCTTTTCTCGGTTTTTTGATTTACCGTCAGGCTGCGGTAACCTCAAAACGCCATTTTGGGCTTCCCGCAGGTTGGAAGTAACCTCAAATTCCCGTTTTGAGTCTCCCGTCGGGCGACGGTAACCCCAAAATTGAAAAATTGGGTTTCCCGTCGGGCGGAAGTTTCTCCATTTTCTCGTTTTGGGTCTCCCGTCGGGTGGAGGTAGCCTCAAAAATCGGGAGTTGAGCTTCCCGTCGGGCGACGGGAAGATGGCATCGATTTTTTTCTGCTGCTGAAGGGCTGGCTTTGTGCCAGCCGTATTTTGGGGGTGGTGTGCGGTTTGGGCTTTAACCATGCGATGAAAGGCTATGAGATTTTCATTTAAAAATAGGTTCTAATTAAAACCAGAAAGTATGGCAAACACAAACAGGATTTCGAAAGTTCCGGTTGCCTCGCTAGGCGGCGTAACCGACAGAGTTATCACAACTGCAAAGGAATCGAAGCTGCCGGAGGTTATTGCCGATTCGGCCTTTACCAACCTCGAGGAGAAATCGAAGCGCTACACCGACGGCCTCAGCAAGCGGCTCCACAGCAAGCTCACCAACGACATGGTGGTCATCGACAAGAAGCGCGACAGCATCAGCCGCCGCATGGACGAGTACGTTTCTTCGCTGCTCGAGTCGCCCATCGAGGCCATGCACGTGCCCGCACGTCGGGTGTACGATATCATCGAGCGCTACCCCAACGTGGAGTCGGAGGCCTACGCCGACGAGAGCAAGCACCTGCGCAAGATGATTGCCGAGCTGCGCGACGCCAGCCTCAAGGACGATATCACGCTGCTCAACCTCAAGCCCTGGATCGATGCCCTCGAGGCCGCCAACGAGGAGTTCGAGGCAAAGATCATCGAGCGCGGCAACGACCTGGTGGCCATCCACGAGGTGCAGTCGGCAACCACCCTTCGCCGCGACCTGGAGAAGGCCCTGCGCGACTACTTCGAGTTCGTTCACGCGCTGGTGGTGATCAAGAAGACGGAGGAGTACAAGACCTTCGAGAAGCAGCTCCTGGAGCGGGTGAATACGGCCATCAGCCCGCTGCTGCGCGACACCCCCGACGACAAGAAGCAGCCTAGCTAGCGACCATTTTTTTTCATTTATATTCGTCTAAGTTTTTGAGTTTAGGGTCCTGCCGCGAGGCGGGGCCTTTTTTGATTTTAAGGACAAGGTGTCGGGACGTTTTAAGCCGTAAGATTTTTTGCGGAGTCCCTTATTTTACGGGCCAATCGTGCCAGTTTGAACGAAAATCGGCTTACTTTGCTGCGGGTGCTTTTGCATCCGACAATGCGATTAATTATTAGAAAAAGAACTTATGAGGAAACATTTGTTAGTTATTCCTGCGCTGCTGCTGGCGGTGGCCGGATTCGCTCAAGGCATCGTTTTTGAGCAGGGAACCTGGAAAGAGGTGCTCGAAAAGGCACAAAAGGCCAACAAACCCATTTTTATTGATGTGTACACCTCGTGGTGTGGCCCCTGCAAGATGATGAGCAAAAATATCTTTCCGCTCGAGGAGGTGGGAAAGGTCTACAACGCCTCCTACATCTGCTACCAGGTAGACGCCGAGAAGGGCGAGGGTGTTGATCTTGCAAAGAAGTATAAGGTTAACAGCTACCCCTCCTTCCTCTACCTTAAACCCGACGGTACGCTATCCTACCGGTTGGTTGGCAGCCGATCTAAGGACGCCTTTATTAAGGAATCGGAGAAGGCGCTGGTAGAGCTCTCCTCCACAAAATCGCTAGCCGATTGGGAGAAGGAGTATGCCCAAAAAAAGGCCGACACAACATTCCTTAGGGCTTACCTGAATAGGCAGATCATGCTTGGCAGCACATCTTCCACCGCCATTTTTGACGACTACCTGAAGGCAATTCCCGAGGATGCGCGTAAATCGGTTGCAGTGCTCTCCGACTACGAAAAGGTTGGCGAATACATGCGGGTGGGCACATTCGCCTACGCGAATCTATTAAAGAACAAGCAGGAGCTCGAAAGTAAGCTTGGCGAAAGAAAAGGATTGGGTAAAGAACCTTATTGGTGGCTCAGTTTTCTACTCTGCAATAGCTGCAAGTAGAGAAAAAAACAAGAAGCTGTTTGATGCTACGGTTGCTGCAAACAACCTGCTCGATAAGGACCTTAGGCCCATGCATTCCGAGCAAATGTACATGAACTACTACAAAAAGACGGGCGAAAAGAAGCTCTACCTTAAGCATGTCTTAACCTATGCCAACACCGATTTGATGAAGGTAACCGACTCAGAAATTGCCGAGCAGACCAGCAAAAAAATCAGCGCTTTTGAGGATGCTATTAAGTCTGGACGTATTGATACCGCGAAAGTCGGGGCCAAGAAGCTAATGAAGTATAGGCAAGAGTTGTCCAACTCGGTAAAGTACAAGCTGGGGATGGACTTAAACAATATTGCCTGGGAGGTATTCGAAACGGTAGCAGACAAGGCTATTCTTGCAGATGCCCTAAAGTGGGTTACTCGTTCGCTAGAGCTTTGTCCAAACGATTCAAAGCCGCTCGATACCTATGCAAATCTTCTTTATAGGTTGGGTAATAAGGAAAAGGCAATTGCCGCCGCCGAGGAAACCTTAAAATACTCCGACAAGGCCAATGTCGAGGGGTATAAGTACAACGAAGAGATCCTTAGAAAAATGAAAGCCAACGAGAAAACATGGAAGTAAGTTGCCTATACAACAAGTAAAGAAGAGGGTGCCCAACATTTAGGCACCCTCTTTCTGTTTGTATGCTTAGCCGAGTGAAGTTCTGCTCTAGTGCTGCCATGTGGCAACACCTTTTTGCTACTTGCGTATCTTTCGGCGGATAAACCGCGGTATAAACGACTTGATGTGGCGCTCCACCTTGCGCAGGTAGATGTCGCCCACGGTAATCAGGATTCCCGTCTCCTCCACCCCGCCAAACTCGTGGTTGATGGCCGTTCCAAACACCTTCATCGAGGGCGAAAGGTTCATGTACGAGTTGATGAGCGGCGGAATGTTCTCGCCCAGCTCGCGGATCTTCTTCTGAAGAATCTTGTAGCCCTCCTCGTAGGGCTTACCGTCGAATAGGGAGTCCAAGATCTCATGGTCCAGCTCCAGCTCCAGCGGTTCGATTGGCGTCACCAGGCTGTCGTTGTCGGGGAAGTACTTCCTCAGGAAGTAGAGGATCGTGTTGCGGGCCTCCACGTTGTACGAGGTGTACATGGTAACCTTGCCGAAGAAGTACTTATGGTCGGGGTGCTCCACCACCAGCGCGCCGAGGCCGTCCCACAGGTTGTCGAGGGCGTAGATGCCCTTGCTGCGCAGGCGGGTGCTCTGGTAGTTGGGCTGCACGAACGAGCGTCCGAGCTCGATCATGTTGCCCAGGTACTCCTTCTGGAACTTCTCCGAGAAGTTGAACAGCTCCGAGGTGGCCAGGTGCTTCACCTCCACGTCGTCGCACACGATGTAGCGGTAGCCGCCCAAGATCTCCTCCTCGCTGGGATCCCAAACGATCAGCTGCTTGTAGGGGTGTACGGGGTCGATGTCGAAGTCGTCGATGTCGATGCTCTTGCCGGTACCGCCGCCAGCCGCACGGAAGGCCAGCTCGCGCAGGCGGCCAATCTCGCGCATGATGTTGGGCGAATCGTGGTGGTCCACGATGTACAGCTTATTCCCGCCGTTGTTGGTGTGGCGGAGAAACTTATCCTTGGTCAACTCTTTTTTGATAAGTTTCTTATCAACCGGTTGAATAATTGGTTCCATGACGATTTAATTAGTGCTCTATAGTTACATGTCTAGCTCTTCGGCTAGCGCGTACGATTGCTTGCGGACAAATTGTACCCACTCGTTTAGGGTACGGCTCTTATCAAAGGTTTGGTAGGGGATTGGCTCCCCAATGATGATGTCGATCTTCCGGTTCTTCTGGCGGAACATCTCATCAACTAGGTAGATGAACTCCAGGTTCACCTTAACCCCCAGCTTCGAGCGAATGTTGGAGAGGTTGTAGAAGAACTCGGAGTTGCGCCCCGAGAAGTACACGGGCACCACATCGCGCTGGTGCTTGATGGCCTTTTGGATGAAGTTCTTGTGCCACTCCAGATCCACAATCTCCCCCTTTACCTTGCGCGAGCAAAGCCCGGCAGGGAAGTAGAGCACCTGCGCATCCGACGCGTATGCCGCCTCGATCTTAGCGGCGTAGTCGGCCGACTGCCTTCCGTGCTTGTTAACGGGGATGAAAAGGGGCTGCAGCTGCTTAACGTTGAGCAGGAGATCGTTCACCACAAACTTGATGTTGTCGTAGTGGCGCCCCATCTCGCTCATCATGATGAGCCCATCCAGCCCTCCTAGCGGGTGGTTCGAGGCAAACAGGTAGCGTCCCTCCAGCTTCAGGTTCTCGACACCGTACACGCGGTAGGTAATCCCCAGGTCCTTGAGCGACGAATTGACAAACTCGAGCCCCTGCTTATGCCCATGCCTACGTAAAATGCCATTTATCTCATCCTGATGAACGATGCGCTTAAGGTAGCTGATGATAAATTTTGGTAGGAACTTTTTTAGCCTTGGATTCTTACTGGCTATGATTTTATCTACGTCTATGTAATAGTCCGTATGGTCTTCCACGGTTAAACTTGTTTTTTTGCTAGATGGCAAATGTAAGAAAAATCTCGATTCAGCGTAAAAATCTGGTTTAAAGTCCCCGTTCTTAACCTCTTTTTGGGGATGTTTTTCCTTGCAAATACTCGCTCTTAACATAAAAGTTATCAACAAGGTGGGAAAAAGTGGGAAAAAGTGGATGCTGTTGCATGAAAATGTAGTAATTTTACCAGTGAAATAATCGCAAATCAATGAACTCTTTTGTAGGAGATTACAGCTGCAAGCTTGACGACAAGGGGCGCGTGCTCTTTCCTGCTGCATTTCGCAAGCAGTGGAAAGGCTCGCTCGACCGCGTTATCCTGAAGAAGGATATCTTCGAGGATTGCCTTGTGCTGTACCCTATGGAGGAGTGGGAGCGTCAGCTGGCGCTTATTCGTAAAAAGATTAATCCTTACGTCAAGGAGCAAAACCAGTTCTTGAGGGAGTTTTACAAGTCGGCTGCCGAGGTAGAACTCGATTCCAACGGGCGAATGCTAATTCCCAAAAGGCTTGTCGAAATGGCAGGGCTGGTGAAGGAACTGGTGTTTATTGGCATTGGCGATAAGATAGAGATCTGGGATAAGGACAAGTATCAAACCACCAATATGTCTCAGGAGATGCTTGCGGCTAGTGCCGAAAAGTTTCTTGGGGGCGAAATCGATGAGCTATGAGCGAATACCATGTGCCTGTAATGCTTCAGGAGAGTGTAGAAGGGCTAAATATTAACCCCAACGGGGTGTACGTTGACGTAACCTTTGGGGGAGGTGGCCATTCGCGCTATATTCTGGAGCAGCTCGAGGGTGGCAAACTAATAGCCTTCGATCAGGATTTGGAGGCGCAGGCAAACATCCCTGCAAACGATAAGCTGATATTCGTGCATGGCAACTTCCGCTACCTGCGCAGCTTCCTTCGTTTTAATGGCTACGAGCAGGTCGACGGTATTCTTGCCGACCTTGGCGTATCGTCGCACCACTTCGATGACGAGCAGCGCGGTTTCTCGTTTCGCTTCGAGGGTCCGCTCGATATGCGCATGAATACGCTATCGAAGGTTGATGCTGCTCACGTGGTAAACACCTACGACCCTTCGAAGATGATGGAGATACTTCGCATTTACGGAGAGGTGGATAATCCAAAGGTGCTAGTTAGAGCTATCATCAAAAAGAGGGAGGAGAAACCTATAGAAACGGTGCAGGAGTTGGTGGAGGCGCTTCAACCGCATATTCCTGCAAACGCGCAGCATAAGTTCTTGGCAAAGGTGTTTCAGGCGCTTCGTATTGAGGTAAACCGCGAGATGGAGGCGCTAAAGCAGATGCTGGAGCAGTCCCTTAAGGTGCTTAAGCCTGGTGGACGCCTTAGCGTGATAACCTACCACTCTTTGGAGGATCGATTGGTTAAGAACTTTATGAAGAGCGGGAACTTTGAAGGTAAAGTGGAAAAGGATTTCTACGGAAATGCTATTGCACCATTTACGCTAGTAAGCAGGAAGGCTATTGCGCCAAGCGCAAAGGAGCTGGAGGAGAACAACCGTTCGCGTAGCGCAAAGCTGCGGATTGCAGAAAAGAGATAGTATGGAAGATATTTTAGATAAGGTTGACGGCAAAAAGGAGGAGGCTCCCGAGTTTACCGATATCAAGCAGCCTAAAAAGGGGGCATCAAAGCGGATGAACCCGGTTAAGGATGTGATGTCGGGGAACGTGCTCGTGCGCGGCTATCTTGTAAAGCACGTACCTTATATAATACTGCTCGTTGTTTTGGCAATCCTATATATTACTAATAGGTATAAAAACGAAAAGATTGCCATAGAGGAGCAGCAACTCAAGGAGGAGATGAAGAATCTCCGTTCTGAGTCGATAACCACCGCTGCCGAGCTGATGCGCATAAGCCGTCAGTCGGAGGTGGTAAACCTTGTTAAAGAACGTGGAATGGAACTTGAAGAGTCGACCACTCCGCCAAAAATTATAGAAAATAAGTAAGTAGGTATAGGATGTCGGTTAAGAAAGACATAATGTGGAGGATAGGTATTGTTTACCTTGGGCTCCTACTGCTTGGGTTGATAATTCTTGGACAAGCCATTAAGCTTCAGTTTTTCCAAGGATCCAAGTGGAGGGAAGAGGCAAACGAGGTTACCTATAAGCGAATCAGCATCGAATCAAGCCGGGGCGATATCCTTGCTGTCGATGGTAGGATTCTTGCTACCTCAATACCCTACTACGAAGTGCGCATGGACCTTAACGCAAAGGGGCTGGTCGATTCTGTCTTTAATTCGAAGGTAGACTCGCTATCTCGATGCCTGTCTAATCTTTTCAAGGATAAATCGGCGGTTGCCTATAGAAATGAGTTGGAAAAGGCTCGAAGAGAGGGTAAACGGTACTATGCGGTTGTACCTCGAAGAGTAAACTACCTTGAGATGAAGCAGATTAAGGCGTTTCCTCTTTTCAGTCTTGGAAAGAATAAAAGCGGTTTAATACTGATAGAGGTTGGTAGGCGCCTTAAGCCTAATGGTGTACTTGCTGCCCGTACCATTGGCGCAATCAATGCCGAAGGTTATGGTGTTGGTGTCGAATATTCTTTCGATAAAGATTTGAAGGGTACCGAAGGAGTTGCCATGGCTCAGCGTGTAGCCGGTAGCACATGGATTCCGCTAAGCGGTGAAGTTGAGGTTGAACCTAAGGATGGCCTCGATGTTGTTTCTACCCTTGATATTAACCTGCAAGATGTGGCACAGAGTGCGCTCTACCGCTCGTTGGAGGAGAATGCAGCCGACCATGGTACTGCCGTTTTGATGGAGGTGGCTACTGGTGAAATTCGCGCAATTGCAAACCTAAAGCGTAATCCTGATGGCAGCTACTCCGAGAACTATAACTACGCTGTGGGCGAATCTGTAGAACCAGGATCTACCTTTAAAATACCTTCGCTGGTTTGTATGCTCGAGGATGGGCTTATTTCGCTCGACGAGAAGGTGGATACGGAGGAAGGTGAGATTTTTATCCATAATAAGTCGATAAAGGATTCAAAGCACGAAGGAGGTCATGGCGTAATTACTGCTCAGCGAGTATTTGAGGTATCATCAAACGTTGGCGTGGTTAAACTTATAAACAAGAGTTATAAGGGACGTGAGGCTGCCTTTATCGATCGTCTATACAGCATGAAACTAGACGAAAAGGTTGGCTTCGATATAAAGGGTGAAGTGAAGCCAAGCATAAAATACCCTACAGACAGATACTGGTCTGGTGTGTCGCTTTCAATGATGTCCATGGGCTACGAGGTGAAGCTAACTCCGTTACAGATGCTTACTTTTTATAATGCAATTGCCAATAACGGAAAGATGGTACGTCCTAAGCTGGTAAAGGAGTTAAGATTGCATGGTAATGTGGTGAGATCGTTCCCTCCTGAAGTTGTTGTGCCATCTATAGCATCGAAGAATACGCTCGATAAGGTGCGTAGGGTGTTGCAAGGAGTTGTCGATTCGGGAACTGCGACTAACCTTCGTAATCCAAACTTTAAGATAGCAGGCAAAACGGGTACCGCCCAAATTGCTCAAGGTTCGCGCGGGTATGGCTCCGAGGGACGGAGGGTTTACCAAGCTTCGTTTGTAGGATACTTTCCAGCAAACAACCCAAAGTATAGCTGTATTGTGGTGATTAACTCCCCTTCAAAGGGTGCCTACTATGCAGCTCTAGTTGCTGGTCCTGTGTTCAAAGAGATTGCCGATAGGGTGTATTCCACCAGTTTAACTTGGCATAAACCTTTAGAACCTAATGGCAAATTTGTAGATTTGCCCCATTCAAAATCGGGCGATATAAAGAGCCTAACTACTGTTCTCGACGGTCTTAAAATACCCTACCGATTAAAGCAGGAGCAGAATAATGGATATGTTGCCATAGACAGTTCAAGTGCCGAACTCTTACTATCGAAGCGAAATATTGCAAAAAATATAATGCCAGATGTTGCCAACATGGGCATTAAGGATGCCTTATTTCTACTCGAGAATGCAGGGCTTAAGGTTGCATTTAAGGGGAAGGGACATGTTAAGAAGCAGTCGATTGCTGCTGGCGAGAAGATATCCCGAGGTCAGAAAGTTTATTTAGAAATGTCAATGTAGGATGCTATGCATAATTTAGAGCACATTCTTAGTGGTGTAGAGATAGTTCAGGTTATCGGGAGCAAGGCTCTTGATGTTCCATGTGTTGGATTCGATTCTCGAAATGTTGTTTCAGGGCAGCTCTTCATTGCTATTAGCGGAACGCAAGTTGATGGACACAAGTATATCCCTGATGCAATTGCAAAGGGGGCAAAAATTATTGTCTGCGAAAAGCAGCCAGAGGTACAGCCCGAAGGCGTAACATTTGTGCTTGTTGCCGATTCGCTGGTTGCATGCGGTCGTATCGCTGCCAACTTTTACGGCAATCCATCAAAGAATTTAAAGTTGGTAGGTATAACCGGAACCAATGGTAAAACAACCACGGTAACGCTCCTTTACAGAATGTTCCGCGAGTTGGGCTATAAGGTGGGACTTCTTTCTACTGTAGTAAATTATATTGATGACAAAAGGGTTGATGCAACTCATACAACCCCCGATGCTGTAGAGTTGAATGGACTTCTTAACCAAATGGTAGATGCAGGCTGCGAGTACTGCTTTATGGAGGTCAGTTCGCATTCTATTTCGCAACATCGCATAGAGGGGCTACATTTCGAGGGTGGTATCTTTTCGAACATTACCCACGATCACCTCGACTATCACAAAACGTTTGATGCTTACATCAAAGCAAAGAAGGCATTCTTTGATAATTTGCCTAAGGCATCGTTTGCCCTTACCAACGTAGACGATAAAAACGGTATGGTGATGGTGCAAAACTGTAATGCAAACATTAAAACATACGGGCTAAAGAGTCCTGCCGATTATAAAAGCAAGATTATTGAAAGCCATTTTGATGGAATGCAGCTCAACATCAATGGTAACGATGTTTGGACTCGTTTTCTTGGTGAGTTTAATGGTTACAATCTTACGGCTGTATATGCCACATCAATTCTTCTTGGTGCCGATAAGGATGAGGTTCTTCGAATCCTTAGCCTTCTTGGACCTGTAAGTGGTCGTTTCGAGTATGTTAAGTCGAAAACTGGTGTTACAGCAATTGTAGATTACGCTCACACGCCTGATGCGCTAGATAACGTTATCGCTACTATCAATAAGATGCGCAAGGAAGATCAGCGTCTTTTCGTGGTGATTGGAGCCGGCGGTAATCGTGATAAAACTAAGCGTCCAATCATGGCATCAGTTGCGGTAAACAATGCCGACTTTGTGGTCCTTACTTCTGATAATCCACGCAACGAAGATCCAAACGATATACTTAATGATATGCGCCAAGGCATTAAGCCCGATCAAATGGGCAAGGTGTTAACCATTGTAGATCGTAAGGAGGGCATTAAGACTGCCAGCTTGCTTGCCAAGCCAAACGATATTATTCTTGTGGCAGGTAAAGGTCACGAAGATTACCAAGAAATAAAAGGTGTTAAGCACCATTTTGATGATAAGGAAGTGCTTAGAGAAGTTTTTGAATCACTGCAATAAATAAAACGATATGCTCTACTATCTGTTTAACTATTTGGAAGAACTAAATTTCCCCGGTGCGAGGATGTTTCACTATATCTCGTTTCGTGCATCGTTGGCAATTATTCTTTCGCTTACCATTGGGCTGATTTTTGGTAAAAAGATAATAAGGATGCTTCAACGCCAGCAAATTGGCGAGGAGATCCGCGACCTTGGCTTGGAAGGTCAAATGCAAAAGCGTGGTACTCCTACCATGGGAGGTGTCATCATTTTGACATCTATTGTTATTCCTGTTTTGCTTTTAGGCGATCTAAAGAACGTTTATGTACAGTTGATGCTTGTTACCACTATTTGGTTGGGCGGTATTGGGATGCTCGATGACTATATAAAGGTATTCAAGAAGAACAAGGAAGGACTATCTGGTAAGTCTAAAATTCTGGGTCAGGTTGGTATTGGGCTTATTGTTGGTATTACCCTTTGGATAAACGACGATGTGGTGATACGCGAAAAAGTTCCAAGTGATGCAATCAATGCACAGGTTACCATGGTTGGGAATGCGGGCAATGCGAACGAAAAGGTTGTTTACCTTTCTCCAGCCGAGAAGGCGACCAAAACAACTATACCGTTTGTAAAGAATAATGAGTTTGACTACTCGAAGTTGGTCCCATTTAAAACCGAAAATAGGCAGATGTGGGGGTGGATTGTCTTTGTGCTGGCAACCATTCTTATTGTTACAGCTGTATCGAACGGATCAAATCTTACCGATGGTCTCGATGGCTTGGCGACAAGTGTCTCGGTGGTTATAGGTACAACGTTGGGAGTACTGGCATACCTTTCGGGGAACGTTATTTATGCCGATTATCTGCACATCATGTACATCCCGAATACTGGTGAGATGGTAATCTTTATTGCCGCATTTATTGGTGCACTTATAGGGTTTCTTTGGTATAATACCTATCCCGCACAGGTATTCATGGGTGATACAGGCAGTTTAGCCATTGGAGGTATCATTGCCGTGTTTGCTATTATCATTCGTAAGGAACTGCTCATCCCAATCCTCTGCGGAATTTTCTTTGTAGAGAGTCTTTCGGTGATGATTCAGGTTTCGTACTTCAAGTACACGAAAAAGAAATACGGCGAGGGTCGCCGCATCTTCCTAATGTCGCCCTTGCACCATCACTACCAGAAGAAGGGGTATCCTGAACCAAAAATTGTGATGCGTTTTACTATTGTAGCAATAATGCTGGCTGTGATTACTATTGTAACGCTTAAGATTAGGTAGTAGGGGATTTAAGATTAACTAGTATGGAAAATGGGAGAATTGTAGTATTAGGTGGTGGTGAGAGCGGCGTAGGTGCTGCAGTACTTGCCAAGGAGAAAGGGTTCGACGTATTCCTTTCCGACTTAGGTGCGCTAAAGGATACGTACAAGGAGACGCTAACGAAATTCAATATCCCTTTTGAAGAGAAACAGCATACCGAGGAGTTAATCCTTAATGCAGCAGAGATTATTAAAAGTCCCGGTATCCCCGAAAAAGCACCGTTGGTGAAAAAAATCAGGGAAAGGGGAATAAAAATTATCTCGGAGATAGAGTTTGCAGGCCGCTATAGTAATGCAAAGATGATTTGCATTACTGGTAGTAACGGTAAAACTACTACGACATCGCTCATCTACCATATGCTTAAGAAGGCTGGTCTAAATGTAGGATTGGGTGGTAATATTGGCAAAAGCTTCGCCTATCAGGTGGCGTCCGAAAATTACGACTACTACGTCTTGGAGTTAAGCAGTTTCCAACTCGATGGCATGTACGACTTCAAGGCTGATATCGCTGTATTGCTGAATATCACTCCAGACCATCTCGATCGCTACGAGTATAAGATGCAGAACTACGTTGATTCGAAGTTCCGTATCACCCAAAACCTGAAAGAAAACGATTGCTTTATCTTCTGTTCTGATGATGAGGTAACGATGGAGAATGTCGAAAAGATAGTGCTTCGTGCGAAGTTGCTTCCTTTCTCACAGGAGTTTGAAGTGGAAGAAGGGGCATATTTGGATGGAGAAACGCTTACCGTTAAGTGTGCGGGTCTTGAGTTCGAGATGCCAGTAGACGAACTATCGCTAAAGGGTAAACATAACGTGTACAACTCGATGGCTGCTGCCATTACAGGTACTGTATTAGAACTTCGCAACGATGTAATTCGCAAGTCGCTTAGCGATTTTCAGGGGGTTGAGCACCGTCTTGAGCCTGTGGTTAAGGTGCGTGGAATTACCTTTATCAACGATTCTAAGGCTACCAACATTAATTCCACCTGGTATGCTCTCGAAAGCATGAAGGGACGCCAGAATGTTATTTGGATTGTTGGCGGAGTTGATAAGGGCAACGACTACTCGACCTTGGCAAGTTTGGTAAACGAAAAGGTTAAGGCTATAGTTTGTCTTGGTGTGGATAACGCTAAGATTCATGAAGCCTTTAAGGATATGATTCCTATCATTATCGATACCCAATCTGCCGAAGATGCAGTTATGGAATCCTACAAACTAGGAGTTGAAGGTGATGTGGTGCTGCTTTCGCCAGCATGTGCCAGTTTCGACCTGTTCGAGAACTACGAGGATAGAGGACGCAAGTTTAAAAACGCAGTTAGAAACCTATAGACGATGAATCGCCTGCTTAAACATTTTAAGGGAGACCCTGTAATTTGGGCTATGTTAACGGTACTTGCAGTAGTATCCATTCTGGTGGTATACTCGGCAACCGGTACGCTGGCATACTCAAAGTATCATGGCGAAACTTTTCGTTTTCTTCTTAAGCAGCTGTTTTTCGTGTTTTCAGGTATTGCTATTGCCTACGTTGTGCATCTTCTCGACTTGAGGTTCTACCAAAAACTTTCCAAGTTGCTGGTTTGGTTTAGCATTCCATTGCTGTTGGTTACTATGGCTATGGGGTCTAATCTTAATGATGCAGCGCGTTGGATATCTATTGGAGGGATTACTTTCCAGAGTTCTGACTTTGCTAAGGTTGCGCTGATTATGTATGTGGCACACATGTTGGCGGCGCATCAGAATGATATTAAGGAGTGGACGGTTTACCTGAAGATTATTGCCGTTGTGGGCGTTATATGCCTTATTATTTTGCCAAATAACTTCTCTACCGCTGCCATGCTTGGAATGGTTTGCGTGATTTTGATGTTTATTGGGCGTGTGAGTACTAAGCATATCCTACTAACGGGCGTTGGTGCGGTGGTATTATTTGTAGTATTTGTGCTAATAGCTCAGGCAACTGGTATTCAGAAGCACCGTATTGCTACCTGGGAGAAGCGCTACCACACGTTTGTGGGCGATGGAAAGACGAAAAAGCCTACAAAGGATGACACCTTTCAGGCAGATCAGTCGAAGATTGCAGTGGCAACAGGTGGCGTATTTGGAAAAGGTCCGGGTAACAGCACACAGCGTAACTATCTGCCACACCCTTATTCCGACTTTATTTTTGCCATCATCATAGAGGAATATGGACTTATTGGTGGCTTTGTAATTCTAATGATATACCTAGCGCTTTTGTATAGAGCTGGGATTATTGTCAAAAAAACGGATAAAACATTCCCCGCGTTTCTGACGATGGGGCTTATACTGTTGCTTGTTATTCAGGCAATGATAAATATGGGAGTAGCCGTTGGGGTATTCCCAGTAACGGGGCAAACCCTACCTTTTGTAAGTATGGGTGGTAGCTCTATTTGGATGACGGGCGCTGTCTTTGGACTTATTCAAAGCGCAACCCGAAAGATTGTAGATATAAAACCTGCAGAGAAAGAAAAAGTGGAACAATCGGACGCTAAGCCCGAAAAAGAGCCAGAGGAGGAATTGGTAAATGAGTAGAAGAATTATTATATCGGGTGGAGGTACTGGTGGGCATATCTATCCAGCTATATCAATAGCCAACGCGTTAAAGCTTATCGATCCAACCATCGAGATACTTTTTGTAGGTGCTCAGGGTAGAATGGAGATGGAGAAGGTACCTGCTGCAGGTTACGAGATTGTAGGGCTCCCAATTGCAGGAATCCAGCGTAGCCTAACGCTAAAGAATCTCTCGGTTCCCTTTAAGCTTATGAAGAGCTTAAGTGAGGCTGGTCGCGTGATTGATGAATTTAAGCCAGATGCTGTAGTTGGGGTTGGCGGATATGCCAGCGGTCCAGTGCTCTATATGGCAAACCGCAAGGATATACCAACGCTTATCCAGGAGCAAAACTCATACGCTGGTGTAACCAATAAGATTCTATCTAAAAAGGCAAAGCGTATTTGTACTGCCTACGATGGAATGGAGAGATTTTTCCCAGCACAGTCTATTATAAAAACGGGGAATCCAGTTCGTCAGGATTTGGTGAATTTGGAGGAGAAGCGTGCTGAGGCATACACCTTCTTTGGCTTAGATCCAAATAAGAAAACGGTGTTGGTTCTTGGCGGTAGCCTTGGTGCTCGTACCATCAACCGGACAATTGCTGCTCGGTTAGATGAGATTAAGGAGCAGGATTTCCAGCTGCTATGGCAAACTGGAAAATTCTACATTGGCGAATCTAAGAAGGCTGTAGAGGAGTCGGGAGCAACCAACGTAAAGGTTATGGACTTTATCTACAAGATGGATCTTGCCTTTGCAGTTGTCGATGTGGTTGTATCGCGTGCTGGAGCAGGAACAATATCGGAGCTTTGCCTTGTGTCAAAACCTTGCATCTTGGTTCCATCACCAAACGTGTCGGAAGATCATCAAACCAAAAATGCGATGGCACTTGTAAATGTAGATGCAGCGCTGCTGGTTACCGATGCCTACTGCAACGAGCGTTTGATGAAGGAGGTGGTAGCACTGGTCAGTAATCCCGAAAAGTGCGAAGAACTTTCTAAAAACATAGCCAAGTTGGGTATTGCCAACTCGGCAGAACGCATTGCTAACGAAATTTTGAAGCTAATAGAATAGTATGGAGATACCATCATACAAATACGTGTACCTAGTAGGTGTTGGAGGCATTGGAATGAGCGCTCTGGCTCGCTACTTCAACCATCAAGGATTTATGGTGGCTGGTTACGACCGTACCGAAACGGAGTTAACCCGTGCGCTTGCCTCCGAGGGTATTCATGTACATTACGATGATAGCATCTCTCTAATTCCAACCGATTTTAGGAATAATCCTAATGATACGTTGGTCGTTTATACGCCTGCTGTACCTGCCGATCATAGCGAGTTAACTTATTTATTGAGCAATGGCTTTAAGGTGATTAAGCGTAGCGTAGCACTTGGCGTTATTGCTGCATCGAAGCGGACACTTGGTGTTGCTGGAACGCATGGTAAGACTACCACATCCACGCTGCTCTCGCACCTGTTGATGGAGGCTTTGGGTGGCGTTAACGCATTCCTTGGCGGAATTGCCAAGAACTACAGCAGCAACCTGCTGCTATCGAAGAATGATGTGCTGGTGGCTGAGGCTGACGAGTTCGATCGCTCGTTCTTGCAGCTCTTCCCTAATGCCGCTATTATCACCTCTACCGATGCCGACCATTTAGACATCTATGGCTCGCACGAGGCGGTGCTTCGTTCGTTTGGCGACTTTATCAACCAGATTAAGCCAGGTGGAGCATTGGTTGTAAAGCAAGGTGTAGAGGTTCCTTTGGAGAATAAGGAAATTTCGGTATACCGCTATTCGATTGATAAGGGTGGCGACTTCCATGCGGAGAACATTGCTCGAAACGCGAATGGAACCTACACCTTCGATATTATCACCCCAAAGACACGAATTGAGGCTTGTACTCTTGGCGTGCCTGGGTGGATTAATGTGGAGAATGCCATTGCGGCGGTGGCTCTAGCGCTTACCGTAACCGACGATACCGAGGCGCTTAAGCGTGCTCTTGCATCGTTTGGTGGGGTAAAACGTCGCTTCGACTTCCACATTAATACCTCAACGTTAACGTTCTTGGACGACTACGCGCATCACCCCGAGGAGCTGCGCGCATCGATATCATCGGTAAAGGCGATGTTCCCTAACCGTAAGGTATGCGGAATCTTTCAGCCACACCTTTACACCCGTACTCGCGACTTTGCCGAGGGGTTTGCGCAGAGCCTTAGCCTCCTCGACGAGGTTATCCTGCTCGACATCTATCCTGCGCGCGAGCTGCCAATAGAGGGGGTTACCTCGCAGATAATCTTCGATAAGATTACCACACCAAACAAAGTTCTTATTGCGAAGAGCGAATTGCTGGATGTGCTTGGCAAGCGAGATATCGACGTGCTGATGACCATTGGTGCGGGCGATATCGATAAGCTGGTAGAGCCAATTGCCGAAATGCTTAAAACAAGATACAGCGTAAAATAAGATGAAGATCAAGAAAAGAAAATGGGCTATTGTAGGGACTATCATTGTTTGGGTGGGGATTCTCACCTACCTCGGTATTTCCATTTTCTTTGTAAAGGATAAGGAGAAAGGAACCGTATGCCGTAGGGTAGAGGTGGTGATTGCCGATAGCACGCTAAACCGCTTTATCAACACGGATGACATCATCGCAAATGCGAACAAGGTTGTAAAGAAGCTGATCGGAACCCGTCTCTCGAAGATCAACACCAACCGTATCGAGAATCAAATTCTTGAGATGCCCTTCATAAAGAGGGCAGAGGTGTATACTACGGTGAGTGGTGTCTTGAGAATTGAGGTGGAGCAGCGCGAGGTTATCATGCGCATCTACAACACCGATGGCAGCAGCTGCTACATCGACAGGGATGGGTACGTTATTCCGCTATCGGAGCGCTCGGCGGCGGATGTGGTGGTGGTAAATGGCAACATCAACCTAAAGAAAAGCAAGGGTGCCCGTGTAAGGGTTGTGGATACATCGAAGGATAGCACCTATCGAAAGGGGCTGCTGCCGGAGCTGTTCGACTTTGTGACCTATGTTCGAAACGACGAGTTCTGGAATGCTCAAATAGAGCAGATCTACATAAACAATCCCAACGATATTGAGCTAACCACCCGTGTGGGCAACCATACGGTGCTGTTGGGCTCTTTTGAGGACTTTCAGGCGAAGCTCAAAAATCTGCTTGTTTTTTACAAGAACGCTCTTCCTCGCGAGGGGTGGAATAAGTATAGCGTCATTAACTTAAAGTACAAGAATCAGGTAATCTGCAAAAATAAAGTATTATGACCAGCAAAAGCGAATATGTTGTAGCTATTGACTTGGGAACAACTAAGATTGTTGCCCTTGTAGGAAAGCTCGAAAGCAATGGCCGGCTAAAAATTGTTGCACACAGCAAGACCGTATCAACAGGGGTTAAGCGTGGAATGGTTCAGAATATTGACGAGACGGTTAAGGCTATCGAGACGGTTGTTGCAGACGTAAGAAGTAGGACGGGCTTCGACTTTAGCGAGGTTTACGTTGGAATTGCGGGACAGCATATAAAGGGGATCAAGAATCGTGGGCTCATTAACCTAGAGTCTTACGATGCTGAGGTGTCGAAGGAGGACGTTAGGCGCTTGATCGACGATATGTACAAGATTCCGCTAGAGCCCGGCGATAGAATTCTGCACGTGCTTCCACAAAGCTTTATGGTGGACAACGAGGTGGGCATCAAGAACCCTGTGGGGATATCGGGGCGCCGCCTTGAGGGTAACTTCCACATTGTGGTGGGGCAGGTGGCCGCCATGAAGAATATTGAGAAATGTATAGAGCGTGCCGGCCTTTCGGTAAAGGAGCTGATGCTGGAGCCGCTGGCTTCGGCTCGTGCGGTGCTTACCGAGGATGAGATGGAGGCTGGCGTTGCTCTTGTAGATATAGGTGGTGGTACTACCGACTTGGCTATTTTCCACGAAGGTATTGTGCGCCACACCGCCGTTATCCCTTTTGGGGGTAACGTGGTTACCGAGGACATCAAGAAGGGGTGCAGCATTCTGCAGCGTCAGGCTGAGCAGCTGAAGGTGCAGTTCGGTTCGGCAATTGGCGATGCGGCTCCATCGGATAAGATTGTGACCATTCCGGGAATCTCGGGGCGCGAGCCTAAGGAGATTCGGTTTAGCAGCTTGGCCCACATCATCCAGTGCCGCATGGAGGAGATCATCGACCACTTGTCCTACCAGATTGCCAACTCGGGTTACGGCGAAATGCTGAATGCGGGCATTGTGGTTACCGGCGGTGGATCGCAGCTTAAGGACCTTAGCCAGCTCTTTACGCTCCACACCGGCTACGACGTGCGCATTGGTCAGCCGAACATCAACACGGTGGCCAATACCGACAACGAGATGAACAGCCCTATGCACGCCACCGGTATCGGTTTGATGCTGCTGGGTTTCGAGGATATGATAAAGAGGGAGGAAGATGAGGAGAAGGCCAAGGCAAAGGTGGTCGAGGAGCCTGCTCCCGAAGAGCATCTTGAGCCAACGCTCGACGAGCTTACCCCAAAAACCGTAAAACCCATGAAGACGAAGTCGATTAAGGAAAGCTCCTTCATTAGGAAGATCAAGCAGAACATCGGCGACCTCTTTAGCGATGATGATATATCGTTTGACCAAAAATCTTAAAACAGGAAAGCGATGCTTAACGACGATTTAATGAACTTCGATTTGCCAACAGGAGAGCCTTCCATTATTAAGGTTTTCGGGGTTGGTGGCGGTGGCGGCAATGCCGTGAACCACATGCACAAGCTCGGCATCAAGGATGTTGAGTTCGTAATAGGAAATACCGATTCGCAGGCGCTCGCCAAGAGCCCTATCCCCATAAAGATACAGCTGGGCGACTCGCTTACCCAGGGACGTGGCGCCGGCAATAAGCCCGAGGTGGGCATGGAGGCGGCCAACGAGGCGCTCGATACCATCGTGGAGGTGCTTAGCGAGGATACCAAGATGGTGTTCATCACCGCAGGGATGGGCGGCGGAACCGGCACCGGTGCCGCTCCCGTAATTGCCAAGGCGGCTCAGGACCTGGGCATCCTTACCGTGGGCATTGTAACGCTTCCTTTCCGCTTCGAGGGGCCCAAGCGCTTCAACAACGCCCTAGAGGGGATTCAGAAGATGCAGACCTACGTGGACTCGCTGCTGGTGATCAACAACGAGCGCATCCGCGAGATATACGGCAACCTCCAGCTCTCCGAGTCGTTTGCCAAGGCCGACGACGTGCTGGCCATTGCCGCCAAGGGCATTGCCGAAATTATTACCGTGCATGGCTCCATCAACGTTGACTTTGCCGATGTGGAAACCGTGATGCGCGGTAGCGGCGTGGCGCTGATGGGCTCGGGTAGGGCAAGCGGCCCCGATAGGGCAAAAATAGCCGTGGAGATGGCGCTGAACTCGCCGCTGCTCAACAACTGCAACATCCAGGGGGCAAAGAATATCCTCTACAACATTCGCTCGGGCCAGAGCGAGATTACCATGGACGAGCTGGGCCTTATTGGCGACTACATCCAGAATTCGGCCGGCAACGGTGCCGATGTCATCTGGGGTAACGGTATCGACCCATCCCTTTCGGATGAGATCACCATCACCATTATTGCTACCGGTTTCTCGTCGTCGGTTATCCCCGAGCTGCAGAGCATGACCCCTCCGCAGGTAACCAAGGTGCCGCTGCCCGATAATACCCCAAGCGAGGAGAAGCCCGAGTACGTGGTGCTAAGCTTGGACGACGAGGAAATTGTGCAGGAGTCGGAAGCTTACGTGGATCAGGACGAGCTGGTGGAGGCCGACGGGGGCTTTACCGTGCGCACCATTCAGCGCCCGCTGAGCAGCCAGGGGGCTCGCCCCGCGCAGGGGGCCAACAAGTACGAGCTGACCGACCGCAGGATCGAGGAGATGGAGAAGCGCCCAGCCTACGAGCGCCGCCGCCAGAACCCCGAGTCGACCATGCGCGAGAACGACCAGCTCTCCCGCTTCACCATCTCGGAGGAGAGCAGCCTGCTTATCCGCCCCGACAACTCGTACCTCTACGACAACGTCGACTAGATTTTTTTTCCTACCATAAGCAAATCCGCCACCTCTCCTAGTTTTGGGGAGGTGGCGGTTTTATTTCTCCCCAGTCTGGGGGATTTTGACTTTCGGTTATGGCAGATTATATCTTTCGCTGTATGTCTTGTGTTATTTTAAATTGGCCTACGCCTGCAGTAAATAGCATTTTGGCTGAGGCCTGAAAGGTATGGCCTAGGCAGCTGGGGATGCTTATTCCCCGCGTTCGGAAATCATTTCCCGAAGCGGGGGAGCCATTTCCTAGCGTTCGGAAATCATTTCCCAACGTCAGGAAGTCATTTTCCAACGTTCGGAAATCGTTTCCCAACGTCAGGAAGCCATTTCCTCGCATTCGGAAATCATTTCCCAACATCTGGAAGTCGTTTCCCAGCGTCAGGAAATCATTTTCCAACATCAGGAAGTCATTTTCCAGCGTCAGGAAGTCATTTTCCAACGTTCGGAAGCCGTTTCCCGAAGCGGGGGAGCCATTTTCCAACGTTCGGAAATCATTTCCTGAAGCGGGGAAGCCTCTTCCTTACATTGGGAAGAGGGCTTACGGGAAGAAATTATTTCCTGACATGGGAGTGCTGCTCCTTTGCGCTAGGGAGTCGTTCGGCTATGCTTGGGCGGAGCTTGCTCGATTATGGAGAGGGCTACTTCCCAGTCCTGCTCATCTCCTCCTCTGAGCTGGTGCTGCGCTGTCGTTCCTGTTTCCCATCATTGCCTACGAAACGGTAGGTAAGCGATAACCGAATGATTTGGGTGTTTCCAATTGCTTTGTTGTACAGGTTCATGCCGTCGTATTTAATATATGCTTTATCAATCTGACTATACAAAACATCGTCGATGGAAAATCTGGCCGTTAGCTTGTTCTTGAGAAAGTCTTTCTTTAAGCTAAGGTCTATCCAATGCTTGGCGTCGATATCAGCGAGCCCGTACGCTACGGCGCTGTTGTATCTTAGTGAAATCTGGAAAATGAACTGATGGGGAAGAATGAAGCTGTTGTATGAGGCGAAGGCATACGTTAGCTTGCTATTCCTTGACTCTTGATCACCTCTGCGGTACTCGTTGTTCAAAGCCGTAAAGTTGTTGTAGGTTACGAACCATGGGGTTGGGTTCAGGTTAGCGCTTACGCTAAGCATAAAGCAGCTTAAGCTGTGCAGGTTGCGCGCTACAGCCTTTATGGCTTTTATCGTTTGACTGTTATTATCTACCGACTCCTTTACGGCCATCTCTTCGGGAACATCTACCTGCACATCCTTGGTGTGGCTGTACCGGAGGCTGGTGAAGACCATGTTTTTCCACGCATGGTTAACCTCGATGTTATCCGTGTACTGCGGATTTAGGTAGGGATTTCCTTCCTGGTAGGTGTATTCGTCGACCCTAAATTCGAACGGATTCAGCTTATGGTAGCTAGGCCTGTCGATTCGCCTGTTGTAGCTAATGCCTAGCGAATTGGACGTATTTATGGATCTTTGCACAAAAAGTGTAGGGAAAAGGTTTAGGTAGCTTCTTCGGGTGGTTTGTCTGATGCTAACCGAGTTGCCCTTACTCCATGTTTCCTCTGCACGTAACCCTCCCTTTAGGCTCCATCCGTTTCTCTCGTAGGCTAGCGAGGTGTATGCGGCAAGAATATCTTCGTAGTACTTAAAGTGGTTCGAACGTCCGTTATCGACCTCCCACGAGTTCGAGCTATTGCTATACTTGTCGTACCTCATGTTATTATCGCTGCTTACCGAGCTGCCCTTAATGCCTGCTTCGAGGAGCATCGTCTTCGAAAAAGGATGGGTATAGTCGATTCGGAACGATTTGATATAGATTCTCGATGGGGTTTGATTCTTAAGGTGCTGGTCGGGTCCGAAGTTTTCGCCGCTAGGCTTAAAGTAGGCGGTCTTGGAATCTTGACCAGCATCCTTTTTGTATTCCACATAGTCAACGTCAACATTTAGGGCACGTCCGTTGGTGTCGATGCTCATTCTGTAGTTTGCGTTCAGCATGTTGCTTCTTTGGTGAGTTGTTTCGTTGTTGTTCGTATTTAGGTACTTTGCGATATCGCCGTTCTTTAAAAACAAATCGTTGTGCGTTCTCACCAAGTTCCTGTCATTATTCTTCGAGCCTAGAACAAGTATCCCCAAGGTGTGCCGGTTGCTCAGCTCGTAATCTACGCCTGTGCGGTAGCCGCACTCCTCTCCGGTAGAGTTGGCTTTCGAGTTTAGAGCTATGCGGGCGGTATCCGTAGCTAGTATTCGATCGGTATATGAGGAGTTTCGTCCATCGCGATTCCCAAAATTAAAGGAGCCGAAGGTGTTTACCTTTCCCCTACGCATGTTTAGCGAGAAGCCTGTTCCTGCTGTTAGCTTATTGGTGATGCTTATTGTGGTGCCGATGGCTCCGTTTATCCCAACCTTGTTGTTCTTCTTCAGCTTTATGTTGATGATGCCCGTATTCCCAGCCGCTTCGTAGCGGGCAGGTGGGGTGGATATTATTTCTACCTTGTCGATTTCGGTTGCATGAATCATCTTAAGGTAGCTGATGAGATCGGACCCTGATAGGTAGGTGGGCTTGTCGTTGATGGTTACCATCACCCCCTCTCTCCCCTTTATGGAGATGCTCTCTTCCTTGTCGATGGTTACTCCAGGTGCCTTACTGAGTACCTCGTAGGCGTTTTCGGCCGAGGCGCTTGCGCTGTTCTCGACATTTAGCACGGTTCTGTCTGCCTTTTGCTCAATAGCGGGGCGCTTGCCTTTTACTACTACTTCCTTGATGATGGTGTTTTCCAGCACCAGTTCTTCGGCTATTACCGTATTTTGCCTGCAGCCCACCGGCTTGGAGTGCTTTCGTCCGTACCCTACCATGTAGGCCGTGATGACGTAGCGTCCATCATCGACCTGGCTGAAGGAGTAATTCCCCTGCTCGTCAGTCTGAGCCGATTTCTTGATGATGGTGTCAGGGAGCTGGCCCAGCGATACGGCCACGTAGGGGATGGGCTGCCTGCTCATCTTGTCGATAATCTTTCCTGTAATGGTTCCCTTGTTTGATGCAGCATGCGCGCTGTCGAGGGCTAGTGGTCCTACAAGAAGGATGATTCTTGAAAGTTGCTTTAATCGCATCGTGTCTGTTTTTTGCCCAAACGTAGCTCCGATGCTGTTTTGATGCAGAACGAACCGATAGGTACGATGTTCGTGCCTATCGGATTAAACGTTGTGTGGATGGTAAGGTGTAGGAGCACAGTTACCTGTATATTTGAAACACTGTTCCCCTGCATGGGTATCAGGACGCACGAATCATGTATTACGAGGTTTATGCTAGCCATTATTAGTGGTGCAAAGAACCTCCTTTGTTCATTTCGTGACACGTGTGTCGTGTGTCGTGATACCCTAGGTGACGCAGTAACGAAAATTTACAGCTGCTTTCGGTATTCCGAGGGCGTTAGCTGCATGTGCTTCTTAAATGCGGTGTTGAAGGATGATTTCGAGTTGTACCCAACCTGCTCCGCCAGCTCCTCGATGGTTTGCTTGGCTCCATCATTTCCCCTCATCAGCATTGTTGCATGCTCAATTCGGTAGGTTGCCAGCAGCTCGAAGAAACTTTTGTTGAGCTGCTCGTTGATAACCTGCGATACGTGGTGGTTGGACTCGTTGATCTGCTTCGCTAAGCCGGAGAGCGAGGCAAGGTTGTTGGTAAAGTACAGGTTGCCTTCCATCTCTTCTTTGATCTTACCAAGGATCTGCTCCTTTTTATCGTCGGATAGCGACGACTTCTGGTATTTCGAGAAGGGGAGCTCAATGATAGAGTGCTGTTGGTCGAAGTAGCTGGAGTCGTTAATAATTCGGAAGGTCATTATCGTCATTAGGATAGTGCAGTAGCTAAACATGTATACCCCAGTCTCGGTACCCATGCCAAAAGTAAGCTTTGTGACGATATAGGTCAGCGTGATTACGGCGAAATGGATCATCTCACTCCTTTTGTTGGCCAGCTGCCTGTTTGTTATCCTAAAGAACGACTGGTTCTCCGATTGTATCTTTTGTAGAAATAGCCTTACCGATAGCGTAATGTAGGTAAGCATATGGAGCATGGATAGCTCGTTGCAGTATTGCCTAATGGCTAGCGGGTCTTCCACTATGTTTGATTCATAGGGGAGGTATTGCCAGTTAGGGTGCATCCCTTTGATGTACGAGTTGTACTTGCATTCGTCGGGCTGAATGAAGTAGAAGGTCATGTAGCACAGCCAAAATAGGGTAGGGATAAAGTGACGCCAAGCTCCTTTTTGGTTGCTGTTGGGGTAAATGGTGCACTTGAGGCCAAGGTAGAGCAGGGGACCTATTGCAAAGTTCAGGGGCTCGTTAATGTTGGAGATGGCCAGAACCCTAACGATATAGCCAGTGCTGTTGAGCAGGTACTCTATTGCGCCAAGCGCTAGCGCTAGTAAAAGCAGCCCCTGATACAGGTTTGCCTGGTGCTTGTCCCTGTTTTTTATGAAGAAGATGGCAACGATTAGCGTCTGAGAAAATCCAAAGAATACCAGTAAATCGAGGGAGCTAAAAGAGATGTCTGTTCTCATTTTTATGTGCGAAGAAGGATGCTCGTGTTGGAATTTTATAGTCTTTCGGCTTCAAATGTATTAAAAAACTGCTGTTGATGAGCAAGAGCACGCCTAGCATAGCCAGATGTTCATGTGCAAATAGCTGGTTCGTAATGGTCGCATCTAAATCGCATGGCTGATTTTTAGCTGCTTTGGAGAGATTCCGCATTTATGTTCGTTTCGCCTTTAGAAGCGGGCCAATGCGCATTTTAGCCATCCTTCGGTCGCAAACAGGGGGGAGCGGCTTCCGAAGGCACATCTCACAAACGATCGAATTCCGAGAGGGGGCAGCTGCGGCTGGCCTTCCGCAATGAGGTGCCGTTGCAAGTCAAAAAAGCTTTTTGAGCATCTACAGGGGTGAAGATGGCCCAAAAAAAGTTTTTGAAGGATCTGCAGGGGTGAAGATGGCCCAAAAAAGCTTTTTGAGCATCTACAGGGGTGAAGATGGCCCAAAAAAAGTTTTTGAAGGATCTGCAGGGGTGAAGATGGCCCAAAAAAGATTTTTGGAGGATCTTCAGGGGTGAAGATGGCCCAAAAAAGATTTTCGGAGGATCTACAGGGGTGAAGATGTCCCAAAAAAAGTTTTTGGAGCATCTACAGGGGCGAAGATGGCTCAAAAAAGATTTTTGGCACATCTACAAGGGTGAAGATGGCCCCTCCGAAATTCCGGAGGTTCTGCCCAATGGGGGAGCGCTCTACGGCCCGTTGCCATTTGGTAGGTCAACGGTAACCTTACCCCGCATCAATTGTTCGGATGCGTTTTTTTCTCATCTTTGCTTTCGCTTCGACCCTATGCCGGAGCGGAATCTTTGATTTTAGTAGTCCGCTAGCTATAATTGAATTCAACATGAAACATTTGGTAAGATTTGGCCTCGTTGCTTCGCTTGCGCTGTCGTGCTTTGCCGCAGCGGCGCATCCCGATGGCGTCAGTAGGCCGGTTGTGCAGGGCAGCGTAGCTGCCGACAGCAACGTATTTCAGCTGGTTAACCCCAACTATACGCAAAGCCCCTTTACGGGCGTAACCCGTGAGCATTGGAAAGCCGCCGCGCGCTACCTACTGGAGGGGGCCTTTGGCTACGTGAATAGCCTCGACGACCCTATGCGATTCCCCAAGCAGCCCGGGAAAAGCTACCCGCGGAGCCCGCAGCAGGAGCCTACCGCCATGCTCGAAGGGCTTTGCCGAACCCTCTTCTTAGCCGCTCCGCTGCTCAAGGAGGACTCTACGCTCGTTATCCATAACATCAGGGTGGCCGACTACTACCGCCACCAAATATCGAAGCTGCTCGACAGCACCAGCCTCACCTACATCCATCGGCGTAGCCCCCAAACGGGCTGCACCCAAACCCTCGTAGAGTTTGGGGCGTTGGCCGTTTCGCTCTTTGCCATCCCCGAGGTGCTCTGGCAGCCGCTGTCCAAGGAAAAGAAGGATGCGCTTGCCGCCACCATGATTAGCTACGGCGATGGGCCCACCGTACCTTCCAACTGGAAGTTCTTCAATATTTTTATCCTCAGCTTTTTCAAGGATCAGGGCTACGCGGTAAACGAGGCGCTGCTTACCGAGTACCTCGACAAGTGCCTGGCGCACTACGTTGGTCAAGGCTGGTACAACGACAACCCAGCCTACGACTACTACAGCATGTGGGCCTTCCAGATGTACGCCCCGTTGTGGTCCGAGTTCTTTGGCAAGCGGTACTACCCCGCCTACGCCCAAAAGTTTATGGAAAACTTTAAGCCTATTAAGGATAGCTACCCCTACATGTTTAGCCGCGATGGTAAGATGATAATGTGGGGCCGAAGCATCACCTACCGCTTTGGCGCGGTTATTCCTCTTGCGCTAACGGGCCTAGAAAACGATCCATCGACCAACTACGGGTGGATGCGGAGGATTGCCTCCGGCGCGCTGCTGCAGTTTCTGCAGAACCCGAATCTGCTGAAGGATGGCATCCCCACCCTTGGCTTCTACGGCCCATTCGAGCCCGCGGTGCAGTCGTACAGCTGTAGAGGCAGCGTTTTCTGGATGGGCAAGGCATTCCTAGGCCTTTACGTCCCCGCCAGCAGCCCATTCTGGACCTCCGTGGAAAATGAGGGCGCCTGGCGCAACGAACTCGTAGCGGGTAAGGCGTACAGCAAGTTTCAGGAGGGCTCTAAGATCCTGATTACCGACTACCCCAACATCGGAGCCTCCGAGGTTAGGGCGTGGTGCGACGTAAAGCTCATCGGGGCCAGCGAGCCCTTCCGCAGCAGCGAAAACTACAACCGACTTTCGTATAGCAGCGCCTTCCCATGGCAGGCCGATGGCGTGCCCGGGGTGGTATCGATGAACTACATCGTTAAGAACAAAAAGGGCGAATGGGAGCCCTTCCGCCTCTACAAGTTCAAGAAGTTCGAAGACAATGTTTACTACCGCGATGTTACCCTCGAAACCAACAGCAACGTACGGTTCAACCTAGCCGATATCCCTCTGGAGAACGGAATCCTCCGAGTAGACCGAAACCTAAGCACCGACTCCATTCAGGTGCGGCTGGGGCACTACGCCCTGCCAAAGCTGCATGGCGAGATCGTCAAGGAGAGGAGAAAGGTGAAGGACCATCAGGTGCAGATCATCAGCAATGGCGAGTACCAGCTGGCCATGGTTACGCTGGACGGATGGGATAGCATGCAAGCCGTAGATGCCCAAGGGGTGCACCCACAGGCCAACGAGAGCACCGTAATCAACGTGTCGGACAGCTTTACTCCAACTCCTAACCATCCTCACATCTACGCCACCCTTATGCTTTGGAAAAAGGCTGGCGAAAAGTGGACCGACGACGAGCTTGTTCCTGTAAAGGGCATAAAGTGCTCGGCCGATGGTAGCACCGTAGAGGTTTCGCTAACCAAGGATGGACGAAAGACCATCCGCTTTGGCGAGCAGTAGCAGCCCTAGCCGAGCATGCAAGGTGAATCATGGATATATAGGTATTTGAAATGATGAGGATAGTTATAAAGCACCAACGCATAATCGTGGCAGATTGTCCCCTCCTCGGAGGGGTCGGGGGTGGGTAAGAACGTCAAGTGAAGCGAAAAGTCTTGATTTAGACGAGCAAACTTGCCACTACTTCTCGCATATGTAGGAGGATAATGTGATGCTATTGGGCGTTTATGCATTCTTGTTTGAAGGCTCGACATGCCGCCTCGGCAAGCGTATCATATATAAAACCGCCATTCCCGATCATTGGGGATGGCGGTTTTTTTCTGGAAGATGCCATTCACGGTGTCTCTATCCGCATCTGGGGGGATTCATCGGTTGCAATCCCTGTTCTTTTCTCTGCCAATCCCATTTAACAAAAGCTATGTTTCAAATACTTGAGCCTGCCTTCGAAATGGAGTAATTTGCCTCAAAACTCGCTGGTGTATGAAAAAAATAGAGCTCTACTGGCAGATACTAATCGCTTTTGTACTGGCCATTTTATTCGGAATCTTTTTCAAGAATCAGGTGCACTATGTAGCGTGGATGGGTGTTGTCTTCATCAAGGCGCTTAAGATGATCATCATCCCGCTGATCTTTGCCTCGATGATTTCGGGCGTTTCCAACATTGGCGATGCTAAAAATTTGGGACGTCTGGGAGCAAAAACCGTAGCTTACTACCTTGGGTCGAGCGTGCTGGCCTTGCTTACAGGGCTTATCCTTGTAAACCTCATTAAGCCGGGTGTTGGCGCCGATTTGGGCTTTAAGGAGAGCATAACTGGTGTTGGGGTAGTAAACCAGTCGTTTGGCGACACCTTGCTCACCATTATTCCCGATAATATTGTTAAGGCAATGGTCGAAAACAACATGCTCGGCATCATCTTCTTTGGTATTCTGTTCGGGTTCTTCATCATTAAGGTCGATAAGGTGTACAAAGATTCGCTTACCAATATCTTCAACGGCCTTTTCGAGGTGATTATGAAGTTCACCATGTTCATCATTAAGTTCACCCCACTCGGTATTTTTGGTATTGTGGCCAACCAGGTGGCCAGCCAGAGCAACTTGGGCGAGGTTGTGGCACGGTTGGGCATGTATATAGGCGTGGTGCTTCTGGGTTTGGTGGTACATTCCATGATATCGCTGCCCCTTATTCTGAAGTTCATCGGCAAGGTTCATCCCCTAAAGCAGCTACGGGCAATGCGAATCCCGCTGTTTACCGCCTTCACCACCTCGTCGTCTAACGCGGCGCTACCCTTTACCATGGAGGCGCTGGAGGACAACTCGGGCGTGTCGAAAACCATAGTCCGCTTTATGCTGCCTATTGGAACGACGGTGAACATGAACGGTACCGCCCTCTACGAGCTGGTGGCCGCCATATTTATTGCGCAGGCCTACGGCATCGACCTCACCCTTGGGCAGCAGGCCATAGTGCTGGTCACAACTCTGATGGCCTCGATAGGCGCAGCCGGAATCCCCATGGCGGGGCTGGTAATGATCACGATTATTCTTTCGGCCATTGGCCTACCGATGGAGGGTATTGGCCTTATCCTATCGGTTGACAGAATCCTCGACATGTTCCGCACGGCGGTAAACGTTTGGAGCGACTCCTGCGGTGCCGTTGTCGTTGCCCACTCCGAGGGTGAAACGCTAAAGGTGTAGCAGGTTTCCGTAGAGCCGCAAGGCCGTGCGACTCTTTGAAAAGCATAGGTAGAGCCTATGCTTTTTTTATTCTCGACCTCATGTTGTATAAGGACGGGCTGGATTATATTCGTACGAGCAAACCCACCCCTTACCCCTCCCAAGGAGGGGATTACGTGCTGCTATTGGGCGTTTCTGCTTTTAAACTACGGCTATGGTCTGAAGCCTTCGCCTAACAGAGGCAATGGTCTCAATCATTTAACCTCAATTGTGTTGGTGTGGCGGCGATGCGGCTTAATTTTGTAGGAGGTTTCTCGCAACCGAATCTGCGGTGGCGAAATGCGCCAACTTCCGCAGGCGACTTAAATACATATTGCGATGGTAATTTCCAACGAGGAAGAGCTGGAGGGAATGAAGCGAATAAGCGATGCGGTGGCCGTAACGCTTAAGCAGATGCGCGAACATGCTCGCGTGGGCATGTCTACCAAGGAACTCGATGAGTATGGCGGCATGCTCCTTAACCAGTATGGGGCAAAATCGGCACCCAAGGTTAGCTACGACTTTCCGGGGTGGACGTGCATCAGCCTTAACGACGAAATAGCCCACGGTATTCCTTCCGAAAAACGTATCCTACAGGAGGGCGATCTGATAAACATCGACGTGTCGGCCGAGCTTGGCGGCTTTTTCTCCGACAACGGCGGTTCGTTTGTGCTGGGTGAGGATATCCACCACCACCAAAAGCTGGTTGATGCTTCCAGAAACATTCTCCGAACGGCCATCATGAGCATCCATGGCGGATTGGAGGTGTCGAGGCTGGGGCTGCTGATCGAGACAGAGGCCAAAAGGGCGGGCTACAAGGTTATCAAGGATCTCTCGGGCCACGGCGTTGGCCGAAAGCTGCACGAGGAGCCCCTCGAAATCCTTAACTGGCAGGACCGCTCGTACAAGCAGCGCTTCCGTAAGGGGGGCGTGGTGGCCATCGAGACCTTTATCACCACCTTCTCGTCCTACACCAAAACCGACAGCAACGGCTGGACCCTTACCGGCGAGCGTGGTGGCTTCGGCTGCCAGCACGAGCACACCATCCTAGTTACCGACTCGGAACCCGTTATCCTTACCGAAAAAAACGGAATCTGGGACTAGCACGCTTTCGATTACCGCCTATCGGTAGCGGCAGGTAGCCGAATTCTTCGAAGATATGATACTACGGCAAAGCGCGGGGAAGACCTGCGCTTTTGCTTTTTTGCTATAGCCTGCAATGATAGGATTGATGAAGGTTGGGATCTTCGCCTAATGGAGATTGAGATTAGTTGGATTGTATTCTTAAGAAAACATCCAGTAAGTCATGAGGTATAAGTTCTGGAATGTCATCAATAATTTTATTGATAATCTCATTCTTTAATTCACCTTCCTTGTTATATTTCTTAAGTTGGTGAAATTCTTCTTTTAGTTTTTCTTCTAGGTCATGACCTTGAAGTTGCAAATACCATATAGGTATTTTAATTTCAGTATCGTTTATATATTTTATATTATAACATTCTCCTTCTGAAGGATTAATTTTACTTTTTACTCTATTAATGGTATAATCAGCTATTTGTTGAAGTTTGTCTTGAGATAAATTCTTGAAGTCTGTAAAACTTTCATTTTTTGTAAGTCCTAAATCATCACGAGTAATAAATTTTTCTCTTAAAAGAAATGCTGTAATTAGTATTGGATCAAAAATGTAATTTTCAATGCTATACCTTTTGTTTTCTCCGAGAACAAGAATGTTGTCTTTGCTTACATTCTTGCAGTCCCAATCAATAATTCCAAAAATGGATTTGTTTCCGAAAGAGTTTAATTTCTTTACAATTTCTTTTACTTGATCTGAGCAACCAGATCCGTTTGTACCTGATGAAATGAAATGAAGAGAAATATCGTCATGCAAGTAACTTCTTATCTTTTGGTATACTTTTTCGTAAAAAAATACATCGTACTTGCTCTCAACAAAAACTTGTCTTCTATTTTCGTAGTTAATGCTGATCGAAGGAACACCATCTAGTAAAGTCTTTAGAGCTTTCTCTTTTGTGGTCTTTTTAATTCTTTCGTTACTTTTTGATACAACATAAAGAGATTCTTCTGGTGCTAAAGCAACAGTAGTTGGAGAATGTGTGGTAATTATGGTTGTAATACCTTTTTCTTTTACAAATACGTTGTTTATAACATTGAGAAATTGTTTAGTCATTGAAGGATGAAGAGATGCATCTGGTTCGTCCATTAGAATTATTTCGGGTAATACTTCATCTTCACTTGTATTTAGAAGAGCCAGTACTAAAGACATAATTACTTTTTCTCCAGATGATAAATCATTTATACTTATTTCTACTTCTGTAGAATTATCAATAAGTTTAAAGCCAAATGGGACATCCCTTGATTGATTTTCAGGTGTATTAACTTTGTAATTTAAATTAGCTTCAGAAAGTATCTTATTTAGCAAAATCCAAGGTGCTTCTCCATATTTTTCAGTAAAATCCTCATCGGTTAACCATACGATATCTTTATTTTTTAGTTCATTTGATCTAAATTTATTGTATAAATTATTCTCATATTTCAAATGATATCTCTTGAATGTTTCTGCTAGATTATGTTGGAATAAGTCCGTATTGTTATTATCTATATGGATTAGACATTTATGAAAATCATCTAACGTTAATTGATGTATATCTTTGTTAGTTTCTTTTTTTATTTTATTTAGTCGATTTTTTTGATATTTATTTGTGTAGTGATTGTTTATCATTTGATTGCAAAATAATGAGTAATTTGACATGTATTTATTTAAAAATGATTTGTAGTCTGGATTATTAGGGAAATTGATTTCTATTTCTTTTTTTAGAATATCTGGATCTATTGTGTGTAAACTTGATGTGCCGAATATACCTATGAGATTACTATATATTGGTCTTTCAGTTTCATAGTTTAATGAATTTGAAAAATTGTTGGTGAAATTTTTCAAAGAGTTTTGCAAATTCTGGAATTGTGTAAATGAACTGTTAATTCTTTGAACAATAATTTCTTTGGAAGATGCTCCATTGTCTATGGGCATAAGACTTAATAAATTTGTATATTTTTTTTGAGTTAACTCTTTATCGTTATCGAATATTTTAATTATATTATTGCTTATAGCTTCTAAAATTTGAGATTTTCCAGCCCCATTTAATCCAGTCAAGATAGTTAGTTTAGGCAACTCAATTGAAAATGGGTTAAGCGATTTGTAATCTGCTGTTATGTCAAGTTTCATTTTGTTGGATTTGAGATTTAGATATTTTACGATCTAAAAGTAATAGGTTTAAAAGAATCATCAAAAGATGAATAGTAAATAATTTTGATGCTTCGACTTTTTACTTACCCTTATACGCTCTACTTTACACCTTGTATAGCCGCATGGCGTGCGGCTATACAAAATTGGTTCCTCCACAGCATCATCGTTATGCATACTGCCATTCCCTACCGTTGTGGTAGAGACAAGGCATTGCCTTGTCTCTACATCCATCTTTGCCTACGTCGTCGCATTACTTTTGCAGCAGTCAGCCGTTAAAAAAATTATCAATCGGAGGTTGTTTAATTAAAAAAAGCTATTTTCACCGCTGACGTTCTTAGAAATGGTGCAGCGAGCGGCATAGCTGGGGCTACGGAAAGCCTTTGGAGGTAAGAAATGGGATGGTTGCCGCCCGGTAACGTTCATTTTTAGGTGAAAATGGTTTTCCGCTATCCGCGGAAGTGCATTTACACTTGGGAATGGCATTCCGCTGCTAGCGGAAGCTCATTTACAGCTGAAAATGGCGTTCCGCAGTTAGCGGAAACCCGTTTACACTTGAAAATGGCATTCCGCAGCTGGCGGAAACCCATTTACAGATGGGAACAGCCTTCCGCTGTCAGCGGAGGCATTTTTCAACGATGCGATAGGATGAAATTCTCCCGGAGGGGTAGATTAGGTGTGGTAGCGAGGGAGTTTTTGGTGTACGAACTGAAGTATTACTAAATATCTTTTAACTATGAAACAGTTAATCAATTTTTCTAAGCTGGTACTAGCCTCGCTAGTTACCTTTGGTGAGCAGGTTTTTAGGGTATTCAAGGATCTTTCCATTCCCGAGATCGAAACCTGTGCTTACTACACCAAGGCCGTTGGCCTATTCGTTAAACTCGGTGAGGCGCTCAACCGCGAGCTGCGCAGCCAGTACTCGCAGCTGGTTAGGCAGGCCGATGGGAAGCGTGATAACCTATTTAGGGGCATCAAGCATCGGCTAAGGGGCTACCTGATTTCGTTCAATGATGCCGAGCGGGCTGCGGCGCAGCTGATCTGGCGAATTATTGAGCGTAACGGTATCGCGTTGGACAAGATGAAGCTCAACGACGAGTCATCGAACCTCAACAAGCTGCTGGCCGAGTTCAAGTCGCCCGAGTGCGTTGCTGCCATTAAGCTGCTGGGATTAACCGAAGCGTTCGCCATGCTGGCTACGGCACAGAAGGAGTTCGAGGACGTTTACCAGTCGCGCGGCGTAGACGATACCGAGCGTAAGGCGTACGACTCGGCCTCGACCATCCGCGCGGAGTTCGAGGAGGCACTGGAGCTGCTGCTCAAGTACACCGAGTCGCAGGCCATGGTGAACCCCACCTCCAAGTGGGCGCAGGCGCACGCGCAGATCGTTACCTTTGGAGAGAAGTTCGAGTTGGAGCTGCGTCAGGCACAGGGCCGCGAGGATGCCAAGGAGGCTAAGGCTGCCAAGCAGACCGACTCCCTAAACCTCGATAATATCGTATAAAATTAGTGTAGAAAACAGTAGTACTTCAGAATAATCAAAAGGCCCGATGCTCTTTAGCGTCGGGCTTTTTGCATGGTATGGGGCCTCATGGCCGCCAAACTAAGCATGTGTAAGCGACTAAAAAGGTGTTATCTGCTTCGCAAATCCGACTCACCCCCAATCCCCCTCTCTCCGAATGGCACTAGAATGCCTGCCAACCCCGTAGGTGCCTACTTGCCATTCGCAAAGAGGGGGCTGCGGCACGGATATAAGCTGCAGCCTAATCGGAGCGCTGGAAGTCCCCTCTTTTAGCCGAGCAGGCGTCGCCTGAGTAAAAAAGGCAGAAGCAGCAACGTTCTTTTATTGGTTAACCAACCACTCGGCTAAGAGAGGGGATTTAGGGGGGAGTCGAAAACAGGCATGCCACAAGCACGTCCTTTAAGAATGGTATCTCTTCGCTTGACGGCTATGGAATGAGGTCTCAGCACAAAAAAAGCCGCAGCGCCACGCACCACGGCTGTTAGCAAACCGTCAAATTAGGTGTTTTAGTCTATCTCCTGCGGAGAATAAGGGAGCGTGGCGGAGTGGCGTACTACAAATCGGTAACCGCGATGCGGTAACGCTCGACGAGAGGGGTTGCCCGTAGGGCATTCCGATTTGTAGCGAAGATTCCCAGATTTGCTATTACCTCGTAGAGGTTAACCCGAAAATGGTTTCTTCTGCTGGCTGTTCTCGAATGGTTCGAAATCCCATAGTGAGCACAAAAAAGCCGCAGCGCAACGCGCCACGGCTATCTAATATCTAACGTCTAAAATCTAACGTCTACCTATAAAGAATCCTTGCCGTACGGCGGCTCTTCTGCATCAGGATCACCTCCGCGTCGGCCGAGTAGCTCTCCAGGATGTACTCGTTGTAGTTCTGGATGGTGAGCAGGTTGAGCCCCTCGTTGTACTTCACCCGAAAGTCGTTCATAAACTCGTCGATGGCGGCGGGCAGCTGCTGGTTGGTGCCGTCCACGCTAATGCTCATGCTGATGGCCGAGTTCTGGATCAGGTTAGCCTTCAGGCGGTACCGCTGCATGATGGTGAACACCTTCACCCAGCTATCCTCCAGCGCAAACGAGTAGTCCTTGGGCTCCACCGAAATCAGCGTCTGCTTCTGCTTGAGGATGTACACCGGCACGGCATCTACCTTGGCGATGCTGGCGGCCACCTCGGTGCCGGGCGCCGCTGGGTCGACAAACGAGCGCACGTATAGCGGGATGCTGCGGTTCTGCAGCGGCTTAATGGTTTTGGGGTGGATGATCTGCGCCCCGTAGAAGGCCAGCTCGATGGCCTGCTTGTACGATACCGATGGCAGGTGCACGGTATCCTTAAAGATGCGCGGATCGGCGTTGAGCACCCCCGGCACATCCTTCCAGATGGTCACGCTCTCGCCCCCCAGCAGGTTGGCGATGATGGCGGCCGTGTAGTCCGAGCCCTCGCGCCCCAGCGTGGTGGAGTAGCCCTTGTGGTTGGCTCCGATGAACCCTTGGGTAAGGTATATGCGGTGTTGGTTAAAGTCGATGGTGTTGCGGAACAGCTCGCCCGAGGTCTCGAAGTTGACGTTGGCATCGCGGTAGGTGCTGTCGGTTTTCAGGATGGTGCGCACGTCCACCCACTCGGCATCGATGCCCTGCTCTGCAAGGTAGCTGGCAACTATTTTTGTTGATATCAGCTCGCCCACCGACACCACCTGGTCGTAGCAGAAGTCGTAGTCGCGCTTGGTGTTTATCGATAGGAAGTAGCTTAGCCCCTCGAGTACCGCCTCTAGCTCGAATAGCTGCTTTTCGGGATTGGCGAATAGCTCGTTTATGATGTTGGCGTGAAAATTCTTAAGCTCGGCCATCTCGGCCTGCAGGTCGTTGGGCTTGTTCTCGAGGTACGCCGTAAGCACCCGCTCCAGCGCGTTGGTGGTCTTGGCCATGGCCGATACCACCACCACCAGATTGTCGTTGGCGCCTGTAATTATGCTGCAAACATTCTTAACTCCGCTGGCATCCTTTACCGATGCCCCTCCAAACTTGTAAACCTTCATTCGAAATATATCATTTAAGGTTGGATGCAATAAAAATCGGCGCAAGATAGCGGTTATTTGGCGAAGAGAAAAGGATTTGCGCGGCCATCGGGCGATATAGATGCTGGGGATAAGCGCTCTCGGGGGCGGCTTGCATGTGGATGAAGAGGCTCCTCGGGAGCACCTCGGAGGGAGAGTTCGATGAAGCTATTTCAGATATTAGCAAGGGGGCTAGGGTGTGTCCGTGAACTTGTAGTTACGCTCCTTAATTCCTTTTTTTGTGGGGTGTGATGGGTTGTTCGGAGTATAGTGATTTGCCCAAACGTTTGTTGGTGTGCATATGTAGTTTTATGGTGTAGATGGTATAATCTACATATAATCAAAGATGAAATGCGTTTTGTAGTAAATACACAACGACAAAACAATGCGATATGCATACGTTTGAAATAAAAAATCATATAAAATAGTAGAAACGATGCAATAAATTGCATTAATTTGCAGCGCTTGCCTACCGGTAGGTAAAATGTATTGTCTGTAAACTAATATCACAAATGAACCACATTCTTAAAGCGTATAAGGTAACCACCTTGAATCAATTCCTTATTGAGCGACAGGCCGATTTTCCTTATGCTTCTGGAGAATTCACCCGCCTGCTTCATCACATAGGCGTTGCTGCAAAAATCGTGAACAGGGCCATTAACAAGGCCGGACTCGCCGACATCCTTGGTTCGATAGGAGCCACCAACGTGCAGGGTGAAGATCAAAAGAAGCTCGATTACATCGCTAACGAGCTCTTTATCTCGAGCATCCGCAATAGCGGTGAGTGCTGCGGTATCGCCTCGGAGGAGAACGACGAGATCGTAACCTTCGACGACGAGATGGCGCTCGATGGCAAGTACATCGTTTGTATGGATCCGCTCGATGGCTCGGCCAACCTCGAAAGTAACGTTTCGGTAGGAACCATCTTCTCCATCTACCGACGAATTAGCCCACGCGGCGAGAAGGCCATCCTCGACGATTTCCTCCAGGAAGGGCAGAAGCAGGTTGCTGCTGGCTACATCATCTACGGCTCGTCGACAATGCTGGTTTACACCACCGGCAAAGGGGTTTATGGCTTTACGCTCGATCCTTCGATTGGCGAGTTTTGCCTTTCGCACGACAAGATTCAAACGCCTAGATCTGGGAAGATATACTCGGTTAACGAGGGAAACTACAACTCCTTCCCCAACGGCGTTAAGCGGTTTATAGACTACTGCAAGGTCGATTCTCCTGCAACCAACCGTCCATTCTCCAGCCGCTACATTGGTAGCATGGTTTCCGATTTTCATCGCAACCTACTGGTGGGAGGCGTTTTTCTTTATCCTCCTACAAAGGCGAAACCCGAAGGTAAGCTACGTCTGATTTACGAGTGTAATCCGATAGCCTTTTTGGCCGAGCAGGCTGGTGGAAGGGCAACAACAGGAACAATGCGTATCCTCGAAATAAAGCCAACTTCGTTGCATCAGCGCGTACCATTTGTGGCGGGCTCGTATACGCTGGTAAGGCGTGTGGAGGAGTTTATACAGGAAGTTCCGGTGGAGCATCCTTGTGGCGAATAGCTCGGATATTCCATCCGGACGATAAAAAACAGCCTGTTTTCGGATGAAATAGTATTCTCTTTCCTAAATTTGCGTTCAAAGCATTAAAAGTAGCCTTTTGAACGTAAATCAGCTAATCAAACGAATTGAGCAACAGGAGGCGATAGCCACGCTACGTGGGCATATCGCCTCGGGTTGCCGCTCCATAAAAGCCGATGGGCTTAGCGGTTCCGCAAAGAGTATTGTCGCATCGCTCGTGCTCACGCAAGGACAGGTTGTTTTTTTCGTGCTTAACGAGAAGGATGAAGCAGCCTACTTCTACAACGACCTTTACAACCTCACCTCGTCCGACAGGATACTCTTCTTTCCGTCGGCCTACAAGCGATCCATACAGTACGGGCAGGAGGATCCCTCGGGCATCGTCCAGCGAACTGCCGTGCTCAACGCGCTGAAGGAAGGCGCTCCAACTGACGGCTACTTGGCAATAGTAACCTATCCCGAGGCGCTCGTCGAAAAGGTGGTGTCGTCGGAAAAGCTGCGCACCAATACGCTTAAGATGTCGGTTGGCGAAAAGGTCTCCATCGAATTCGTCCGTGATGTGCTGCTCGAGTACAGCTTCGAGCGGGTCGACTTTGTTTCCGAGCCGGGGCAGTTTGCCGTTCGTGGCGGCATTGTCGACATCTTTTCATTTTCCGATAATAAGCCCTACCGCGTCGATTTCTTTGGCGACGAGGTGGAGTCGCTTCGGACCTTCAACATTGATACGCAGCTCTCGGAGGATAAACTCTCGGTAATCGAGGTGGTTCCCAACCTAAAGAATGCCTCGCTCTCGGAACTTAAGGTCAGCATATTCGATTATGTTCCGTCCACCACCATATTTTGGTTGGAGGAGATGGACTACCTGCATCGTCGCTTCGTAGAAATCGACACCAATACCGATGTTAGTAAAATAGAATCTGTCCACGATGGTAAAGGCGCTAAGGGGGAATGGATAATTTCTCCCGACGAGTTGGTTGAAGGGGTACAACGTTACACTTCTATATCGCTTTCATCTTCTAGCTATCTGAAAGCGGAAAAGACGGTTGATTTCTCCACCATGCCGCAGCCAACGTTTAACAAGAACTTCGAGCTGCTGGCTGATACCATCATGGAGAACAACGAGCGGGGTTACACCACCTGCCTGCTCTCGGAGAATGAGGCTCAGGTAGAGCGCTTGCATAACATCTTCGACTCCATTACCAAGCAACATATTGAGTTCGACTTTGTGCCAGTTGCACTGCACGAGGGCTTTGTCGATCATTCTGCAAAAATTTGCTGCTACACCGACCACCAGATATTTGAGCGCTACCAGAAGTATAAGTTGCGCGGCGAGCTTAATAAGAGCGAGGCCATCACCATTCAGGAGTTAAGCAGCCTGCAAATTGGAGACTACGTGGTGCATATCGATCACGGTGTTGGCGTTTTTGGCGGTCTGGTGAAAACGGAGGTTAATGGTAAGATGCAGGAGGCTATCAAGCTTGTTTACCGCGATAGCGACGTGCTGTTCGTGAATATCCACGCGCTGCACCGCATCTCGAAGTTTAAGAGCAAGGATGGCGAGCCTCCAAAAATATATAAGCTGGGCAGCGGTGCCTGGCAAAAGTTAAAGGCTCAGGCTAAGAAGAAGGTTAAGGATATTGCAAAGGATCTTATTGCGCTTTATTCGCAGCGTCGAGCCTCTCGTGGTTACCAGTTCTCGCCCGACTCGTTTATGCAGTACGAGCTTGAGGCGTCGTTCATCTACGAGGATACGCCCGACCAGATGCGCACTACCAAGGCTGTTAAGGAGGATATGGAAGGTGAACTGCCAATGGATCGTCTTGTTTGTGGTGATGTGGGCTTTGGTAAAACCGAGATTGCAATCCGTGCGGCTCTTAAGGCGGCAGCCGACAGCAAGCAGGTTGCTGTGCTAGTTCCAACCACCATTCTGGCGCTTCAGCATTACAAAACGTTTAGGGATAGGCTTAAGGAGTTTCCCGTAAAAGTTGATTTTGTAAGCCGCCTAAAATCGGCCAAGCAGATAAAGGATACGCTTAAGGAACTTGGCGAAGGTAAAATAGATATTCTGATAGGTACGCATCGCGTAATAGGGAAGGATATCAAGTTTAAGGATCTAGGCTTGCTGATTATCGACGAGGAGCAGAAGTTTGGCGTATCAGCCAAGGAGAAACTTCGTCAACTGAAGCATGATGTAGATACTCTAACGCTTACGGCAACGCCGATTCCGCGTACGCTGCAGTTCTCGCTTATGGGCGTTCGCGACCTGTCCATCATACAAACTCCACCACCAAACCGCCACCCAGTTTCTACCGAGGTGCACACGTTTAACGAGGAAATTATTCGCGAAGCCATAACCTACGAGCTCGATAGGGGAGGGCAGGTGTTTTTCGTGCACAACCGCGTGATGGACATCATGGAAATGGAGACTTACGTAAAGAAGCTTGTGCCGGGAGTAAAGACTCTGGTTGCTCACGGTCAGATGGAGCCAGATAAACTCGAAAAAACGATGATGGCATTCATCGATGGTGAGGCTGATATTCTTTTTGCAACATCAATTATCGAGTCGGGATTGGATATTCCTAACGCCAACACCATCATCATAAATAATGCTCACCAGTTTGGCCTTAGCGATTTGCACCAGCTCCGCGGGCGTGTTGGACGTTCGAATAAAAAGGCATTTTGCTACTTGCTGGCTCCACCTGTTGCAGGTTTACCACAGGATTCGCGCCGTAGGCTAAAGGCTATTGAGGATTTCTCCGATCTGGGTAGCGGGTTCAATATAGCCATGCAGGACTTAGATATCCGTGGAGCTGGAAACCTTTTAGGAGGCGAGCAAAGCGGATTCATTGCCGAGATCGGTTTCGAGGCGTACCATAAGATTCTTAACGAGGCTATTCAGGAACTAAAAGATTCCGAGTTCCGATATTTGTTCGAAGGTAGCGACGAAACACCTGATAAACCTCACGACATCACCTTTGTTACCGACTGTCACATTGATACGGATATGGAGTTGCTGTTACCCGATGCCTATATCGGCAGCATCCCCGAAAAGATTCGCCTATACCGCGAACTCGATGCAATTGAAGACGAGGAGGAACTTGAAAAGTACAAGGCTCGGCTTGTCGACCGCTTTGGTCCAATGCCACTCGAGGTTGAGCAGCTGCTCCACGTGGTTAAGCTGCGCCGTTTGGCTATGTCGTTGGGCTTCGAAAAGATCATCCTTAAAAATGGCATTATGATTACCTATTTTATATCTAACCAGATGTCGGGGTACTACCAAATGCCGCTGTTTGCTAAGTTAATTGGCTACCTGCAATCGCAGCCTAAGAACTTTAAGGTAAAGCAGACCCCTGATAAACTTTACATCTCTATTCCAAATGTAAAGGATGTAGATGCTGCGTATACCATTCTGAATAACATGAAACAAGCAACGCTATGAACCTAATTGTTGATATTGGAAATACAGCTATTAAGCTTGCAGCCATCCGCGATGGAAATATTGTTGACGTTATTCGGGCTAATGGATGGAGCGATAGCTCGGTAGTTCCTTTTCTTTTAAAACATGGGAATTTTGACTACGGCATTGTTTCTTCGGTTCGAGACGAGGTAACTCCTGAAATGCTAGAAACTTTTATCGATAAGAAACTTGTGCTTTTTAGCCATAAAACGCAAGTCCCGATAGCCAACGATTATGAGACTCCTAATACGTTAGGGCTCGATAGATTGGCTGCGGCTGTAGGGGCAAACAATATTTTCCCTCATACAAACGTTCTTGTTGTTGATTGTGGAACGGCAATAACAATCGATTTTGTTTCGGCTATTGGGCGATTCGAGGGTGGCAACATCTCGCTGGGGTTAAATACCCGATTCAAGGCACTCTCGAGTTTCACTTCAAAGCTTCCGTTAGTCGATATTGCCGATGGTTATCCTCTTATTGGTAAAAACACAACCGATGCAATTAGAGCAGGTGTGCTTAACAGTGCAATATTTGAGTTGAATACCTATATTGATCTGTTTAGTGGGCTTCATCCTGATTTAAAGGTTATATTTACTGGAGGGGATTCATTTTTCTTTGATGGAAGATTAAAAAACACCATATTTGTCGTTCCCAATTTGGTAGTCCAAGGGTTGAACCGAATTTTAGAGTATAATGTTTAAAAGAACTTTACGTACATCTTTTTTTATTCTTTTAGTAGCAGTTTCAGTAGCCGCTAATGCTCAAGAGTATAGCAGAAATTTCTATTCACCAAGTACTCTTTACGGTATAGGGCAGCTATCGCTCCCTGGATTCTCAAATACGCGTGGAATGGGTGATGCTGGTATTGGTGTACGAAGTAGGTTTATGATTAACCACCTGAATCCTGCCGCACTTACAGCTCAGGATACCACTACCTTTATTGTTGATTTTGGAATTGAAAGCAACAATATTTATGCGTCAACGAGTAGCAAAAATACCAGCTTTAACGGGTTTTCTGTCGATCATATTTCTATGGCATTCCCAATTTCAAAGAGGCTGTTTACTGCGCTAACATTTCAGCCTATGACACAGGTTGGTTATCGTATTTCTTTTGATGAAACCGATCCTACAATTCTATCAAACATTGGGAATGTGAACTACGAGTACAATGGTAAGGGTGGTGTGAATATTGGTCAAATAGGACTTGGGGCAAAGATATTAGAAGGTCTTTCGGTTGGTGCTAATCTGAACCTATATTTTGGATCTATTGATCGCAACTACAATACTATATTTCCTTCATCAAGTTCCTTGTATTTGTCATCGTACACTACAAGCCGGGTGATGGTGTCGAATCTTGGATTCTCTACAGGTGTATCGTATGCTCGCAATTTGGATGCGGGGAAATTCTTAAACTTAGGGCTAACTTTCCAGCCCAAACTTAACATCTCTGCTAAACTTGACGAACTTACAACTACATCAAACACGGTAGATACTATTGAGTACATTAACCGTAATATCGATTTTGGGATACCTACTAAGGTTGGTCTTGGCGCTTCTTTTGGGAAAACAGACAAGTATACATTCGCTTTTGATTACGAATTTGCCCAATGGTCTAAAGTTACTCCACTAGACAAGATGTCGGATTATGTAAATACAAATTCAGTAAGAGCTGGACTAGAATACACTCCTAATGTTCTTGACTTTCGTAACTACTTTAATCGAATAACTTATCGAATAGGATTTCGTTACAATGATGTGTATTACAAGGTCAATTATTACACATTGGGCAGTGATGGCTCTTTAACTAAAAAAAGTGGTAGTAAAACCAACGATATTGCAGTTACTGCAGGTTTTGCTTTTCCTATAAAGGGGCTATCTTATTTAAATACATCCTTCGAATTTGGACAACGTGGTTCGATAGTTAGAAGCGGTATAAAAGAGAAGTACTTCACCTTTACGGTTGGTGTTTCACTTTTCGATCGTTGGTTCTTAAAACCAAAGTTCAACTAGAAGCGTTTTAGGTGTCTTAATATGGCTGTAGTATGAAACGTAAGATTGTAAATTTTGTAGTCTTTGCATTTCTCACAGTTATTACGGTTGATTCTTCAGCTCAGCCATATCTTAGCAATCCTCGATATGGTGCTGATACCGCCACAAGAAAAAAATGTGCGCTGAATCTTAGCTTATATTTGGATGGCTTTAAGTCGGGTGATTATAAGGCTGCCTATAAGTATTGGAAGGTCGCCTATACCATTTGCCCTGGTGCGCAACTCTCGGCATTACAAAGGGGTCGAACTATCTACCAGCATTTTATAGAGGTCGCTCCCAATGAAGTTGTAAAGCAGGCGTATGTTGATACACTGCTTAGCATCTATGATACTCGCATACAGTATTTCCCTAGTGATATTTCCAATGCGTTGGAGTTTAAAGTTCGCGATTTACTGCTGTATAGACCCGAGCAGACTTCAACGGTTCTCGGAATGATTAATGATCTTATAGCAAAACGGGGGCAAAGCGTTAATGCTGAGATTATAGTTTTCGGGATGCAGATTGTTAGTGAACTTTACCAAAAGAAAGAGGCTACTGGCGATCAGGTAATGAATTACTACTCAACAAGTGGGACTATTGTAGAGAAGCAACTTACAGCAGATCTTGATAACGAAGTTCTGAAGAAGGCGAAGGAGGCTATTGATGCCTATTTTGTGAATAGTGGAGTTGCCAAATGCGACAACCTTATTGCTCTATATGCACCAAAGTTTGAGAAAACGCCTAGTGATATAGATCTTTTAAAGAAAATCATTTCGCTTTTCAGCGCTAATCGTTGTACAAAAAGCGATCTCTACTTCAAAGTTGCTGTTGCTCTTCAAAAGGTTGAACCTACGTCTGAAGGAGCACTCAATTTGGCTCGGTTACTGGTAGAAAAGGGCGAGTATGCAAAAGCAGTTCCTTACTACAAGGAGGCTGCAAATGCACAGTCGAACAACGTAGAGAAGGCAAACATCTTTTTGCTTGCCGCTGATGCTAAACTGAAGATAGGTGATAAGCAAGATGCTAAGGCATTTGCTCGTCTAGCATTGAATGCCAATCCTAGTAATGGATTGGCATATATCATTATTGCAAACATCATTGGATCTCAGAAATGCCCAGGGGCCGATCCTGTAGTTAGTGCTGGTCCTTATTTTGTTGCGGTAGACTACCTCCATAAAGCAAAGCAAGTTGATCCTTCTGTTGCTGCTGATGCTGATAGGCTAATTAGCAGCTACACTGCAGCCTTCCCAAGTAAGACTGACTTGTTTACTTATGCGTATGAAGAAGGGAAAACCATTACTGTCGGTTGTGGAATAAACGAACGAACCGTTATTAGAGCAAGATAGCCAATTCATATTATGTGGTATTTTTATTCGCTTTCTAAAAAAATTGTGGCGGCATTTGCAATTGCAGGTGCAGCCTTCTTGGTATCGTGTACAAGCGATATCGAAACAGTTAAGGCAATATCTAACTTCGAGGGTAAGCCTACCGAAACAATGGATAACTTTAAGATGACCTATTCGGAAGGTGGGCATTACAAGATGGAGGTTTCTGCGCCTATTGTGCAACGTTATTCCTTGCGCAATCCTATAGTTTCGGAGTTTAAACAGGGAATCAGCGTTATTACCTACGACCAGGCAGGTAAACGTGTGGCCAGTATCACGTCTAAGTACGCCATCTACCACGAAGACCAGCAGCTTTGGGAGGCTCGTGGTAACGTGGTGGGGAAGAATGATAAGGGAGAAACCCTTTATACCGAGAAACTCTACTGGAATCAGAATACTGGACGTGTATCAACTAACGTATTCATAAAGGTGGTTAAGCCAGATGGCTCAGTAAGTGTTGGCGAAGGAATTGATGCCGATCAAAGTTTTCAACACTACAACATCAAGAAGCCTCGTCTTTCTGGATTCTCTCTTTAGCCTAACACGATGCAAGTATCTCCAAGAAAAAACAGAATATGGATGTGGATATGGGCAGTAATGTCCATTTCCCTTTTCTTCTTTTCCGTATTCTCCTATATCGCTAAAGATGGGGGTATAGGGACACGTATGTTGGCACTGGCCTTTCTTAGCTCATTAATGTTTATATTGCGGTATTGGTTGAATAAACAGCATCGCACATAAATGAGTTTGACTCTTGTGGTAATCGTTCTATCGCTTGTCTTTTCTGCTTTCTTTTCGGGAATGGAAGTCGCTTTTTTGAAGGCAAATAAGCTTAGGGTGGAACTCGACCGCAAGCATGGTAGAACTTATGCAGGCATTGTAGACATCTTCATAAAGCATTCAGGACAATTTATTTCTACGCTATTGGTCGGTAATTGCGTAGCGCTGGTAGTCTACAGCATCTTTGCCACCCGAATGGTGGAACCTTTCCTTATGCAGTACACCTCCTCTGTTGTTGCAATTTTTTTGGTTACCATTCTTATTGCTGCCGGAGTATTTCTTATGGCAGGAGAACTCATTCCGAAGCGCTTATTTCGTTTAAACCCCAATTTATTACTACGAATATTTGTTGCGCCATTAGCTTTGGCTTTTGTTGTGCTGTATCCTGTTTCGAAGTTTACCTCTTGGATATCAACACTTATGTTGCGCATGGTAGGGCTTCGGGTAAAGCGGGATGATACAGTTCCTATTTTTGATACGGTTGATTTGGTTAAACTTATAAACGAGTCAGAAAAAGGTCATGTAGAGCATACGCACGACCTGAAGATCTTTCAGAATGCGCTCGATTTCTACGGCGTAAAGGTTCGCGATAGGATGATCCCACGAACGGATATCAAAGCAATTGAGGATAATGCGTCTATAGAGGAACTTAAGCAGGTTTTCATTGATAGCAACTTCTCTCGGATACCCGTTTACAAGGGTACTATCGACAATATTGTTGGTTATGTAAACTCGAAGGAACTTTTTAAAAAGCCACGATCGATTCGGCAAATGTTGCTACCTATCAGCTTTATCCCCGAAACCGTATCGGCGCAAAAGATGCTGGCGCGCTTCATTAAGGAGCAAAAGTCGATAGCGATTGTGGTTGATGAGTTTGGGGGAACTGCTGGCTTGGTTACCATTGAGGACATTATAGAGGAGATTTTTGGCGATATCGAGGATGAGCATGACGAGAAGGATACCGTTGAGAAAAGGTTGAAGGATGGAACATACCTCTTCTCAGGAAAGCTTAAGGTTGATGCGCTTAACGAAAGGTATGGACTGGAAATTCCTGAATCCGACGAGTATGATACCCTTGCTGGCTTCATCCTTTACAGCAACGCGAACATCCCATCGCCAAGCGATTTGATTGTGTTTGGCAACTTTAAGTTTAAGATTCTGAGGATGTCTTCAACTCGGATTATATTAGTACATTTGTCCGTTCAGGAATAAAAAACGGCACAAATTCATTTGCTTTGTAACCGATTTTACTATATTCGTGGTCTCAAAAAAAAAGATTAAACTAAATTAAATATTTTCATGGCAACACTAGAAAAGATTAGAAGCCGCATGGGCGTTTTGGTTGCTGTAGTAATTGGTTTTGCTCTTCTTGCATTCATATTGGGGGACTTAATCAACTCGGGAAGTTCACTCCTGAACAGTTCCAAGATGACGTTGGCTGAGATTGATGGGCAAAAGGTATCCATTACTCAGTTTCAGAATAGGCTCGATGAGATGACCGAAACTCAGAAGTTGATTTCCGGTAAGCAATCGTTTACCGAGGAAGAAACGGCGGCTCTAAGGGATCAGGCTTGGGAGGAAATGGTTCGTGAAACGGTTCTCGACCAAAACCTAGCCAAAGAAGGGGTAGATGTTTCTGAAACCGAAATGGCTGACCTCATTCAAGGAAATAACATTTCTCCAGTTGTTCGCAACTTCTTCCAAAATCCCCAAACCGGCATGGTAGATCGCGAGCAGATTGTGGCTTTCGTTAAGAGCCTTGAAGTTAAAAATGCCGATCCTTCTCGTTTGTTGTACTGGAAGTATATCAAGGATCAGGTGAAGGTTGAAAGGCTTACCCGCAAGTATGCCTCTTTGGTTCAACGTTCGATGTATGTAACCTCGTTGGATGCTAAGCGCGCACTTGCCGCAGATGCCAACAAGTATAGCATTCGCTTTGTTGCTCAAAACTTCTTTGCGATTCCCGACTCTGCCGTTAAGACTACCGATTCGGACCTGAAGAAGTACTACGATAAGCATAAGAAGATGTTCCAGCAGGAAGTTGGTCGCGATATCGAGTATGTCGTATTCGATGTTAAGCCATCGAAGGAGGACTACAGCAACGCTCAACAGTGGGTTGCTAAGGTTGAACCTGAATTTGTTGCTGCTCAAAATCCGGCTCAGTATGCTCAAAACAATACCGATAAGAGCTACGACCACTACTTTAAGAAGGGTGAGCTTGCTTCGAAGCTCGATACCTTTGCTTTTAGCGGAAGTACCGCTTCGTTCCTTAAGCCATACTACGATGGCAACTCATTCATCATGGCTCGTATCGCCGACATCAAGATGCTGACCGACTCCGTTAAGGCTCGCCACATCTTGGTTACGGGTAACGGCAATGTTGCTGCTGCTCAAAAGATAGCTGATAGCCTTATGAAGGCAGTTAAGGGCGGTGCAAACTTTGCTGAGCTTGCTAAGAAGTACTCGGCTGATCAAAACACTGCCGTAAAGGGTGGCGAGATTGGCTGGTTGCACAGAGGACAAGTTGACGACTCGACCCTAATGGCTGCATCTGGAACTGTAAAGGTATTTCCTGCTAAAGATGGAATCCACGTGCTTCAGATAACCGACAAGGGTACTGCCAGCAAGCGCGTAAAGTTGGCCGTAGTGCAGCGCGACGTAATTCCAAGTAGCCATACCGTTCAGGCTTCCTATAACGCTGCAAACAGCTTCCTTGCCGACTGTAAAAGCAAGGAACAGTTTAATGCACTAGCGGCCAAGTTTAAGATCAACAAGCGTGTTGCCTCTCGCTTGAGCCCTAACGAGCGTGCAATTTCGGGATTGAATAGCCCTCGTGAGGTTATTCGCTGGGCTTACGATGCCGACAAGGGCGATGTGTCGAAGGTATTCGAACTCAAGGATCAGTTTGTAATTGCTATTCTTGCCGGCGTGCGCGAGAAGGGTATTGCACCTCTTGAGCAAGTTAAGTCGGATGTAGAGTACCTTGTAAAGCGTGAAAAGAAGGGCGAAATGCTCGAGGCTAAGATGAAGAAAGCAATGGAAGGTGTTAACAGCATCGACCAGCTCGCGCAGAAGCTCGGCACACAGGCTGCTGGCGCTGCCGATATTGCCTTCAGCGCATACATCGTGCCTAACGTAGGAATTGAGCCTGCACTGATTGCTGCCGCAACTTCGGTTAAACCAAACACCATCAGCAAGCCAATTGTTGGCATGAACGGCGTTTACGTCCTTCAGCAAACCGGAAAGACGGTTGACCCAGCGTTCAGCATCGAATCTGAAAAGGTTCGTATTAGCAGCATGAACGGTCAACGCTCGGTTTACCAATCTTACGAGGCGCTTAGAAAAGCCGCCGAAATCGAAGATTTCCGTTTCCGTTTCTACTAGTAGATTATCGAAGATTTGATATCATAGGAGAGGGGGGCTTTAGGCCTCCCTCTTTTTTGTGTTCGCAGGTCACTTACAATGGCAAAATCGCTTTTTTCCAGCAGCGGATTCGCGTTCCAGCGTTGAAATGCCTTTCCGCTGGCGGCGGAATTCAATTTCCACGAAGAAATGCTCTTCCGCCAGCAGCGGATTCGTGTTGACGAACTGAAATGTCTTTCCGCTAAACGCGGATTCGCATTGCAAGGATGAAATGCCTTTCCGCTGAATGCGGATTTGCTTTGCAAGGATGGAACATCTTTCCGGACAGCTAAGGTTACTCTTTTTTGAGCTGCGCGGTGCTTTTTCAACCTGCGATCGCTCTTCTTGTTTTATGCGGCACCGTTTCTTATGGGGGCCGAAGCGGGTTGCATCGGTAAAGCCTTCTTCTGCTGTCCGCGAAGCGTCGGTTCAACGATGTGTTCCCCTTCCCACTGTGGGAAGAGGTTGTTTCCCCACTCAACATTCAGCTTCCAACCGGCATGCTTCTGATAAACGAAACGAGCATCCCTAAAGCAGGGATGCTCGTTATTGTTCGCTATTGCTTATTCTATTTACCTGTCGAACGAGAGCCTCATGCCAAGCGGCTTTTCGGAAACCACGCCATCGCTGTAGGCAATTTCACCGTTTACAAAGGTGGTCTTTACGCGATTGGAAAGCGTAACGCCATCGAAAGGCGACCAGCCACACTTGTAGAGGATGTTTTCTTTGGAAATGATCCAAGGTGTCGATGGGTCAACCAGCACCAAGTCGGCGAAGTATCCTTCGCGGATAAAGCCGCGCTGGGCAACCTGAAAGAGCGTTGCTGGGGCATGGCACATCTTTTCTACGACCTCTTCGATGGTATAGAAGCCCTGCTTCGCCAACTCGAGCATTAGCGCTAGCGAATGCTGTACCGATGGACCTCCCGATGGGGCGGTTAGGTACGGGTTCGACTTCTCCTCGAAGGTATGTGGGGCATGGTCGGTGGCTACCACATCTAGCTTGCCAGATTTAAGCGCCTCCCTAAGAGAATCCCGATCAGCCTCCGACTTAACTGCAGGGTTCCACTTTATGAAGTTTCCCCGTTGGGCGTAATCTTTATCGGAGAACCAAAGATGGTGAACGCACACCTCTCCGGTGATCTTCTTTTCGGCAAGCGGCTTGGTGTCGAGGAGTGCCATTTCTTCTTTTGTAGATAGATGCAGCACGTGGAGCCTAGAACTGTACTTGGTGGCAAGGCTAATGGCTAAATCGGTTGACCGAACGCACGCTTCGTTGGATCGGATTAGCGGATGCACCTCCACGGGGATCGTCTCTCCGTAGCGAGCCTGAAATTCAGCAAGGTTTCGGTGGATGGTAGCCTCATCTTCGCAGTGGGTGGTAATGATGGTGGGGCTCTCGGCAAAGATTCCTTCAAGGGTTTTGCGCTCGTCTACCAGCATGTTGCCCGTACTCGACCCCATAAATACCTTAACGCCACAGGTCGTTCTAGGGTCGATCTGTGCGATGACGTCGAGGTTTTCGTTGGTGGCCCCAATATAGAAGGAGTAGTTGGCGAAGGACGTTCTTGAGGCAATCTCAAGTTTCTCCTCCAGCAGCTCAACGGTGGTTGTGGGAGGTTTGGTGTTGGGCATCTCCATAAACGATGTCACCCCACCCGCAGCTGCTGCCCTCGATTCCGATGCAATATCTCCTTTATGGGTTAATCCTGGCTCGCGGAAGTGAACCTGATCGTCGATTACACCGGGTAGGAGTAGAAGCCCTTTGGCATCTATCTTGGTGGCATTGGCTGCCTCTATTTTGTTTGCCGATATCTTGCTAATGCGTCCGTGCTCTACGAGAACGTTGCCTACCCATCGAGTTCCTTCGTTAACGATTGTCGCGTCGCAAATAAGGTATGCTGCCATTACACTTTTGGTTTTTCCTTTATCTTACCAAACACACTTCTGAGGCGCATGTTTAGCACCCCCCAAAAAGCTTCGCCAAATATGCCGCCCGACATTTTAGAAGTACCTCTTGTTCTATCCCTAAAGATAATTGGAACCTCAGCAATCTTAAACTGGAGAAGGTAGGCGTTGTACTTCATTTCAATCTGAAACCCATACCCCCTCATTTTAATGCCATCTAGGTTGATGGTCTCCAGCACCTTTCTTCTGTAGCATTTAAAACCGGCGGTGGTATCCTTTACAGGCATTCCTGTTACGTAGCGGACATATGCAGATGCGTAGTACGACATAAGGATTCTGCCGATAGGCCATTCAACCACAGTGACCCCATTTACGTATCTAGAACCGATAGCGAGATCGGCTCCCTCATGGCAGGCCTCGTATAGGCGAATGAGGTCGTCTGGATCGTGCGAGAAATCGGCATCCATCTCAAAAATGAAGTTGTACTCATGAGCAATCGCCCATTTAAATCCCGTGAGATATGCTGTACCAAGGCCCAGTTTCCCGCTTCGCTCAATTAGGTGAATCCTTTGGCTGTTTACAGGGATTGCCTGCAGCCTTTTTACCTGTGCTGCTGTGCCGTCTGGCGAACCATCGTCTATTATAAGTATATGAAAATCGCCGTGTAGGCTTAATACCTTAGTGATTATCGCTTCGATATTCTCTATCTCATTGTATGTAGGTATGATAACAACCTTGCTGTCGTTTAGCATAGTAAAATTAAGGTGTATTGTGGGACCAAAAATAACCTATTTGTGGCTTAGAACAAACCTTGGACATTTCTAAACCCTATTTTTTTTAGTAATCAACCGTTTGTGTTTTTTGTAGCGACGAAGTTGAAGAAAACACAGGACAAACCCTTGCAGATTCCAAAATAAGCGCTACTTTTGCATCCGCTTTCCGAAAGGAAATACGATCTTTAAAATCGGAATCACGAAAGTAGTCGTCGGGGTTCAAGTTTTGCGAAATCGAAGTTTTCAATTTGAAAAATAAATTTTGCAGATAAAAAAAAATGACTACATTTGCATCCGCAATCGACGAAAAGTCGACAGTGAATGTTTAAAATAGAGTTCTTTGAGGCACTGAGAAGAGAAATATTAAGACAAGTCAATTCTAAATTTGATTTGCAAACTAGAGTTCGAGTCAAGGATTTAAAAAAAATCAAAACAATCTTCTACTATGGAGAGTTTGATCCTGGCTCAGGATGAACGCTAGCGGCAGGCCTAACACATGCAAGTCGAGCGGTAGAGGACCTTCGGGTTCTTGAGAGCGGCGCACGGGTGCGTAACGCGTATGCAACCTACCCTTTACAGGGGAATAGCCCGTCGAAAGGCGGATTAATGCCCCATGGCTCCCAGGTTCGGCATCGGATTTGGGGTAAAGATTTATCGGTAAAGGATGGGCATGCGTGCCATTAGCTTGATGGTAGGGTAACGGCCTACCATGGCTACGATGGCTAGGGGTTCTGAGAGGAAGGCCCCCCACACTGGGACTGAGACACGGCCCAGACTCCTACGGGAGGCAGCAGTGAGGAATATTGGTCAATGGGCGCAAGCCTGAACCAGCCATGCCGCGTGCGGGAAGAAGGCGCTACGCGTCGTAAACCGCTTTTGTCTGGGGGTAACCGCAGGGACGTGTCCCTGCCTGCAAGTACCAGACGAATAAGGGTCGGCTAACTCCGTGCCAGCAGCCGCGGTAATACGGAGGACCCGAGCGTTATCCGGATTCATTGGGTTTAAAGGGTGCGTAGGCGGCCCGGTCAGTCAGCGGTGAAAGGCTCCTGCTCCACAGGAGAGCTGCCGTTGATACTGCTGGGCTAGAATCTTAGCGAGGCGGGCGGAATGCGCGGTGTAGCGGTGAAATGCATAGATATCGCGCAGAACGCCGATTGGGGAGCCAGCTCGCCAGCTGAGTATTGACGCTGAGGCACGAAAGCGTGGGGATCAAACAGGATTAGATACCCTGGTAGTCCACGCCGTAAACGATGATGGCTCGCTCTTGGCCTGCAAGGGTCAGGGGCTTAGCGAAAGCGTTAAGCCATCCACCTGGGGAGTACGCCGGCAACGGTGAAACTCAAAGGAATTGACGGGGGCCCGCACAAGCGGAGGAACATGTGGTTTAATTCGATGATACGCGAGGAACCTTACCCAGGCTCGAACGCCGAACGAATATGGGGGAAACTTCATAGCCAGCAATGGCGGTCGGCGAGGTGCTGCATGGTTGTCGTCAGCTCGTGCCGTGAGGTGTCGGCTTAAGTGCCATAACGAGCGCAACCCCTATCGGTAGTTGCCAGCGGGTTAAGCCGGGAACTCTACCGAGACTGCCAGCGCAAGCTGCGAGGAAGGCGGGGATGACGTCAAATCAGCACGGCCCTTACGTCTGGGGCGACACACGTGTTACAATGGCCGGTACAGAGGGCAGCCACCCAGCGATGGGGCGCGAATCTCGAAAGCCGGTCGTAGTTCGGATCGGAGGCTGCAACCCGCCTCCGTGAAGCTGGATTCGCTAGTAATCGCGCATCAGCCATGGCGCGGTGAATACGTTCCCGGGCCTTGTACACACCGCCCGTCAAACCATGGGAGCTGGGGGGACCTGAAGTGCGTGACCGCAAGGAGCGCCCTAGGGTAAAACCGGTGACTGGGGTTAAGTCGTAACAAGGTAGCCGTACCGGAAGGTGCGGCTGGAACACCTCCTTTCTGGAGTCCTGACTTTTAACTTGTCTGACTCTCTTCTCAAGTGCATCAAACATACAGTCTCGTAGCTCAGTTGGTTAGAGCACTACACTGATAATGTAGGGGTCCGCGGTTCAAATCCGCGCGAGACTACTAACTGGGGGGATTAGCTCAGCTGGCTAGAGCACCTGCCTTGCACGCAGGGGGTCAACGGTTCGAATCCGTTATTCTCCACTAAAATCCATTAGGATAAAGATCTTTGACGTTTGAGGACGAAGCGGCGCATGCGACGGAGTTGATCTCCGGCGGGTGCGCGGAAAGGAGTAAGAAAAGGGCGCACGGGGGATGCCTTGGGTCCTATAGGCGACGAAGGGCGTGGCAAGCTGCGAAAAGCCGCGGGGATCGGCAAGCACGA